>NZ_PIBN01000017.1:0-119153 GCF_002806655.1 Klebsiella sp. K-Nf6 | reverse complement strand
GCCGGGATCGAGTTATCGGCGGTTATCCGCGATGGCGCGAATCAGCAGCAGGACGTGACGGGGTTAAGCCGGGATGCGGCGCATGCGAACCAGACGCTGAGTCCGATATTTGATAAGGAGAAAGAGCAGAACCGGCTGGCGACGGCGCAGAAGACAGGTGAAATCGGGCGCCAGGTGAGTGATGTGCTGGTGACGCAGGGCAAGCTGAACGCGCAGGCGGCGCAGAGCGACCCGGCGGCGCGGGCAGCGGCGCGGGCGAAGCTGGTAGCGGGAGGGAATGGCAGTCCGAGCGAGGAGCAAATCAACGCGCAGGTGAGCCGAACGGCGACGGCGGACTACGATACGGGCGGAAAGTACCAGAAGGTGGCGCAGGCGGTAACGGCGGCGATGCAGGGTCTGGCGGGGGGCGACCTGGCGCAGGCGGCGAGTGGCGCAGTGAGCCCGTATGTGGCGGAAATCATTCACAGCCAGACGACGGACAGCGCGACGGGCAAGGTGAATGTGGAAGCCAATGCGATGGCGCACGCGGTGTGGGGAGCGATAGCGGCGGCATCGGGAAATAACAGCGCGCTGGCGGGGGCGGCAGGCGCGGTGAGCGGCGAATTGCTGGGACGCTGGATAGCGGCGGAATATTATCCGGGTGTTAAGACAGAAGAGCTGTCGGAAGAGCAGAAGTCGACGATAAGCGCGCTGAGTACGCTGGCGGCGGGACTGATGGGGGGGCTTAGCGGAGGCAGCAGCGCGGATGCGGTGGCGGGTGCGCAGGCCGGGAAGAATGCGGTGGAGAATAACTCTCTGGCCGGGGATGAATCCCGGAAATCAGTTAAAGAGAGCGCTGAGTGGTGGAAAACTCAGGTCAGGGACAAACTTGGCGAGGGTACGACTTCTTCCATCGCAAACGGTATTATTAACGCCCTTGCAGATACTAGTGATGCAGCATTAGGTTCAGCAGATTATGTTGCGGATGCAGCAATGGCGCTGGCTTCATGTGCTGCGGGCGACAGTTATTGCAGCAGAGCAATGAGCGATCTGGCCGGGAAAAATCAGGCAGTGGCCGATAGTGTTGCCGCGCTGATGAAAAGCGAAACTTGGTCAGCGGTTGCGGATACGGTCAAACAGGCGGCCGGAGGAAATCAGGCTGCGCTGGAAGCCACAGGTGGAATGCTGGCAGGGATTATGTTGCCGGGTAAGAAATTGCCGAACGTTGTTAAGGCAGTTGATCCTACCATTAAAATCGCAACAGGTCAGGCAGTCGGCGCCTTCGAGAAAAGTTTAGTCAGTCTTCCGCCGGGAGAGCGTGTAGCTATTATAAAACAAACAGCTCCAAAGGTAGCCGCAGAGAACGGCATGGTTAAGGATAATCGATTAACTCAAATGAATGGTGGTCGGGAAGTGTATAAAGATCAAGATGGAAACCTTTATGCGCTTGATACGCAACATGCACGATTTGAAGTTCTGACACCGAAAGGGAAGCACTTAGGTGAGGTTGACTTCTCTATGCAAAAGATACCTAACAGCCAAGATAAATCGGGCGGTCACAATTTGAAGGTGAAATAATGAGATTGGTTGATTATAAAAATGAGTCTATCAAGAGAGGTTCGGTTTTTAGATTACCGGCGGTTTGGCCTTATGAGTCATGGGTAGATTTTATGGTTATCGATCTTTTTGATACTCATGGTCTAGTTGTGTCTACTGGCTATAAAGCAGGTTTAATATTAATAGCATTGCCTGCTGAAAGTTGTTCGAAGGAAGGTAGAGCTTTAAGTACAACATGGGTTATCAACAACTGGGCAAAATGGATCTATCCAGAATGTAATGTTGAAGACGTTCATATCCTGGAAGAATATGTAGCAACGCCCATTGAGTAAAAGATCCCGGCCCCAGCGCCGGGATCGAGTTATCGGCGGTTATCCGCGATGGCGCGAATCAGCAGCAGGACGTGACGGGGTTAAGCCGGGATGCGGCGCATGCGAACCAGACGCTGAGTCCGATATTTGATAAGGAGAAAGAGCAGAACCGGCTGGCGACGGCGCAGAAGATAGGTGAAATCGGGCGCCAGGTGAGTGATGTGCTGGTGACGCAGGGCAAGCTGAACGCGCAGGCGGCGCAGAGCGACCCGGCGGCGCGGGCAGCGGCGCGGGCGAAGCTGGTAGCGGGAGGGAATGGCAGCCCGAGCGAGGAGCAAATCAGCGCGCAGGTGAGCCGGACGGCGACGGCGGACTACGATACGGGCGGAAAGTACCAGAAGGTGGCGCAGGCGGTAACGGCGGCGATGCAGGGTCTGGCGGGGGGCAACCTTGCGCAGGCGGCGAGCGGGGCAGTGAGTCCGTATGTGGCGGAAATCATTCACAGCCAGACGACGGACAGCGCGACGGGCAAGGTGAATGTGGAAGCCAATGCGATGGCGCACGCGGTGTGGGGAGCGATAGCGGCGGCATCGGGAAATAACAGCGCGCTGACGGGAGCGGCAGGCGCGGTGAGCGGCGAGCTGCTGGGGCGCTGGATAGCGGCGGAATATTATCCGGGTGTTAAGACAGAAGAGCTGTCGGATGAGCAGAAGTCGACGATAAGCGCGCTGAGTACGCTGGCGGCGGGACTGATGGGTGGGCTTAGCGGAGGCAGCAGCGCGGATGCGGTGGCGGGGGCGCAGGCCGGGAAGAACGCGGTTGAGAATAACTTACTGAGCGGCAGTGAAGATGTGCAGGCGGCATGGTTTCGCCAGCACGGCATCGATATGGCGAGTTGTTCCGATAACCCAGGCGGGCTGGCATGTCAGAAAGCGATAAATGAGTGTAATGCGGTAGGACTTGCGCTGGCATCGGGTAGTGTGGCCCTGTTACCAGGTGGTGCTCAGGCAATGTGGGGACTGGGAGCAAGTGCAAATGCCGGTATCAGTTATCTGGCAGATGGCACGATAGATCCGGCAAATGCGACTATTGCTGGCTGGGTAAACGTGCTCAGTATGGGGAATGGCCTGGCGGGTACCGTGGGCTGGAATGCTGCCGGAGGGGCGTTCGGGAACTGGATAGATGGCAAGGATCTGTTGTCTGGAGCTATAACCAACGGTGGAGGTGCTGCTGTAGGTTATGGTATCGGTAAAAGGATTTCGTGGGGAACAGAGAAGGTTACAAATACTGTTGGGAAATGGGTAACTGGTGGATGGGATCCGAAATATGACCCTATATGGATGAAATATGCAGAAGTTAACCGCAATGACATTATTCGAGAAGGAATGAAACCGAGTAATATTCCTGGTTCTGTTGGTGATATAGGTGCATCTGTGAGTTCTGAAATCGGTGGTAAAGCAACAGAAAAAGCACTTGAAGGTAATAAAAAATGAAATATTACTACCGAGCACTAATTGGTCATATGGTCATCTTAGTTTGTATTTTTTTGTTTAGTGTTATTGGGATTATTATGGTAGCACTTATAACAAAGCTCACATTTTCGGTTTTAGAATGGCTACTCAATGGTAGCTTTGATTTATCCTGGAGTGAGATTTTACATAGTATGAAACTTGGAGGTGTAGGTGGAGGGATACTCGGTATTGGTATTGTTCTGCTTCGTTTCTTTAAAGTAAAAGGATTTTAGCTTTTTAAGCAATCTCATTTCTGCTTGGGATTGCTTTTATGGTGGCGAATAATGCTTTGAATCCGATTGATTTCGGTAAAGGCATGGCTGACATGGGTTTATCCCAGCAGTTGCTCGGCGTTCATATGCTCCAGAATGGTGCCACACCAGAAGAACTCACGGCGGCGCTGCTCAAGAACTCACAGGGACAGATACCGGACGGACAGAATGCAGCTAAAGGCCTGATGATTGTCTGGGCAGAATTCTTTGGGGTTCTGGTGAGTGCGTTGGCGGCGGATGGGGAAATGACGCCGCAACGAGCTGCGGAAATCCTGGCAAGTGGCGTGCCGACCAGTGAAGCGAAGTTAGTACAATATGTAGCAGCTAAGGCGTTTTTGGTTGTTTCGAAGAACACCTCTTATCCATCTGGAATTAGTTTTAAAATTGACCAACTGGAACATATGGGTTCTGTTGTAAAATACAATCAACAGAAAGGTATTACAGGTGGTCATAATGCTGATGCTTTCTATTCAACAGTAAGTGAGAAAAATGTGAAAATTGTCGGTGAAACTCAAAGCAGCGTGAAGGGTATTACTGAGGTTCAATATAAAATACCCGCTTACGATCGCGCCGGTAATATTACAGGTTATAAGGATAAAATATTTACCAAAACAATCTATGACCCTAAGATCTTTACTGACAAAAAAATGTTAGAATTGGGGCGGCAAGCTGCAAGTAGTGGTTACAAAGCAGCTATTGCATCTGGACAACGAGAATATACGGCAACCGCCGGCGGGATAAAATTCCAAGTTTATTTGGATAAAAAGACAGGAATGGTAGAAAATTTTCATCCGGTGACTAAATAATGAACGAATATATTTTTGACAACATAGATTATGAAAACGATCCTGAATGGGTTGTTCGGGATTATTTTAATTCAATGAATCTACAGGGGAAATTCATATGGATGTTACCGTATCTTATAAATAAAATAGGCTGCGGTGTTAACGAAACATATTGTTCATTCCCTGATTTTGAAGACCCTGATCCAGAATGTCATTTTGAAGGCATAATGTTTGGGGTATGGGACGGAGAACTTATAGTTCCTGAATTTGTAGGCTTTAAATATGTCCGCCTGGCCTGTGAAAAGTATATTCAGTTACATCCTGAAGATACTGAAAAAGTAAATGAGTTGCTGGCTAAAATTCCAGCCTGAGTAAAGATCTCGGCTAGTGAGCCGGGATCGAGTTATCGGCGGTTATCCGCGATGGCGCGAATCAGCAGCAGGACGTGACGGGGTTAAGCCGGGATGCGGCGCATGCGAACCAGACGCTGAGTCCGATATTTGATAAGGAGAAAGAGCAGAACCGGCTGGCGACGGCGCAGAAGACAGGTGAAATCGGGCGCCAGGTGAGTGATGTGCTGGTGACGCAGGGCAAGCTGAACGCGCAGGCGGCGCAGAGCGACCCGGCGGCGCGGGCAGCGGCGCGGGCGAAGCTGGTAGCGGGAGGGAATGGCAGTCCGAGCGAGGAGCAAATCAACGCGCAGGTGAGCCGAACGGCGACGGCGGACTACGATACGGGCGGAAAGTACCAGAAGGTGGCGCAGGCGGTAACGGCGGCGATGCAGGGTCTGGCGGGGGGCGACCTGGCGCAGGCGGCGAGTGGCGCAGTGAGCCCGTATGTGGCGGAAATCATTCACAGGCAGACGCCAGACTGCTATACAGACTGTAAAGGAAAACTTGCTGAAGATGTGGCAGAAGGGAATGCAGTAGTATCAGCCCATCTGGCAGATACTGTTGGGTTAGGCATATTGCCTAAGGGGGCTTTGGTAACAGCTGCCATCAGTGGCGGAGCCAATACTGCAATACAATATGCCACGACTAGTGAAGTGAATTACATAGATGCGTTGATAGCGACTTGGGTTGGAGCAGCAACCTCAAAAACTGGTTGGTTAGGAACTGTGGGATGGAATGCGGCAGGTGGTGCAATATCCAGCTATCTGAAAGGGGATAATCCTTTTACAGGTGGCTTAAGTAATGGTTTGGCCTCTGGGGCGGGTTATGGTGCAGGAAAACTCATTGAGCTGCCTATGGATAAAATTTACAACCCGATGAAGCCATGGAAAGACTGGATCTGGACAGATGTCGGGATGGGAATATCCAAACCGCTGCCGATTAATCCAGTACCTGGTATTGCTGGTAATGCCTCGGGTAGTGCGGTGACAGAGATCCTCAATGATCAAGCGGGTAAAACAGGTGTGAAATTCCAAAAAGGGAACCAAAAATGAATAGAAAATCTTGGTTCTTTATTTTTTTCTATCTATTTTTTGCTTGCAATGTAGCAATGATCGTATTGTTTTTAATTATATACGTGCTCATTAGAGGTTACCTCTTATTGGTTTACCACATCCCATTTGAGCTGATTTGGAGTGATACATGGAAGTATACAAAAGCTGCATGTTTCACAGGGGCGTTGATAGCTACTGGTTGTTGGTGGATTTATTACCAGGGCTACAAGAAAAATCGTAATAGGTAGCGGGAGGGAATCCCCATCCGAGCGAGGAGCAAATCAGCGCGCAGGTGAGCCGGACGGCGACGACGGACTACGATACGGGCGGAAAGTACCAGAAGGCGGCGCTGACACAGTTTGCCCAGCAGGAACGCTAACGCGAATCTATGTAGCCCCTCCCCGTTATCCGGGGAGAGGCAGGCGAGGCCATTACACCGCGACTTCCATTTCCATCATCACCGGGTGGAAACGGCGTTTAAAGTAAATCAGACCGTGCCCTTGCGGGCTCAAGGTAATATTCCTGATCTCCACCAGATACACCAGGTGGGTACCAATGGTTTGTACCTGGCTAATCTCGCCTTCGAGACTGGCCAGTGAACCTTTCAGCACCGGCTGCCCGAGCGCGCCCTGCTGCCAGCCGCTGAGGGCAAATCGCTCTTCCATCGTCACCCCGGTCATCCCGGCGAAATGACGGGCCATGATTTCCTGTTCGTGGTTCAGCACGTTGATGCACAACTTGCCGTTACCCTGAAACACCGGGTTCATCGCGCTGTTGGCGTTGATACAAACCATCACCGATGGCGGCGTATCCGTCACCGAGCACACCGCCGTGGCGGTAATGCCGCAGCGACCGGCTTCGCCTTCGGTGGTGACAACGTTAACCGCCGCCGACAGGCTGGCCATGGCATCGCGAAAACGCAGGCGTTGTTCATCTAATTGCATTATGACCTCCCGCTGTGAATTACTTCAGCAGCTTATCCAACATGTTGATATCAGCGTTATTGTGCAGATGCGGCACCGTCCAGCCGTTCTGGTCGTACTCGGACAGGCAGCGGTCGACCATCGCCATCATTTTGTCCATATTGCCGGAGCTCTGCGCCTGGCGCAGACACTGCAGGCGAATTTCATCCTGGCTACCGGAGTAGTTGATCTCATACAGTTCATGGCGACCGCCGAATTCGCTGCCGATGGCGTCCCACATCAGTTTGAGGATCTTGATACGTTCAACGTGATCCATACCGTTGGAGCCGCGCACGTACTTCGCCAGATACTGGTCGATCTGCGGGTTGTTCAGATCGCGGGCGCTGGACGGCAGATAAATCAGGCCGCTGGTGACGTTGCGCTCGATGATGTTCTTGATCTTGGCGTAGGCCATCGGGGCCATCACGCGATAGGTCTGCAGCGCGGCGTGATCCGGCAGCCATGCGCCGTTGACCCACGGCGTCGCTTCCGAGCACATGGAATCGCTAAGCGCCCAGAACATGTTGCGCCAAGCGACTACTTCGCCGAGGTCGGCCTGTACGCCGCGGAACTCGAGGGTGCCGGTACATTCCAGAGAGCGTTTCAGCAGGGCAGTGATAAAGTCCAGTTTTACCGCCAGGCGTACGCAGGCCTGCAGGGGATACATGCGGGCGAAACCGCCCTCCATGGTCCAGCGACGGCAGCGGTCAAAGTCGCGGTAAATCAGCACGTTCTCCCAGGGGATCAGCACTTTATCCATTACCAGAATCGCGTCGTTCTCGTCGAAACGGCTGGAAAGCGGATAGTCGTACGGGGAGCCGGTCGCACCGGCGACCATCTCATAGGAGGCGCGGGAGATAAGCTTGACGCCTTCGGCATCCATCGGCGCGACGAACATCAGCGCGAAGTCCGGGTTCTCGCCCATCACCTGTGCGGAGCCGAAGCCGATCATGTTGTAGTGGGTCAGCGCTGAGTTGGTGGCGACCACTTTCGCGCCGCTGACGATGATCCCGGCATCGGTCTCTTTTTCCAGCTTGATGTAGACATCCTTCACTTCATCGGCCGGCTTGTGGCGGTCGATCGGCGGGTTGACGATCGCGTGGTTAAAGTACAGGCCGGTTTCCTGAATGCGGGTGTACCAGTTACGGGCGTTCTGCTCGAACTGGCCGTAAAACGCCGGGTTGGCGCCCAGTGCACAGCCGAAGGCGGCTTTATAGTCCGGTGTGCGGCCCATCCAGCCGTAGCTTAAGCGCGACCACTCGGCGATGGCGTCGCGCTGCTGGCGCAGATCGTCGGCGCTTTTCGCCACGCGGAAGAATTTGTGGGTGTAGCCACCGCTGCCGGTATCGGTGCCCCAGCACAGGGAATCCTGCATCTCCGGTTTGTGCAGCGCATCGTACAGCTGCGCGACGGAAGCGGCGGCGTTACGGAAGGCCGGGTGGGTGGTGACATCCTTCACGCGCTCGCCGTAGATATAAATTTCGCGGCCATCCTGCAGGCTTTTTAAATACTCTTCACCGGTTAATGGGCGTTTCGCGTCGGCGCGGAAATCTTCAGGTTTCATAGGGGCCTCTTCAGTATTTATCGGAAAAATAATGTTAAATATATGTTTTGTTTTTGTTGTTTAATTGAAGCGGTTATTGCGCTTGCCGTGAAGGGACGTTTGCGACAACGGCGGGTACTTTTCAGGCGGGATTAAATTTTGTGATCTCGGCAGCTTTTGGCGGGTGGCGCTGTGCTGACCCGTCCTGTGGACCGTAGCCCAGGTAAGCGCAGCGCTACCGGGGAATTACGACACCGGTACTTTTTGCGCCCGGTAGCTGCTGGGTGAACAGCCGACCTGGCGGCTAAAAAAGCGCGCAAAATAGGCGGGGTCTTTAAACCCCAGCTGCCAGGCAATCTCATTCACCGCGCTATCGGAGAACAGCAGCAGCCGCTTTGCCTCGCGTAGCTGGCGGTCGAATATCAGCCGCTTGGGCGGGCGATTGGCGAAGCGGCGGCAGATATCGGTCAACCGTGATTCGGTCAGATGCAGCTCCCTGGCGTAATCCGGTACCGTCCAGTGCTGATGAAAGTGGCTGTCGATCATCTGGTTAAAGCGCTGGAATAATTTCAGTTCGCCGCGCATGCCGCTGGCGGCATGATCGTCGAGCCTGGCGTTGCGCAGCAGCAGGGTAAATACCGCCTGCGCCAGCAGCGCCAGGGTGTGTTCCCGCCCGGGCAACTGGGCGGTGGACTCGCGGCGGATCAGCTGCCAGTAGTGGGCCAGCGCCGCCAGCTCGTCGGGTTTATCTGCCAGCGACAGACAGATCCCCGGCAGGCCGAAGGTCTCCCGTGTACCGGGATAGAGTACCTCCAGCAGCGGCCAGATCAGCTCCTCATGGACCGTCAAAACATGGCCATCGCTATCGGACTCGGTAATAAACGCGTGCGGCACCGAGGGCGGCGTTAACACAAACAGCGGCGCCTGCACCGAATAGCGATGGTCATCAAGCTGCAGCTCAATCTGCCCGGTATCAAGGTAGTGCATCTGGAAATAACGGTCGTGACGATGCGCCTGCATGTCGCGGCCAAAAAAGGCCGCCATGCGGGAAAACGACTGGTAGTGCACCTCTTCGGTGCCCAGACTCTCGTCGTAATCTTTATTGATATCGATATTGGCGATTGGGCTTTGGCACATAGCGGCTCCTTACGGTGTCGCGCGAGGGCGCGAGCCCTTCATCGGAATAGCCCAGATGATCACCGCGCCAATCACCAGCAGCGCGGCGACGAACCACAGCCCGCTGCTGAAGCTGCCGGTAATATCCTTCAGCCAGCCGATCATAAAGGGACTGAGCGCCGATCCGATATTGCCGGTGGCGTTGATCACCGCGATGCCGATCGCGCGGGCACGCAGGCTGATGGACTGATCCGGCGTGGTCCAGAAAATGGCCATGGCGCTAAACGATCCGGTGGAGGCCATTACGATCCCGAGCAACTGGATCAGGTTGTGATCGGTGGCCGACGCCAGCAGCCAGCCCGCAGCGGCGAACAGGAACGGCAGGGCAGTGTGATGCTTCCGCTCCTGGTATTTATCGGAGTGGCGGCTCCAGTAGATCATCCCGAGAATGGTACAAATTTGCGGGATCGCCGCCAGCAGACCGATGGTGATATTGCTGCTGCTTTCGTTAAAGCTTTTGAGGATCTGCGGCGTCCAGATGCTGATCGCGCTGAGCGTATTGGTCAGGCAGAAGTAGGCGAGGGTGTACATCAGCACGATCGGGGTGAAGACTTCGCGCCACAGGCTGCGTTGCTGCATGGCATGATGGCTGATGGCCCCTTCTGGCTGCACCAGGGTCAGGCGATCGTTATCCATCATCTCCTGCAGACATTTTTTGTCCTCCGCCGTCAGCCACCTGGCCTTCGACGGAGAATCATCCAGCCAGAACCAGACCATAATGCCGAGCAGCACCGACGGGAAGCCTTCCAGCAGGAACAGCCACTGCCAGCCGTGCAGGTTCAGTAGACCGTCGAGGGACAAGATATAGCCGGAGACGATCGACCCCAGCGCGGTGGTCACCGGCATCGCAATCATAAACAACGCGTTGGCGCGGGCGCGGAAAAAAGCCGGGAACCAGTAGGTCAGGTACAGCAGGATACCCGGCAGGAAACCGGCCTCGGTGATCCCTACCAGCATGCGCAGGATATAAAGACTGTTTGGTCCGGTGGCGAACATGGTGGCGGTAGAGGCGATGCCCCACAGCACCATGATGGTGGCGATCCAGCGTCGCGCGCCGACGATGCTGAGCATCACGTTGCTGGGAATGCCAAAAATGACGTAAGTGGCGTAAAACAGGGTGGTGGCCAGGCCAAACATGGTGGCGTTGAGGCCCAGATCCTGCCCCATGGTTAATCCGGCAAAGCCAATGTTGATCCTGTCTAAAAACGAAAAGATAAACAGGACGAATAAAAACACGATCAGACGGCGGAAGAGCTTGTTGATAACCGACTGCTGCTGCGCCGTCAGCTGTTTGTGCTGATTCGCCGGATCGAACTTTTCCGGGATGGCAGGTGATGTATCGCTCATTATTATTTTCCTCTAATGGGAATTTTGTAGGGTACTGCGGGTTGCCCGGTAGTGCTGCGCTTACCGGGCCTGCGATTCGCTGCTGCTCCGGGCCGGATGAGCGTAGCGTCACCCGGTGTTAGTAGACGCCTGACGAACCCAGGGCGGTTTTTTCCGCGCCAAACCGCGCCGCCAGGGCTTCTGCGCCGCGAGCCAGCAGCGTGGTATCGACGCCGACGGCGACGAACAGCGCGCCAAGCTCCAGATAGCGTTTCGCCAGCTGTTCATTGGCCATCAGGATCCCCGGCGCTTTACCGGCCTGACGGATTTGCTGGATGGCATCTTCAATGGCGGCCTGTACTTCCGGGTGCTGTGGATTGCCGCCGTGACCCATATCGGCGCTGAGATCCGCCGGGCCGATGAACACGCCATCCACCCCGTCGACATCAAGGATCTGCGGCAGATTTTTCAGCGCTTCGCGGGTCTCAATCTGTACCAGCACGCACATGGCGTCATTGGCCTGGTGGATATAATCCGGGACGCGATTCCAGCGCGAGGCGCGGGCCAACGCGCTGCCGACGCCGCGGATGCCGGCTGGTGGGTAGCGGGTGGCGCTTACCGCCAGCCGCGCTTCTTCGGCATTCTGCACCATCGGCACCAGCAGGGTTTGCGCGCCGACATCCAGCAGCTGTTTAATTTGCACCGGATCGTTCCACGACGGACGCACCACCGGCTGGCTGGGGTAGGGCGCAATGGCCTGGAGCTGGGTCAGCACCGTTTGTACATTGTTGGGCGCGTGTTCGCCGTCGATCAGCAGCCAGTCGAAGCCCGCGCCGGCCAGCAGTTCGGCGCTGTAGCTGCTGCACAGCCCAAGCCACAGGCCGATTTGCGGATGCCCGGCCTTGATTGCCGCTTTAAAAGCGTTGTTCATCTTGCTCTCCTCAAACAAAGCGGCAGCTGATGGCGCCCATGTTGCCGTAGTCGACGTGGAAGGTATCGCCCTTGCGCGCCGGAACCGGGCGGGTGAAGGAGCCGCCGAGGATGATTTGCCCGGCTTCGAGCTGGACATCGTACGGCGCCAGTTTGTTGGCCAGCCAGGCCACGCCGTTGGCCGGATGATTGAGTACGCCCGCGGCGACGCCGGTCTCTTCAATCACGCCGTTGCGATACAGCAGGGCGGAGATCCAACGCAGGTCGAGCTCGTCCGGTTTAATCGGCCGGCCGCCGAGGATCACCCCGGCGTTGGCGGCGTTGTCGGAGATGGTGTCGAACACTTTGCGCGGACGCTGGGTTTCCGGGTCGATGTTGTGGCAGCGCGCGTCGATAAGCTCCAGCGCCGGGATAACGTAGTCGGTGGCGTTGTAGACATCAAACAGCGTACAGTTCGGGCCGCGCAGCGGTTTGGCCAGCACGAAGGCCAGCTCGACTTCGATACGCGGAACGATAAAGCGGTCGGTGGGAATATCGCTGCCGTCGTGGAAGAACATATCGTCGAGCAGCGCGCCGTAGTCCGGCTCGCTGATCTGCGAGCTGGCCTGCATCGCTTTAGAGGTCAGGCCGATCTTGTGGCCTTTGAGCACGCGGCCTTCGGCGATCTTCATTTCGACCCACTCGCGCTGGACGGCGTAGGCGTCCTCAATGGTGATCGACGGATAATCCAGCGAGATCGCACGGATCTGTTCACGCTGTTTTTCGGCCTGGTTCAGCCGCTGGGCGATCAGGGTTCGGGTCTGTTTATCGAGCATAGTGATTCCTGTGGCATTACCGGAAATGTGCACAATCGAGTAGCCCGGGCGAGGCGTTTACGCCGACCCCGGGGCGCCCCGGAGCAAACCCCGGCGTCGCGTTGCTCGGCCGGGCTACCTGCTGTAGGCCCGGTAAGCGCAGCGCCACCGGGCAATTTGCACGTTATTTAAATAACGCGTGCACGTTGTTCTGTTTGTAGTTCAGCGTCGGGTCGAGCTCTTCCATGGCGAACGACAGCGCCAGATAGCGGCTCTCCATCAGCGCGGCAAAATGGGCTTTGATCAGCGCGAACAGCATATCTCCCACGTCCTGACGGCTCTCCAGACTGCGCCCGGCGCCGATTTTCAGGGTCATATGCACGAAGGCGTAATCCTGCTTGCCGTCGGCCATCTGCCAGGTATTCAGCCAGTGGGCGCGGCTGCGGATCCCGCCGATCGGGAAGATACCGGTGGCGGCCAGCGCCTCGTTGACTTTGGCAAACAGCCCAGGCAGATCGGCCTGCTCGCGGATGTTGTCGGTACACTCGGCGATAAAATGCGGCATGGGGCCTCCTTACGCCTGCGCCGGCAGCGGGAACACGGCGTTAACCTGGCCGGTGCCGGAGCTGGCGAATAGCTCGGTGATAAACTCCACCTTGCCGTCGTATTTATCCCAGCCCAGCAGGCCAAGCAGCATCACCGTGTCGTGCATGTTGCCTTCGCCATAGCAGTAGTCGGCGTACTCCGGCAGCATGGTGCAGAACTCTTTGAATTTGCCCTCCCGCCACAGCTTCACCACCCGCTCATCCATTTGATGGTCAAACTCGCGGGTATAGCTGTTCATGCCTTCTTCGGCACGCTGGTCGTCGATAAAGCGGTGCGACAGCGAACCGCTGGCCAGCACCGCCACGGTGCCATCATATTTCTCGATAGCGGTGAGAATGGCTTCGCCCAGCCTGCGGCTGTCGGCAAAATCGTGGACGGTACAGAAGGCGGAGATCGACACCACCTTGAAGTGCTTATCGCTGTTCATGTAGCGCATCGGCACCAGGGTGCCGTACTCCAGCTTCAGGCTCGGAATATTGTGCGCTTTGGCGCGCACCCCGAGCTTCACCGCCTCGTCGGCGATAAGCTGGCCCAGCTCCGGATTGCCGTCGTAGTCGTAGGTCATGTCGCGAATAAAATGCGGCAGTTCGTTACTGGTATAGACGCCCTGAAAATGGTCAGCGCAGTTGATGTGATAGGCGCTGTTGACCAGCCAGTGGGTGTCGAACACGATAATGGTATCAACGCCCATTTCACGACAGCGCTTGCCAATTTCTTTATGCCCATCGATCGCGCCCTGACGGCAGCCGTGGTTTTTCCCCGGCAGCTCAGACAGATACATCGACGGCACGTGAGTGATTTTTGCTGCTAACGCTAACTTACCCATATCAGACTCCCCATTTCGGGATCGGATGGTCGCCCATCGAGATGCAGACGTTTTTCATTTCGGCGAACACTTCAAAGCTGTACTCGCCGCCTTCGCGGCCGGTGCCGGAGGCCTTCACGCCGCCGAACGGCTGACGCAGGTCGCGCACGTTCTGGGTGTTGACGAACACCATCCCGGCTTCAATACCGCGGGCCAGACGCAGCACTTTGCTGACGTCCTGGGTCCAGATATACGACGCCAGGCCGTATTCCACATCGTTGGCCAGACGCAATCCTTCCGCTTCGTCTTTGAACGGCAGCAGGCAGGCGACCGGGCCAAATATTTCTTCCTGAGCGACGCGCATGCGGTTATCGACATCCGCCAGCACCGTCGGGCGCAGGAAGTTGCCGGATTTCAGATGCGCCGGCAGGTCGGACGGTTTATCCGGGCCACCGGCCAGCAGGGTGGCGCCCTCTTCGATACCGAGGCGAATGTAGCCGGACACTTTCTCCCAGTGCTGCTTGCTAATCAGCGCGCCGACCTGGGTATTCGGGTCGGTCGGATCGCCCACGTGCAGGCGGTTGGCGCGCTCAGCGAAGCGCTTGACGAACTCCGGATAAATACTCTGCTGAATGAAAATACGCGAACCGGCGGTGCAGCGTTCGCCGTTGATCGAGAAAATGGTGAACAGCGCGGCGTCGAGGGCGCGCTCAATATCGGCGTCTTCAAAAATCAGCACCGGCGACTTTCCGCCAAGCTCCATGGAGTACTTTTTCAGGCCGGCGTTTTTCATGATGTTGCGTCCGGTGGCGGTGCCGCCGGTAAAGGAAACGGCGCGAATATCATGATGGCGCACCAGCGCATCGCCCGCGGTAGCACCATAGCCTTGCACCACGTTGAGCACACCTGCCGGGATCCCAGCTTCCAGCGCCAGCTCGCCCAGGCGATCGGCGGTCAGCGGCGACAGTTCGGACATTTTCAGCACCGCGGTATTCCCCAGTGCAAGACACGGCGCGACCTTCCAGGTGGCGGTCATAAACGGCACGTTCCACGGCGACACCAGCGCGCACACGCCGACCGGCTGCACGAGGGTGTAATTGAGCATCTTGTCATCGACCGGATAGGTCTTGCCGTTCATCTGCTGACACACTTCGGCGAAAAATTCGAAGTTATGCGACGCCCGCGGGATCAACACGTTTTTGGTCTGGTGGATCGGCAGGCCGGTATCGGCGGTTTCCATCGCCGCGATCTCCGGGACGTTCTGATCGATCAGATCGCCCAGGCGGCGCATCAGGCGCGCGCGCTCTTTCATCGGCAGGTTAGCCCACTTCGGAAAGGCCTCTTTTGCCGCCGCGACTGCCTGGTGGACCTCGGCTTCACCGCCGGAGGCAACTTCAGCCAGTACCTCGCCGGTGGCCGGGTTGGTGGTATGAAAATAGTCTGCGCCGGCAACGTTTTTACCGTTGATCCAATGGTTAATCTTTTTCATGACAGTGTCTCCTCATACGCTTGCTGGCTGATGATATGGTTGACCAGGCGGCCCACGCCCTCGACTTCAACGATCACCTCATCGCCCGGCACCACATCGGATAGCCCTTTCGGCGTGCCGGTGGCGATCATGTCGCCCGGTTGCAGGGTCATAAATTCGCTTAAATAAGCGATGAGGAACGGGATGCTGAAGATCAGATCGGCGGTGGTGCCCTGCTGGCGCAGTTCGCCGTTGACCCAGGTGCGCAGGGCCAGATTATGCGGATCCGGGATCGCCTCTTTGGCGACGATCCACGGGCCAATCGGCGTCAGGGTATCGCGGCTTTTGACCCGCAGGTTCGGGCGGTAGTAGTTTTCCAGGTAGTCGCGGATCGCGTAGTCGTTGCACACGGTATAGCCAGCGACATAGTCCATGGCCTCGGCTTCGCTGACGCGGCGCGCGGTTTTCCCGATCACCACCACCAGTTCGGCTTCGTAGTGCATGTATTCGACGTTATCCGGGCGTACCGACTGCTGCTGGTGGCCAATAAAGGTGTTCGGCGCTTTGATGAACACCAAAGGCTCGGTTGGCGGCTTAAATTCCAGCTCGCTGGCGTGGTCGGCGTAGTTCAGCCCCAGCGCGAACAGCGTGCCGTCGGCGGGCGGCAACCAGCGGAATTCGCCTTCTTTCAATACCGTGCCATCGTTCAGGCGCACCTGGTCGCGTTCATCGACCAGCACGTCGCGTACCTGTCCCTGCCATTCAATGCGTGCCTGTTTCATGCCAGCTCTCCTTCTGCGACAACCGGGTTTTCCAGCGCCGGGAATCCGTCGGCGAGAATACGTACGCGGTCGCCGGGGCGCAGCGTGACGCGAGAGTGGGGCGTGCCGATAAGGATCGCGTCGCCGGGATTGAGGGTGGCGAACTCGCTTAAGGCGCTCAGCAGCTGCGCGGCGTTACGCTGCAGATCGCCGGTATGCCAGCTATCCGCCTCGCGGCCGTTGATTTCGGTGATGATGGTCAGGTTATCGACGTTACGCACCGCCGACAGCGCGCCGACGGGGCAGAAGCCATCGCGGCATTTCGCCTTGATCGCCGGGCGATAAAAACTCTCTTCCGGCAGACTCACATCGTTAGCCAGCGCGTAGCCGGCGATATAGTTCGCTGCCTCTGCCGCCGCCACTTTACGCGCGGTTTTGCCGACAATCAGCGCCACCGTCGCGCCGCTTTGTACGGTCTCGCCCTGCGGATAGGGGATCGCCTCGCCGTCGCCAATCACGGTATTGCGCGGCTTGATAAACCAGACCGCGGTTTTCGGCGGCGTCTTGTAGGGGGCCTGTTGAAACGCTTCGCGCCAGGCGTCGAGCTGGCTGCGATGATTGAGCGCAACGGCGAAGATGGTACCTTTCATTCACCACTCCTCTGGTACTGATTTCGGATTTAAATGCATTTCATTAATATGTTAATGATCATCTTTTATGCTTTGCGGCCAGGTTTAGCAACTGGAAGTGAATGTTTTGTGATCTGATTAACACAATATTTACACATCAATAACTTATTGGTTTTTAATCAATGAGTTGACTGTTTTTCAGGAAGAGGCTGGTACTTTTCAGGTGCAGAAACCGGTTGTACATGGCAGGATTAAAGCTAATTATTAAGTTGTTAATAAGTTTTGGATGAGGCTGTAGAGGGGATACTATGCATGATTCATTAACCATTGCCTTGTTGCAGGCGCGTGAGGCGGCGATGGCCTACTTTCGGCCGATCGTCAAACGGCACAATCTCACCGAACAGCAGTGGCGGATCGTGCGAATTCTCGCCGAACGTCCGTCGATGGATTTTCACGATCTGGCCTTTCGCGCCTGCATCCTGCGTCCCAGCCTGACCGGGATTTTGACGCGCATGGAGCGGGATGGGCTGGTGCTGCGCTTAAAGCCGGTTAACGATCAGCGCAAGCTGTACGTCTCGCTGACGCCTGCCGGAACCGCGCTGTATGAAAGCGCTCAGGCCGAGGTGGAAGAAACCTATCGTCTGCTGGAGGCCCAGTTCACCACGGAAAAACTGCAGCAACTGACCTCGCTGCTGGAGGAGTTTATTGCGCTTGGCGTCCCTGCCGGGCGCGGTGATGAAGAAGAGTAGCGGTTACGGCTCGGCGCTCGGCCGGGCGAGGGCAATAAGCGTTTCCGCGCGGGCGGGGGCCAGCGGTTCTCTTGGCTGCGGCAGCGGCCAGCCGTACAACCAGCGGGCGCTGGCGGCGCAGGTACGCCCCTGACAGGCGCCCATTCCGCAGCGCTGGGTCAGTTTGGCCTGCGGCCAGCCTCCGGCGGCCGCCACATCGCCGCAGCGTACATCCTCGCAGCGGCACAGCAGGCTCTCCGGCGTTGCGGCGTCTTTCAAGGATTCCGTCAGCCGGAAGGTACGGTTGATTGCTTCGGCGAAACGCTGCCAGCGGGCGCGGCGGGTAAATAACGCCTGCGCTTGCTGGCTGGCCCCGGCGGCGGCATACCCGGCGATTTCGCCCTCCGCCAGCGCCAGCTCGCTACCGCCGAAACCGGTGCACTCGCCGGCGGCATAGATATCCGCGACGCTGGTCTGCTGCCAGCGGTTAACCTGGATCGCCTCCTGTGCCGTGGCACAGCCAAACAGCAGCCCCGTCTCGATATTGGGTATCAGCCCGTAGCCGATAGCCAGCCGATCGCAGGCGATAGTCCGCTCGACGCCGCGCTGGCGAAGCGTAACGGCTTCCAGCCGCGTTGCGCCGTGAGCGCGGATCGCCTGCGCGCCGCTCAGATAGCCTTTCGGGGCCAGCGTCGCTAACTGGCGCAGCTTCTGCGGCCAGCGCCACAGCCCGCCGGCGAAGCGCAGCAGCGCCGGGAGCGGCGCTTGTTCAATGATATTCGTCACGTCGCCTCCAGCCTTGTTCACCGTATCCGCCACCGCCAGCAGTAGCGGACCGCTGCCGGCAATCACCACCTTTTCTCCTTTCAGCGACAGGCCCTGTTTGATTTGCGCCTGCAGGCCGCCCGCGCCGGTCACGCCGGGTAAGGTCCAGCCGGGAAAGGGCAGCGACAGCTCGCGCGCGCCGCAGCAGAGGATCAGTTTCTGCCAGCAAACCACGCCGCCGCCGTCGGCGGTTTCAAACAGCACGCTGTGCGCGGAGGGGCGGGCAATCAGCCGCGCGCCGTTCACTACCCGGATGGCGGCAGACGCGGCGATGGCGTCGCGGTAGCGCCGGGCCAGGGCGGGCTGCGTCGCCTGCGGACCCGCGCGCCAGATTTGTCCGCCAGGGGCGGGGTTATCGTCGAGAATAATCACCTGTTTATCGCAGGCGGCGGCGGAGAGCGCGGCCGCCATGCCGGCGGGGCCGGCGCCGAGGATTAAAATGTCACAGCGCAGCGTGTTCATCGTGGCTCCTTTCTATTTGCATACCGGCCCGGCACAGGGTCTGGCAGGCCAGCACCCGAAGGCCATCGACGGTGACCCGGCACTCCTGGCAGACGCCCATGCCGCAAAACGGCGCGCGGAGCTCGCCGTTAACCGCCTGGCGGGTGGTGGGGTCGCCGGTCAACGCCAGCGCCGCCGCCACGCTAATGCCTTCCGGCACCGTCAGCGCTTCGCCATCAATGGTGATAGTGAGCGTGGCCTTCATGCAATCGCCTCCTGTTGACACAAACGGGCCGGGAGCCAGGCGTCGGGCGCCAATGGGCAGCGTTCATCGAGGATCTGCGCCGCCAGCAGTTCAGCTGTGGCCGGAGCGGTGGTGACGCCCAGCCCTTCATGGCCCAGCGCCAGCCATACGCCACGGCGCGTGGGATGCGGGCCGATCAGCGGGTTGCCATCCTGCGAGGCGGCGCGCAGGCCGCTCCAGCAGCGGATGATATTCAACGTCGCCAGCGCCGGCACGAAATGGCGGGCGCGATCGAGCATCTGCGCCAGCAAGGGCAGATCCAACTCGCGCTCACGGTTATCAAACTGACGCGAAGAGCCAATCAGCAGCTGGCCGGTTGGCCGCGGCTGAAGGTTAAACGCCACCGAGGTGCCGCCGCCATGGGCGCTGGCGCCGTAACCCAGCTCAACCAGCTGGTGATGCACCCGCGGCCGGTAGCGATCGGTAATCGCCAGTTGGCCTTTTTTCGGTCGCAGCCAGTTTTCCGCTAACAGCGCGTTGGCTTCAAGTCCGCAGGCCACCACGATGGCCCGCGCCTGTAGCCGTTTGCCGCTGGCGAGCAGCACCTGCGGTTCGGTAATCGCCTGCGCGCTGTCGTGCAGGCAGGTAAGATGGTCTCCGGCATCGGCCATCAGCCAGCGGGCGACGTTTGGCGCGTAAAGGATGCCATCGCCTGGCACCCACAGGCCGCCCGCCAGCCCGCCGCGCAGCAGCGGTTCGCGCCCGGCGATCTGCTGCGGGGTCTGGAGTTCGCTGGGTACCTGATGGCCGGCCAGCCGCCGCAGTTTTTCGCCCGCGACGGCCATCTCTTCTTCGCTTTCCGCCAGCCACAGCGTGCCGCAGCCGCGCCAGGCGCAATGGTCGGGCATCCGTGGCGTGATAGCGCGCCAGCGTTCCAGCGACCATGCCGATAATGCAAGCTCGGCGGGGTCGTCATCCATGCACACCAGATGGCCCATACCGGCCGCCGTGGCACCGGGCTGACCGTCGTCGATAAGCGTCACGCTCTGCCCCCGCTTCGCCAACTGCCACGCGCAGGCGGCGCCGATGATCCCGGCGCCGATCACGATGACATCGCACTGCTTCACGGCGCGATCCCCCAGCAGAAGGGATCGTCAGGGTTGAGGATCAACTGGTTATCGCCGCACACCCAGGCTTCGCCACGGATCGTTGGGATGATGCCTTCAGCGGTGCGCTGGTAGCTGGCGGTAAACTGGCTGCCGATGATGCTGGCCTGACGCCAGATTTCTCCTGGCTGCAGCTTGCCCTCCTGCGCCAGGCAAGCCAGCTTGGCGCTGGTGCCGGTACCGCACGGCGAGCGATCCCAGGCCTTTCCCGGACAGAGTACGAAGCTGCGGCTGTCGGCGGTATCGTCAGCGGCGAAGAGTTCGATATGGTCGATAACGCCGCCGTCATCGCCGCGGATCCCCGCGGCTTCCAGCCCCTCGCGCACCGCCCAGGCGTAGTCGGTGAGCTGTGGAATCTGTTCGGGGGTAATGGCGAACGGGTGGTCGTTAATCAGAAAAAACCAGTTACCGCCCCAGGCAATATCGCCGATGACGGGACCCAGCGCGGTCTCAACGCGGATCTGTTTTTTCCAGCGGCGGGCCGGGACGTTTTGCACCGATACGCTGCCATCGTCGTGCAACGTGGCGCTTACGTCGCCGACCGGCGTTTCAATCAGATGCACGCCGGGCTGGATACGCCCAAGCCAGGCCAGCGAGGCGATAAGCCCGATGGTGCCGTGACCGCACATATTCAGAAAACCGGCGTTGTTGAAGAAAATCACGCCAGCGGTAGCCGCTGCCGAGACAGGTTTGCACAGCAGCGCGCCGACCAGTACGTCATTACCGCGCGGTTCGAGAATGGCCGCCTGACGCCACAGGTCGAAGTCGCGGGCAAAGCGGTCGCGGCGCTCCGCCATGTTGCCGCCGCCGAGGTCGGGGAAGCCGTCAATGATCAGGCGGGTCGGTTCGCCGCCGGTATGTGAATCAATAGCTCTCAGCGTAACAGGGGGGCGTGGCGCGGTCATCAGACTCTCCGGAAGTTAACAACATGTTTCATCATGCTGGCGCAACCTTTCCCGGCCTGCTTGAGCGCTTTCGTCAGAGAAAATGACGAAATCTGCATAGTCATCAGCACGGTATATTTCTATTTCACATAGTTATTTCTTATTAATCATCTGCTTAATGCTGTGGTAAACCGAAAGTGACCATTGCGCCAGTGGATAAATCAGGGGAAGGCGTAAAGCGGATCCAGGATCGCAAAACCGAGGGATGCTGCTTGAGGTGTTAACGGAAAGTGAATAAATATCCTTCGGTCACTTACATGAGGAGGCCTTATGATCGGTGTTTCTGATGCGCCGCCGCCCCGGGCGGTTAACCAACCTGAGCTGGCCGTCGATGAGCTGAGCCAGATCTGCGAAGGGCTGGCGCGCCAGCGGCCGGAAAATATGCCCGCGCTGCTGAATGCCCTGGCGCTGATTGCGCCCCTGCTCAATGCCATTCCTAATGTGGTCTTTTTTATCAAAGATCGGCAGGCGCGTTATTTGTTGGCGAACCTGACGCTGGCCCGCCGCTGCGGTTTTAAAACCGTCTCCTCGCTGCTGGGCAAAACCTCCGCCGATGTCTTTCCTTCCGCGCTGGGTCAGGGTTATACCGAACAGGATCTTCGGGTACTACGGGAAGGCGTGACCCTGCGCGATCAGCTGGAAATGCATCTCTACAATGGCCGCGAGCGCGGCTGGTGTCTGACGCAGAAACTGGCGCTGCGCGATATCAGCGGCCAGGTGATCGGCATGGCCGGGATCTCGCACGATCTGCAGGAGGCCCACGCCCGCCATCCGGCGTGGCAGCGGCTGGCGATCGTCGACGATCATATCCGCCGGCACTATCACCGGCCGATCGCCATGGAAGAGTTAACCGCCTTAAGCGGGATGTCGATTGCGCAGATCGAACGCTACTGCAAGCGGATCTTTCATCTCACCCCGCGGCAAATGATCCACAAAGTTCGCCTGGAAAAAGCCACCGAACTGCTGGCTGGCGATACGCCGATTACCGATATCGCCCTGCAGTGCGGGTATACCGATCACAGCGCCTTCAGCCGCCAGTTCAAGGCCATGACCGGCTCGACGCCGCGCGATTTTCGCCTCACGCTGCTCGGATAAACGCGGGCTCACACTTTTGTCGACTGTGCTAATTTCGTCATCGTATTGAGGGAAAACCGACAAGCCGCCGGTTCCGCGACACGTCAATCTGTCAGTGAATATTCACCATTCATTCACTTCTACTTAACAAAATGACGACAAGGAACCGAGCATGAGCAAAAAAGCGATTCACTGGAGCGGCGTATTCCCGGCGGTCAGCACGCAGTTTCGTAGCGATTACTCCCTCGATTTAGACGCCACTCACGCGGTGATGAAAAACCTGGTCAAAGATGGCGTTTCCGGGCTGGTGGTGTGCGGCAGCGTAGGGGAAAACACCTCGCTGAGCACCGATGAAAAACTGCAGATTATCGAGGTGGCGAAGGATGCCGCCGGCGGCAAAATTCCGGTCATCGCCGGGGTGGCCGAGTTCACCACCGCCTTCGCCCGGAAAATGGCAAAAGAGGCGGAGCGCGTCGGCGTCGACGGGATCATGGTGATGCCGGCGCTGGTCTACTCCTCGAAACCGCATGAAACCGCGGCCCACTTCCGCAGCGTGGCGAGCGCTACCGACCTGCCGATTATGGTCTACAACAACCCGCCGATTTACAAAAACGACGTGACGCCGGACATTCTCGCCACCCTGACCGACTGCGACAACATCGTCTGTTTTAAAGACTCCTCCGGTGATACCCGCCGCTTTATCGACCTGCGTAACACCGTTGGCGACCGCTTCGTGCTGTTTGCCGGGCTGGATGACGTGGTGGTGGAAAGCATCGCCGTCGGCGCGGAAGGCTGGATCTCCGGGATGTCCAATGCCTTCCCGCGCGAAGGGGAAACGTTATTCCGTCTCGCCCGCCAGCAGCGTTACGAAGAGGCGATGGCGCTGTACCGCTGGTTCATGCCGCTGCTGCATCTCGATGCGCGTCCGGATCTGGTGCAGTGCATCAAGCTGTGTGAAGAGTTGCTGGGTCGCGGTAGCGCCATTACCCGTCCGCCGCGTCTGGCGCTGGAAGGCGAAACGCGCCAGCAGGTGGTGGCGATCGTTGAACAGGCGCTGGCGACTCGTCCGACGCTGCCGGACGTCGGCCTCTGATCACAGGAGTCAATATGAATACATCTCAGACCACGGCGGGACGGCAGTTTATCGCCGGACGCCGCATTGCCAGCGGTGAGGCGACGCTATTGAGCCTGCGGGCGGTGGACGGCGAAGCCACCGGTCACCGCTTTTATCCGGCTTCACGCGAGGAAGCCGCACAGGCCGCAGAAGCCGCGCAGCAGGCCTTTGCTGTTTATTCACAAACCACGCCGCAGCAGCGGGCGCGCTTTCTCTGCGCGATTGCCGATGAACTGGATGCGCTGGGCGAGGCGTTTTTTGCACTCGCCGGTCAGGAGACCGCGCTGCCGCTGGCGCGGCTGCAGGGTGAACGGGCGCGTACCAGCGGCCAGCTGCGGATGTTTGCTGGCGTGATCCAGCGCGGCGATACCTTCGCCGCCCGTATTGATACCGCCTTAGCCGACCGTCAGCCGCTGCCGCGCCCGGATCTGCGCCAGTATCAGCAGGCGTTAGGGCCGGTGGCGGTGTTTGGCGCCAGCAACTTTCCGTTGGCCTTTTCCACCGCCGGCGGCGATACCGCCTCGGCGCTGGCGGCTGGCTGCCCGGTGGTGGTGAAGGCCCATCCGGGCCATATGGCGACCGCCGAGCTGACCGCTGAAGCGATCGTCCGGGCGGTGGTGCGGTGCGGGTTACCCGGCGGCGTATTCAATATGATTTTCGGGACCGATATCGGCGCCGAATTGGTCCGCCATCCGGCGATTCAGGCCGTTGGCTTTACCGGTTCACTGGCCGGCGGTAAGGCACTGTATCAGCTGGCGCAGCAGCGCCCGCAGCCGATCCCGCTGTTTGCTGAAATGTCGGCGATTAACCCATTGATTATTCTGCCGCAGGCGCTGCAGACGCGGGCCGAGGCGCTGGCAAACGAGCTGGTGGCGTCATTCACCCTCGGCGGTGGCCAGTTCTGTACCCGTCCGGGGCTGATTCTGGCGCTGCGCGGCGCCGGGCTGGAACGCTTTAAGTCGGCGCTGTGCGCGGCGGTAGCGGGCTCCCCGCCGCAGGTGTTGCTCAATGCGCCGACCCTTCAGCACTACCGCCAGGGGGTGGCGGCACTGGCGGCGCACCCGCGTATCGAGAAGCTGGCGAGTGGCCTCGCCGCCGGCGCCGGGCAGGCGCAGACCCTGCTGTGGCAGGCTCAGGCCGAGGATCTGCTGGCGCAGGATACGCTGCTGCAGACTGAGGTTTTCGGCCCGCTATCGCTGCTGGTGGAGGTGGAAGACGCGACCCAGCTGCAGGCGGTGGTGAAAGCGCTGCAGGGGCAGCTCACCGCGACGCTACACGCCGAGGCGGATGATGGCCCGCTGGCGGCAAGCCTGTTGCCGCTGCTTTGCGAAAAGGCCGGACGGGTGCTGTTTAACGGGTATCCCACCGGCGTGGAAGTGTGCGATGCGATGGTCCATGGCGGCCCGTGGCCAGCGACCACCGACGCGCGCGGGACCTCGGTCGGCAGCCGGGCGATTGAGCGTTTTCTGCGCCCGGTCTGTCTGCAGAACGCGCCGGCTGCCCTGTTACCGCCGGCGCTGCAGGATGCGAACCCTTTGAACCTGCTGCGCCTGGTCAACGGCCAGTGGACCCGGGAAGCGATTTCCTCCTCTCATTGACGCAAGGGCATCACCATGACCATTCACACTACGCATAACAGTCAAACCCGCGTTGCTGAGTCGGGTAAGTTTAAAAAACAGCTGACCCTGACCGATCTCACCTTTATCGGCCTGGGGGCAATTTTCGGCTCCGGATGGTTATTCGCCGCCAGCCACGTGGCCTCCATCGCCGGTCCGGCCGGGATCGCCTCGTGGATAATCGGCGGCTTTGCGGTATTGCTGCTGGGTATTGTCTACTGCGAGCTGGGGGCGGCGCTGCCGCGCGCCGGCGGCATTATTCGCTATCCGGTCTTTTCCCACGGCGAGCTGATGGGCTATCTGCTGGGGTTCATCACCCTGATCGCTTTCTCCAGCCTGATCTCGATTGAAATTGTCGCCGCCCGGCAATATGCCGCCGCCTGGTTTCCGGCGCTGACCCAACCGGGCTCCAGTTCGCCGACGCTGCTGGGGTGGGTGGTGCAGTTCTTGCTACTCTGTTTCTTCTTTGCGCTTAACTACTACAGCGTTAAGACCTTCGCCCGATCGAACAACTTCATCAGCGTGCTCAAGTTTCTGGTGCCGCTGCTGGTGGTGGTGACGCTGTTTGCCTTCTTTAAACCGGAGAATCTGCACGCTCAGGGGATTGCGCCGTTTGGCATGTCCGGGGTGGAAGCGGCGATCAGCGCGGGGGGAATTATCTTCGCTTATCTGGGATTGACGCCGATTATCTCGGTAGCCAGCGAAGTGCAAAAGCCGCAGCGGACTATCCCGATTGCGTTGATTTTATCGGTGGTGCTGTCGACAATTATCTATGTGCTGCTGCAGATTGCGTTTCTCGGCAGTATCCCCACCGAAATGCTGAACGGCGGTTGGGCCGAGGTGAGCAAACAGTTCTCGCTGCCGTATCGCGATATTGCCATTACCCTCGGCATGGGCTGGCTGGCCTTTATGGTGATAAGTGATGCGATCATCTCCCCGAGCGGCACCGGCAATATCTATATGAACGCGACGCCGCGGGTGATCTACGGCTGGGCGAAGGCGGGTACCTTCTTTAAAGCCTTTACCCATATTGATAAAGCGTCCGGGATTCCGCGCCCGGCGCTATGGCTGACTTTTGGACTGTCGATTTTCTGGACGCTGCCGTTCCCCTCCTGGGAACAGCTGATTAGCGTGGTGTCGGCTGCCCTGGTGCTGAGCTACGCCATCGCTCCGGTGACCGCCGCCGGGCTGCGCCGCAACGCGCCGGATCTGCCGCGGCCGTTCCGCGTGCGCGCCTTCGGTATCATCGGCCCGGTATCGTTTATGATCTCGGCGCTGATTGTCTACTGGTCAGGCTGGAATACGCTCTCGTGGCTGCTGGGGCTGCAAATCGTGATGTTTGTG
Source organism: Klebsiella sp. K-Nf6 (assembly GCF_002806655.1). NCBI lineage: Bacteria > Pseudomonadati > Pseudomonadota > Gammaproteobacteria > Enterobacterales > Enterobacteriaceae > Klebsiella > Klebsiella sp. K-Nf6. Next base: position 92,798 of record NZ_PIBN01000017.1, on the reverse strand, counting down.
GTCTACGTGATGTGCAAAGGTAAGGTGCCGGAACATACCGTGAGCCTGGCGCAGCAGGTGAAGTCTTCGCTGTGGCTGATCGTGTTTTATGCGTTGATTATCCTCTTTTCCTGGCTGGGCAGCTTCGGCGGGCTTAATGTTATCGGTCACCCCTGGGATACGGTGCTGGTGGCGGCGATGTCGTTGGGGATTTACTACTGGGGCGCGCGCAGCTGCCTGCCGCAGGCTAACTTTAGCGGAGACGAAGAAGAGTAAAGGAGAACAGTATGGAGTCGGTAACTCTATCGTTACCTGAAGCTTATGACCTGGCGCTGGAAATGCTCAGCGCCAATGGATTTAGCGCCGACCACGCGGCGGCGATTGCCCGCAATGTAACCGCCGGGGAGCGCGACGGCTGCGCTTCCCACGGCCTGTGGCGGCTGTTGGGCATTGTCGATACCTTGCGTAAAGGTAAGGTATCGCCTGATGCCGAGCCGCAGATCCACGACCAGGCGCCGGCGATTGTGCGGGTGGATGCCGGGGGCGCTTTTTCGCTGCTGGCCTACGAGCGCGCGCTGCCGCTGCTGCTGGAGAAAGCGCGGCACAGCGGTATTGCGGCGCTGGCAATTAACCGCTGCGTCCATTTTTCCGCGCTGTTTGCCGATATTGAGCCGTTGACCGAGGCAGGGCTGGTGGGGCTGGCCTGTACGCCAAGCCACGCCTGGGTCGCCCCGGCGGGCGGCACCCGTCCGCTGTTCGGCACCAATCCTATCGCTTTTGGCTGGCCGCGGCGGGACAAACCGCCGTTTATTGTTGATATGGCGACCAGCGCCGCGGCGCGCGGTGAGATCCAGCTGCATCAGCGTGCCGGCAAAGCGCTACCGGAAGGCTGGGGAATCGACAGTCATGGCCAGCCAACGACCGATGCCGCGGAGGTGCTGAACGGCGCGATGTTAACCTTTGGCGGGCATAAGGGCTCGGCGCTGGCGGCTATGGTTGAGCTGCTGGCCGGGCCGCTTATCGGCGATATGACCAGCGCCGAATCGCTGGCGTGGGATAACGGCGCGGGTGGGCTCCCCTACGGCGGCGAGCTGATCCTGGCGCTGGATCCGCAGCGCTTTCTCGGCGCGCAGGCACCAGAGCAGCTGGCGCGCGCCGAAACGCTGTTCAAGGGGATGCAGGAGCAGGGGGCGCGGCTGCCGGGCGAGCGACGTTTCGCCTGCCGTCAGCAGAGTGAGCGGCAGGGGGTTACCATCAGTCGTTCATTGCATGATGAGATTTGCGCCTTGCGGCCATAGTAAAGCGCGGAGCGCGGCGGGCCGACCATCAGAGCGACAAGCGCATGGCGCAGCGCGACTCGGGCGGTAGGCCGTGCCGGGTCTCCTGTTCCCTTTTTGCCGCCAGTCCGGCAGGCAGGGTCAGCTCATCGAGCATGGTGAATCCCAGACGGGTATAAAACGGCGCATTCCACGGTACCTCGCGGAAGGTGGTGAGGGTTACCGCTGGGTAGCCCATCTGCCGTGCGCCCTCGATAACCTGCTCCAGCAGCATCCGGCCGATGCCCTGATGCTGCCAGTCCTCGTGGACGGCGATTTCGACGATAAATAAGGCGTCGTCGAGCGGTTCGGTCAGAATAAAGCCAATCGGCTGCCCGGCGGCTACCGCCAGCAGGCTATGCTCTGTTTCCAGATAATCATGATGACGCGCAACGCTAATCACCTCGCTGTCCGCCAGCCAGGCGAGAGAGGGGATCTGGCGAAATGCCTGGGCTGCAGAACGTTCAATGGCGGGCAGAAGGGCGATATCGCTCTCCTGAGTCAGGCGTAATACGGCACCGGCAGTTATAGTGTTAGTTTTCATCACCTCAGCATAGCAGCCCTCGGGAGAAAAGTATGGAGCTGACCGCCGTTCCCGCCACGCAGTTCAGCAGCGTGCAGTTAACGGATATTCTCAACGCCTGTTTTGAAGCCTATCTGGTGCCTGTTACCCAGTCGGTGGCGGGATTTGTTCAGCGTTTTAGCGCCGAGGGGATGAGCCTGATCGATTCCCGCGTCTGGCTGGCCGGAGATGAACCGGCGGCGATCGCGATTGTCGCTCGCCGGGGAAGTGCCGCTCGCCTGGCCGCCTTTGCCCTGCGCCCGGCCTGGCGCGGCAAAGGCCTGGGCCGGGAATTGATGCAAGAGCTGCTAATGCTCCTGCAACAGCAGGGGATCGAGACGGTATCCCTGGAGGTGATCCGCGATAACCACGCGGCCGTCGCGCTATATCAGGCGCTGGGCTTTACGCGACGCTATGGGCTCTGCGGCTATCTGAGCAATGAACCTCTGGCTCCGGTATCGGGTGTATTACAGCTTTATCCCACCCTGGCCCTGCTACGGCGCGCCATTGACGAGAGTAACAGTCAGCTCCCCTGGCTGCTGGATCCGCTCACCTTCGCCACCCTGCCCTGTCAGGTCGTGACGCTGGAACAGCGCGCCTTCGCGGTACTAACGACGGCGGGCTCGCGGCCTGTATTGCAGTTTCTGTGGGTGGAGCCCGCCGCCCGCCGCCAGGGGCTGGCGCGTGAGCTGCTGGTGACGCTGGCGCAGCAGTTCCCGGGTGTGGGGACTTCGGTGACGGTCCCGGAAACGTTTACGCCGCTGTTTGCCGCGGCGGGATATGCGCCGCTATCGCTGCAGCAGTATGAAATGAGCGCAACGATGAATGCCCTGCGGTCAGCAGGGCGTTAAGATTCAGTCGTTACGCGGGTCACTAATCGGCTGGCGAACCAGGAAAATGTAGGCCAGTGCGCCGAGAGCGGTCACACAGCCGCATATAACCAGTGCCAGCTGGAAGGAATGGGTGGTATCGACAATAAATCCGGTCACCACCGGTGCGAATGAAGCGCAGATAAAGCTGGCGAAATTCTGAATACTGCCGACGGAAGCCGTCATTCTTGATGCTACGGCGACGTGGATCAATCCCCAGCAGGACGTTCCGGCAAAATGAATACAGAACAACGCCATACCGATTAACAGCACCGCCGCGATTGAGGTGGTGGCATGCGGCACGATCAGCGTAAACGCCGCGGAGCAGAACATCCCGGCAATAATGCAGATCTTGCGGCTTTTGATCGGGGCCATGCCGCCTTTGACCAGCCAGTCGGTGACGTAGCCATTGATCAGCATACCGGCGGCACCAAACAGGAAAGGAATGGCGGCCATAAACCCGGTACTTTTCAGATCGAGGTTATACGCCGTTTGCAGGTAGCCCGGCAGCCAGGCCAGATATAGCCACGCGGTATAGTTGATGCCGCTGAAGCCGAACATCATTCCCCACATGGTTTTGTTTTTAAACAGACTGCGCCATTCGGCAAAGCTCAGCGGGTCACGGCGCACGTTGACGCTTCCGGCATTAAGGTAGGCCTGCTCATCGGCGGTGAGGGGGATATCCTCCCGGTTGCGATAAAGCATATACCAGCCGATAGCGACAAAGATCCCCAGTACGCCGATGGTAATAAACATCCAGCGCCAACCCATCATCAGCATCATCGCGGCAAGGATCGGCGGGCTGATCGCCACGCCAATCGTCGAGGCGGCGTTAAAGAAGCCCATTGGGCGACCGCGCTCTTTAATATTAAACCAGTCGTTGATCACCTTGACGCCGCACGGGTTCATCGGCGCTTCGCCGATCCCCATGCCGATACGCACCAGGACAAACTGGGTAAAGCTGTGCACCATCCCGGAGACCGCCTGAAATAGCGACCAGAAAAACATGCCCAGCCCCAGCATGATGCGTGGACCTTTGCGATCCAGCAGCGGTCCGCAGGGCAGTTGCGCAATGCCATAGGCCAGAGAGAAAACCGATAACAGCGCCCCGATTTCAGTGGCGGTAAGCCCTAACTCCTCGCGAATCGTTAAGTTCGCAACGGACAATGAACTTCGGTCGAGGTAGTTAATCACCGCCGCCAGAAATAACAGAATCATTGCCGTTGTTTGAATCTTTTTAATACGAGAACTACGTTGTAGTGTATTTTCTAGGGGGGCTGAAAGGGTTTCCGCTTCCCCCTTTTTAAAGTCGGTCTGCGGGTCTATGGTTATATTTTGTGATTCCACGCCTGACTCCTGATTATTATGTTTGAATACCAAGTGACAACGAAGGGGGTAAACATCACCCACCTGTTTCACAGTAAAGTAAGTCGACTTGTTTTCAGCATAAATAACCTTTTTGAGGGCGCCGGATTACGTTTTTGGATTTGTGCTGTTGCTAATCATTTTCTGTTTTTAATCGGTACTTAATGTGCCAGCGATTCACTTTGCTTGAGAGAGTTAATCATGGATTGCTTCGCAGAGTTCAGGTGGTTACGTAGCGCTAGGTTGGCATCCAGATCGCTGCGACAGATGAGTGCGCTCAGGATCGTCATATGTTCATCAATGGCGATGATATTGCGCTGTTTAAGGTCACTTTCATCCCACTGATAGTGGAAGTGAAAGATCACGGAGATAATCTCAAGTGATTGATTAAAAAATATATTATCTGCAGCGGAAAGCAGCAGCGAATGAAAATCACGATCGAGCTGGGAGAACATACGAAAGCTGTTGCCGATGCTGTCCCGCAGGGTGCGGTGGCGCTCAAGCAGGGTTTTGGCCTGCAGCCAGCGGGCATCGCTGTCCGGCAGATTAAGAAAGTGTTGAAGTGCGTGGGTTTCCAGCATCTCCCGCAATTCGAACAGTTGCTCGGCCCAGGATTGCTCAAATTTTTTCATGTTCCACTGGCCGCGCTTTTCGCTTTCAATCAGGTTGTAGCGGCTGAATTTCAGTAAAAATTCTCTGACCACGACCGGGCTGACGCCCGCGGCACGCGCCAGTTGCAGTTCGGAGAACCGCTCCCCGGCGCGTAGCTGACGCTGGTTAATCATGGTGAAAAACGCTTGTTCAAAGAGACGGTTTTGTTCGGTCAGCGAGGCGCTGGAACCATCGAAGCCGTCCTGTACTTCCGGCTGACGAAGGATCTGGTAGTCGTGATTGACCTGGCTCAAGACGCCGCGCTCGCATAAGTGGCAAAGGATATGGCGCACCGTGGTGCGGCTGATGTTATACATCTCCGCCAGTGCGCTTTGCGAGGGTAGCGGCGAGGGGATAAAGCCGCGCGCCATATCGTTGATGACCTGGTTAATAACATTGTGACGTAGGTTTTGTGAGCGACTCATAACGTTTTCCTTTTTTATCCATTAAAGCCGGATTTAAAACAGTTTTGTGCGTGACATTTCACAGATTTTGCAATGAGTTTCACTCTATTTCTATTTTTCATCGATATCTAAGCCAACAAATACGGAGGCAATTATTATGACGTCGATGAATACTTTAGTGTGTCAGGAACCTAAAAAGCTACACTGGGAAAAACGCCAAATTCCCATTCCCGGCGATGATGAAGTTCTCATTAAAATAAAGGCAGTGGGGATTTGTGGGACAGACATTCATGCATGGGGCGGCAATCAGCCTTTTTTTAGTTATCCGCGTGTTCTTGGACATGAAATATGCGGTGAGATAATTGGGCTGGGTAAAAATATTCTTAATTTGAAGAGCGGCCAACAGGTTGCTGTGATTCCCTATGTCGCCTGCCGCCAGTGTCCGGCCTGCCTGAACGGCCGGACAAACTGCTGCGAGAAGATTTCGGTGATCGGCGTGCATCGGGACGGCGGGTTTAGCGAGTATCTCTGCGTGCCGGTAAACAATCTGCTGGTGGTGGATGACGTCGATCCTGAAGCCGTGGCGTTGATTGAGCCATTCGCCATTAGCGCCCACGCGGTGCGTCGCGCAGCGATCCAGCCGGGAGATCAGGTGCTGGTGGTTGGCGCGGGCCCCATTGGGCTCGGAGCCGCGGCGATCGCTAAGGCTGACGGTGCGCAGGTAGTAGTGGCGGATACCAGCCCAGCGCGGCGCGATCATGTGGCACAGCATCTCGGCCTGACCACCCTCGATCCCTCCGATCCGCTGTTTATCGAGCAACTGTCTGCCACGTTTGGCGGTTCTCTGGCGCAGAAAGTGATTGACGCGACGGGAAATCAGCAGGCGATGAATAACACCGTTAATTTAATCCGTCACGGCGGCAGCATCATTTTTGTTGGTCTGTTTAAGGGGGAACTGCAGTTCTCTGATCCGGAATTTCATAAGAAAGAGACGACGATGATGGGCAGTCGTAATGCGACGGAAGAGGATTTTGCCAAGGTCGGGCGGCTGATGGCCGAGGGGAAAATCACCGCCAGGATGATGCTAACCCACCGTTACGACTTCAAATCGCTGGCGGAAATTTACGAAAGCGACGTGATTAACAATCGTCAGCTGATCAAAGGCGTTATTCATTTTTAGCAGGTAAGCTTATGAAATCGTTAAACCGACAAGATTTTCCCGGGCCGCAGTACCCGACGCGCGCGATTCAGTTTGGCGAGGGCAACTTCCTGCGGGCATTTATTGACTGGCAGCTGGATCTGCTGAATGAGCAAACCGATCTGGCGGCGGGCGTGACCATTATTCGCCCGATCAACACCGCGTTTCCGCCGTCGCTCAATACCCAGGACGGGCTTTACACCACGGTGATCCGCGGACTGGACGAACGCGGCGAGGCGGTGAGCGAGGCGCGGATTATTCGATCGGTGAATAACGAGATCAATCCCTGGCAGGATTTTGCCGGCTATCTGGCGCTGGCTCGAAATCCGGCGATCGCGTTCGTATTTTCAAACACCACCGAAGCGGGCATCAGCTATCACGCCGGAGACCGGCCTGACGATAAGCCGCCGGTTAGCTTCCCGGCGAAACTGGCCCAGCTGCTGCTCGAACGGTTCCGCCATTTCAACGGCGCAGTGGATAAGGGTTGGACGATCATCCCCTGCGAGCTAATTGACTATAACGGCGAGGCGCTGAAGGCGCTGGTGCTGCGCTATGCCGAAGAGTGGCAATTACCCGCGGCTTTTCGCGACTGGGTTGAGACCGCCAATACGTTTTGTTCAACGCTGGTTGACCGCATCGTCACCGGCTACCCGCGTGATGAAGCAGAAAAGCTGGAAACGGAGCTGGGCTACCATGATGCTTTCCTTGATACCGCCGAATACTTTTGGTTATTCGTCATTCAGGGTCCGCAGGCGCTGGCGGAAACGCTGCGGCTGGATCGCTACCCGCTTAATATCCGCATCGTAGAGGATATCCGGCCCTATAAAGCGCGCAAGGTTGCCATTCTTAACGGTGCGCATACCGCGCTGGTGCCGGTAGCATGGCTGTGCGGGGTGGATACCGTTGGCGAAGCGATGCAGGACGAAGCCATTCGCCATTATGTACAGCAGACGATTGATGAAGAGATTATCCCGGCGCTCGATTTACCGGCCGAGGAGCTTCGTCAGTTTGCCGATGCGGTCACCGGGCGCTTTCTTAATCCCTATATTCGCCATCAATTGCTCGCCATCGCCCTGAACGGCATGACTAAGTTCCGCACCCGGATCCTGCCGCAGCTGCTGACGACAATCCGCCAGCACGGCGCGATCCCCCCGCGGCTAACGTTTGCCCTGGCGGCGCTTATCGCCTTCTATCGCGGCCAGCGCGACGGACAGGTGTATCCGCTGCAAGATGATGACGTCTGGTTAACCCGCTTCTCGCAAGGATGGAAGCAGGTGGCGAACGGGAGCCCGCTGCATGGACTGGTCACGGACGTCCTGCAGGATAACGCGCACTGGGGCGAGGATCTGACGGCTATTCCCGGCCTTTCCGACCAGGTCACGCGCTATCTGGAAATGATTTTGCGCTCAGGAATGCGGGAGGCCCTGGCGCGGCTGTAACGGTTTTGTTATGCGGCGTCCGCGGATTTGGGCGCCGTTTTTTTTGTGCTCCGAACCGCAAAAAGTGAATTTAGCGCCAACGCCTGGTGGATTTCCCGCATCATAAGCCTCTGTAAGGTGAAGAGGGGGATGTAATGCGTAAAACGGAACTGTTGGCTTTTCTGCAAAATCAGACCGATTTTTTCGATCCGGATAACCTGAGCGAGGTCTTCACCGCTGGCTACCTGGCCCGGCGTTTTGCGATGCAAAGAAATACCGCCAGCCACTATCTGAATCAGTTGGTGGCCCAGGATGTGCTGGTGAAGATCAATACTCGACCAGTCTATTTCCTGCATAAAGCCGCCTTCTGCCAGCAGTTTTTCCCTCTTTCCCGCAGCGAGTACGCCAGCATGGCGGAACTGCTCGCAGAGAGCGACCGGCAGCCGGAGCAGGCGGATCATTTCTCATTGCTGACCGGCCATGACGGTAGCCTGCGCAAGCCTATCGAACAGATGAAAACCGCGCTGTTTTATCCCAACGGTGGGCTTCCGCTGCTGATCGTTGGCGACAGCGGAACTGGCAAGAGCTATATGGCGGAGCTGATGCATGAGTTTGCTATCGCCCAGGGGCTGCTGCCGCCCGATGCGCCTTTTGTCAGCTTTAACTGCGCCCAGTATGCCAGCAACCCGGAGCTGTTGGCCGCCAACCTGTTTGGCTACGTTAAAGGCGCGTTTACCGGCGCGCAGAGCGATAAAGCCGGGGCGTTTGAGGCGGCAAATGGCGGCGTGCTGTTTCTTGATGAAGTCCATCGTCTGGATGCGCAGGGGCAGGAAAAGCTCTTCACCTGGCTGGACCGCAAGGAGATCTATCGGGTGGGGGAAACGGCGCAGGGGATGCCGATTTCGCTGCGGCTGGTGTTTGCCACCACCGAAGATATTCACAGCACTTTTCTGACCACCTTTATTCGCCGTATTCCGATCCTCGTTAGCCTGCCTGATTTACAGACCCGCAGCCGCCACGAAAAAGAAGCGTTAACGCTGCAGTTTTTCTGGCAGGAGGCGCGCACGTTGGCTGCCCGGCTGCAGCTGACGCCACGGCTGCTACAGGTGCTGACGCACTATGTTTATCGCGGTAACGTCGGTGAGCTGAAGAATGTGGTGAAATACGCCGTGGCGTCGGCCTGGGCCAGGTGTCCGGGCAGCGAGATGCTTACCGTGACGCTGCATGATCTGCCGGAAAATATCATGGCTGCGACGCCGGCCCTCAGTGAAGCGATGGGCCAGCAGGAGCCGCTGCTTATCGAGCCGCAGACCAGCCTGGTCTGGCTGCTACGCGCGCGCGACCCGATTCAGGGGCTGATTTATGATACTCAGTGCCGCGTTCTCGCGCTGTATGAGGCGGTGCAGAGTAAAAAAACGCTCTGGGAAGAGGCGCAAAAAAGCATGGGCGAGGAGATTGAAACCCTCTTTGATCGGCTGATTTTCGATAATCACGATGCCAATAGTTCGCATATGTTGCTGCTGATAACGCATCAGGTGCGGGAGGAGTTTTATCGCCTTGAAAAGCGCTTCAATATCCAGTTTAACGGCAACTGTATTTACGCTTTAAGTCACTACCTAATTCATCGTTCCCGGCAGGGGCCGTCCACGATGAGCAACGAGAAAAGCCGCCTGCTGGAGGATTTTCTGGCGCAGAAATATCCGCTGCTGTATCGCTTTTGCGAAGAGATCCTCGCTGCGCTGGCGCTGAAGCTGGACATTGAACCCCGGCGCATTGACCTGCTGCTGCTGGTGCTGTGGTTACAGAAAAATGGCGCCATCAGCCAGCAGCAGGTGACCCGGGCAATTATCCTCGCCCACGGTTACGCCACCGCCAGCAGCATCGCCAACGTGGCGAACCGGTTGCTGAAAAGCCAGCTGTTTGAGTCATTCGATATGCCGCTCGACGTGACGCCGGAGGCTATTGCTAACCAGGTGATGGCCTATATTGAGAGCCACGCCCTGGCGTCAGGATTGATCATTCTGGTCGATATGGGATCGCTGAACGCCATTCATCGCCATTTTAATCGTCGCCTGAGTACGCCGATGGCGATTATCAACAATGTCTCCACCGGTATGGCGATGTACGTCGGGGAGCGCATTTTGCAGGGCGTTATGCTGGAAGATATCGTCCGCGAGATCCGCGGCGATCTCGCGGTCGAGCATCAGCTCTATTACCCGCAAACCGATAAACCGCGGGCGATTCTTACGACCTGCGCCACCGGTCTGGGCGCGGCGGCGAATCTGTCGGCGCTGTTAAAAGCCAGCATTCCTGAGACGCTCGGCATTGATATTGTGGCCTGTGATGTGGAAACGCTCGCCGATCCCGCGCGGCGGCAACCGATGCTCAGCCGCTATGAGGTGCTGGCGATCGTTGGAACTCTGGACCCGCAGCTTGCCGATCTGCCGTGGATCTCGCTGGATTCGCTGATTTCCGGCCAGGGCAGCCGCCCGCTGATGCGTATCTTCGGCGAGCTGGCCTCCTCTGAACAAGTCAGCGAGATCAATAACCTGATCCTGAAAAATTTCTCGCTGCGCCGGGTGATCGAGTCGGTGACGATCCTCGATACCGCAAAGGTCATCAATCAGGTCGAGCAGTTTTTACTGCGCTATGAGCATCTGGCCGGCTACGACGTGCCCAACGATCGCAAGGTGGCGCTGTACGTGCATATCAGCTGTCTGATTGAGCGCCTGATCCGCAACGCGTCGCCATCCCATTATTCCGGAAGGCAGTGTCCGCAGAGCGAGCTGGCGACGCTTCGCGAGGCTTTTAGTGTCATTGAGAGCGGATATAGTGTCAAAATCCCCGCCATAGAGCTCTGCTACATTCACGATATCCTGACGCGGGAAACGGAATTTATTCAGGAAGATCAGGAGTTTTAGTTCCCTCAGTCTGTTCGTCCTTGCGCTAACCAGCGCGCCACTGTTTCTGGCACGCCGGTTGCTATTAAGAAAGCAGTGGAATGCGCTTTCGAGGTAAGGATGAAACGACACTATATTTTTGCCAGCCATGGCACCTTTGCTAACGGTTTGCTGAACTCCGTGGAGCTAATCCTCGGTAAACAGCCGGATATTCATACCCTGTGTGCCTACGTCGAGGAGGAGTCCGATCTCACGCAGCAGGTGGAGGCGCTACTGGCGCGTTTCCCGGCGCAGGATGAACTGATAGTGATTACGGATATTTTTGCCGGTAGCGTGAATAACGAGTTTGTTCGTTTTTTATCACGCCCACACTTCCATTTATTATCAGGTTTAAATCTGCCGCTGATTATTGATTTGCTTATTTCTGCAACGGAAGAAAATACCGAGAAATTAATTACTGAAGCATTAACCAGCGCCAAAGAGAGCATTCAGTACTGCAATCAAACGATTGCCAGTGCGATGACCACTGATAAAGACTTCTGAAATGAGGGAACACTATGATTACGCTTTTAAGGGTAGACCATCGATTACTTCACGGACAGGTAGCCTTTTCCTGGACGCAATATGTCGGTGCTGATTGTATTTTGATCGCTAACGATAATGTCCCTAACGATGAACTGCGTAAAACGACGATTAAGCTCGCTAAGCCGCCGTCGGTAAAACTGGTAATTAAAAATATTGATGACTCCATTGAGGCAATTAAAAGCGGCGTTACCGATAAATATAATTTATTTATTGTTGTTGAATCGGTGGACGATGCCTGGCGTATAGCCAATGCGGTGGGAAATATCAAGAGCATTAATCTTGGAGGGATTAAAGCGAAAGAGGGCAGCCAGAATATCTCTAAGGCAATTAATTTACTGCCAAAAGAAATAGAGCAGCTACAACAACTGGTGGGGAAGGGCGTCGAGGTGGAGATTCGCCAGGTCCCGAACGATCGCAAACAGCTTTTTACGGAATGCGTGTAATTCCGGAGGACAGATTATGGTAGAGGCTCTCTTACTGGGTCTGGTGGCGTTTATCGCGCAATCGGAATATGCCTTAGGGACGTCGCTGATTTCCCGGCCTATCGTCACCGGGCTACTGACCGGTTTGGTGCTGGGGGATGTGCAGACCGGCGTCATCATGGGCGCGACGCTGGAGCTGGCGTTTATCGGCTCGTTCTCCGTTGGCGCCTCGATCCCGCCCGACGTGGTGACCGGCGGTATTCTCGGCGTGGCGTTCGCCATTACCTCTGGCGCGGGCACAGAAACGGCGTTGCTGCTTGGCCTGCCTATCGCCACCCTGACCCTGATCCTGAAAAACGTTTATCTGGGGATGTTTATCCCGATGCTCAGCCAGAAGGCTGACGGCTACGCGGAACGGGCGGATACGCGGGGCATTGAGCGGATGCATCTGATTGCCGGCTTCGGGCTGTCGCTGATGCTGGCCACGGTGGTGACCGTTTCATTCCTGGTGGGCAGCAACGCGGTGAAATCCCTGCTCGATACCATCCCGGAATTTATCAAACACGGGCTCAGCGTCGCTACCGGCATCATTCCGGCCCTCGGCTTCGCGATGCTCGCCAGGCTGCTGATTAACAAGAAAGTCGCGCCGTACTTTTTCCTTGGCTTCGTGCTGATGGCCTACCTGAAAATCCCGGTGACCGGCATCGCCATTCTCGGCGCTATCGTGGCGGTGGTCATGGTTAACGTCACCGCGTTGAATTCACCTCGTACGACGACAGAACAAGGAGTCAGCGATGACGACGAAGATGATTTCTGAAGAGACCCTGCGCCCGCAGGAGCAAGAAGAGACTCGTATTACGCCACGAGATTTACGCCGGGTGTTCTGGCGATCCTTCCAGATGGAGTTCTCGTGGAACTATGAGCGGCAGATGAATCTCGCCTTTGTTTACGCGTTGATCCCGGTGCTGAAGAAGCTCTATCCGCGCAAAGAGGAGTTGGCCGGAGCGTTGAAACGGCATCTGGTGTTCTTCAATACCACGCCGCATATCGTCACATTGCTGCTGGGGATCACCACGGCGATGGAGGAAAAAAACAGCCAGCAGAAAAATATGGACGCCAACGCGATCGATAACGTTAAAGCGTCTCTGATGGGGCCGCTGGCCGGGCTGGGGGACTCCTTTTTCTGGGGTACGCTGCGGCTGATCGCCACCGGCATCGGCACCAGCCTGGCGCTCAAGGGCAACGTTCTCGGACCCATTCTGTTTCTGCTGGTGTTTAACGTGCCGCATATCCTGGTGCGCTGGTTTTTTACCCGTTGGGGCTATGTGCTGGGCACCGGGGTGCTGCAGCGGATCCAGAAGAGCGGAATGATGGAGAGCCTGACCTACGGGGCGTCGATTATCGGCCTGATGGTGGTCGGGGCGATGACCGCCTCAATGATCGATATCACCATCCCTCTCTCCTTTGGTGCCGGGGAAGCCAAAACTCAGGTGCAGGACATTATCAATGACATTCTGCCCTGCATGCTGCCGCTGGTGAGTTTTGGCATCGTCTACTGGCTGCTGGGGCGGAAAGTTAAACCGCTTTCTATTATTGGCGGGATGGCGCTGGTGGGCATTCTGGGTTCGTGGATTGGCTTGTTTTAACGGGAGTCGAAAATGGTACCAACGATGATGACGTATATCAGCGAAGAGTCAGCCTGTCTGGCGCAGATCCTGCGCGACTATCGGCAAAAGCTGGCATCGATTGAGGATTTCGCCCGCCAGCATCCGGTACGCCGTATTTTGCTGCTGGCAACCGGATCGTCGCTAAATGCCGCGCTGTGCGCGCGTTATTTCTTTGAACAGCGCTTCGGCGTGCTGGTTGACATTAAAGAGCCGTACAACTTTACGCATTACGAGGCTGTCGATCCGCATACCGATCTGGTGGTGGCGATTTCGCAGAGCGGAAAAAGCGCCTCGACGCTGGAGGCGATGCGCAAGGTTCAGGCGGCGAATCTGCCGGTTTTTGCCCTGACCTCCGACCCGCAAAGCCCGATCGCCCGGGCCTGCGATGGGATACTGGATATCAATACCGGTATCGAGAGCGTGGGGTTTGTCACCCGCGGGTTTAGCGCGACGGTGCTGAATTTGCTGCTGATGGCGCTGATGATTGCCCGTGCCCAGGGGAAAGCCAGCGAGGCCGAGGAGCAGCGCTATCTTGCCGAACTGCAGCGGCTGGCGGCGGCGATCCCGGATGTCATTGACCGCACCTCGCGGTTTATCGACAGGCATGGCGAAGCGCTGCGGGGCGGCGAGCGCTTTGTCGCCACCGGCTATGGCGCGCTGGTTGGCGTGGCGAAGGAATTTGAAACCAAATTTACCGAAACGGTACGCGTGCCTTCCAGCGGCTTTGAGCTGGAAGCCTATATGCACGGTCCCTATCTGGAAGCCAACGCCCGCCATGTGATGCTGTTTATTGAAGATGCGCCGGATGCGCGAACCCGGGCGCTGCGGGACTATATGGCGCCTTCCATTGCCCGCGCCTTTACACTGACGCTGAGCGACGAAGAGGATGCGCAGACGCTGGCGCTAAGCTGCCCGTGTGAACATCACCTGGCGCCGCTGCTGCTGATCGTTCCCGTCCAGATGCTGGCCTGGCATACCGCCGGCCTGAAAGGTATCGATCTGGCTAAACGTATTTTTGACGATTTTGACCGCGTATTAAAAAGTAAAATCTGAATATTCAGGAGAAAACTATGTTGGGTTTTAATCAGGACGAGTACCTGACCAGTGCTCGCGAGATCATCGCTGCGCGTAAACAGGCTGAAACCGTGGCCGACGATATTTATGACTGCGGCTGCAGCGCATTATTTTTTGCCTCGGTAGGCGGTTCTCTGGCGCCGATGATGGCCATTAATGAGTTTGCCAAAGAATTAACCAGCGTGCCGGTTTATCTTGAGCAGGCGGCAGAATTAATTCATCGCGGGCATAAAAAATTAAATAAAGATGCGGTAGTCGTTACCCTATCTAAATCTGGCGATACCAAAGAGTCGGTGGCTATTGCCGAGTGGTGCAAGGCGCAGGGGATCCGCGTGGTGGCTATTACCCGTCATGCCGACTCGCCATTGGCCGCCGCCGCCACCTGGCATATTCCGATGTGCCACAAGAACGGCGTGGAATATGAATATATGCTGCTGTACTGGTTATTCTTCCGCATCATTTATCGTCACGGCGAGTTTGAAAATTACGCGCGATTTGCCAGCCAGCTCGAGTTACTGCCGGAAAATCTCTTGCAGGCCAAACGCCAGTTCGATCTCCAGGCGGATAGCATTGCCGCGCAATACCATGGCAGCGACTATATGATGTGGATTGGCGGCGCGGAAATGTGGGGCGAGGTCTACCTGTTCTCAATGTGTATTCTCGAAGAAATGCAGTGGAAGCGGACGAAATCCGTTAGCTCGGCTGAATTTTTCCACGGCACCCTGGAGCTGCTGGAAAAAGAGGTCCCGCTGTTTCTGGTGAAAGGTGAGGGGAAATGCCGGGCGCTGGACGAGCGCGTCGAACGCTTTGCCGAAAAGATAACTGACCATCTGGTGGTGATCGACCCGCGCGACTATCCGCTGAACGGCATTGATGACGCTTTCCGCTGGATTATGGCGCCGTGCGTGGTGTCAACCCTGCTGGTGGACCGGCTGGCGGCTCACTTTGAACACCATACCGGCCACGACCTCAATATCCGTCGTTACTACCGTCAGTTTGATTACTAAGCCGTGTTGATGGCGGCCAGCCGGGCTGGCCGCTACGCTATTCTCCGAGGCGCTTCCCAGAAAATTATCGTCAAATCCATTCGGGTAAAAACCGGTGGTAGAGTCCGGCTTTCCTTCTCTTTCAGGCAAGCGGATGGCCATGAAAAAACGGATGACCTCGACGCCGCACGATGCGGTCTTTAAACGATTTCTTCGCCACCCGGAGACGGCGAATGATTTCCTCACCCTCTACCTTCCAGAAGCGATCCGCCAGCGGTGCGATTTCGCGACCCTGAGACTGCAATCGGCGAGCTTTATCGATGAGGATCTGCGCGCCTGGTATTCGGACGTCCTCTGGTCGGTACAAACCACCTGCGGTGCGGGGTATGTTTACGTGGTGATAGAGCATCAGAGCTCGCCGGATAACCATATGGCGTTTCGCCTGATGCGCTATGCGATTGCCGCGATGCAGCGCCACCTGGATGCCGGGCACAAAACGCTGCCGTTGGTGGTGCCGATGCTTTTTTATCACGGTGTGACCAGTCCATACCCCTTTTCCCTCAACTGGCTGGATGAGTTTGCCGACCCGCAGCTGGCGAAGACGCTGTATGGCTGTCCGTTTCCGTTGATCGACGTTACGGTGATGCCAGATGATGACATCGTGCAACATCGGCGAGTCGCCTTGCTGGAGCTGATGCAAAAACATATTCGCCAGCGCGATCTCAGCGGCTTAACGGAGTCGTTGGCGGCCGTTGTGATGCTGGGATACACTAACCGTCGGCAGTTGAGAATGCTGTTTCACTATATGCTGCAGTACGGTAATACGGCCGAGCCGGGCGTGTTTCTCCGCCGGCTGGCCCGCCGTCTGCCACAGTATGAGGAGACACTGATGTCTATCGCGCAAAAGCTTAAGCAGGAAGGTCGTCAAGAAGGTCGTCAAGAAGGTCGACTAGAAGGCCGGGAAGAAGGGCACCAGGAGGGCTTACAGGAAGGAAGCCGGCGTGAGGCGCTGCGCATTGCCGGCAGTATGTTACAAAATGGCCTCGACAAAGAGATGGTACAGAAAATCACCGGACTGTCGGCTGATGAACTACAGCCGCTGTAGGGTTAACGCCCTGCCACGGCAACCGTTGCCCGGCGTGTAAACCCGCCGGGCAGGATGGTTTTAGCCTTCGCTTTTCACCACTTTGATCTCCACCATGCCGATCCCCAACTGACGTGGGGAGTGACCAAGGATATTCCCCTCGTTGGTGGACTGCGGGTCCGGCGGAGTGATGGTCAGGGTGTTGCTGTGCGACGGGTTGTCGAAATGCAGCGTCGTAGTGGTTACGTCATTGGCCAGCGTAAGCACTTGCTCACTGTCTCCCACCCGCACCGGGATCGGCTTATTGGCGTTTGGGCCGTAGGCTTTGGCGGTGATCACCAGATCAAATTTTTCCGGTAGCGGCTCTTTATATTCAATCTTCACGTCGCTGCCCAGCTGGGCGTTGGACCACCGACCCCAGGACTCGGGACGCGAAATGCCGCTGAACTGCTTGACCTCTTCCGGGGCGCCGGCGACGTTAAACACGAAGCTGTCGGCCTTGTAGCGAATATCGTTGTCGACGACTTTTAGCGTATCGACGTTGCCCTTATAGCGCTCCATATCGATAAGGGTGTCCCTGAAAGCGGTTTTGCCTTGCCACTGCGGTTTATCGACGTGCTGGACCTTCTGCTCACCGCCCAACTGCCCCTGCGAGACGCACCAGTCGGTGGAGAGCGCCAGCTCAGGCGACCACAGTTGCCCCATTTTATAGCAGCGATCGACCCACACGAAATTGTCCCGCGGCGCGAAATCGGCCAGCTGGAAGCGCAACGGCGCGGAGTATTCGCTCTCCGGCAGCGGTTCAACGCGCTGGTCCGATACCCGCAGCAGCAGCGGCAAACGGAAATGGCTGCCGGAGAAAGCGATCATGTTCTTCTGCGAGTCGATGGTGAAGTTTTTCATCTCTTTCGGGAAGTTCCACAGGCGGATCACGTCCGGTTTCCAGGCCAGCACTTTCTCTTTCATATTCAAGAAAATACCGGAGAGCGACTGGCCGGAGAGGCTGCTGCGCCCGAGGCCGATAAAGTTATCGCCGCCGAGAATATCCAGCACCGTCGCGCCGTTATCCATGGTGTTGCGTTTCACCGCCAGCGTCTCCTGTTGCGGTTGATCACCGCGCAACACGAAGAACAGATTGCTGCGATCGTGCTTGTTGAGATAATCCCAGGCGCTGTTTTTCATGGCCAGGTGATCGGAAGAGACCACGATGACCGTGTTTTTGAAATAGGGTGAGGCTTTGATCTTCTCGATCAGCGCGGCGATATGTTCCTGGCTGCAGCTAACGGCGCTGAAGGAGAGGTTTTTCTTACCGTCCACGTCATAGCGTTTACGCTCGCAGGTGCGCGAGATAAAGCCATCCGGGTGGTGAGTATCCACCGTCAGGGCGAACAGCGAGAAGCGTTTACCGGACCGGGACAGCTCTTCAAATTTTTTCCACGTCTCGTCGAGCACGGTGTCGTCATAGAAGCCCCAGTCGTTGCGATAGGCGGGATCCGCTACCGTGGTTTTGAGCTCTTCCGCCCCGAACAGGTGATCGAAGCCGTGGGATTTGAGAAACACGTCTTTGCCGGCAAAGCGCAGGTTGGCTCCCTGCACAAAGTAGTTTTCATAGCCGGAGTTTTTCAGGATATCGCCAAGGCAGATATTCTGCGGAAAGAAGCTGGAGACCGATGCCGAGGCGTTGCCTTCAAACGGCGCGAACAGCGGAATGCCGCACTGCGAGGCGACCATACCGGCGATGGTGTAATCCGTCCCCGGGAGCTGCATGGTATTGCTGAAATCGAGGCCCTGATCTTTTATTTTGCCGAGCTCAGGGGTGAGGTTAGGAAAGGCGTCGTTATCAAAATAGGTACGCTCGAGGCTTTCGCCATAGATATAGACCAGGTTCAGCTGTGGATTGTCGATACGCTTCGACGGCTCTTTGTAGTATGCGGCAAAGTCCGGGTCACCTTCCCGTGACTGCGATTTCACCAGCTCGCTGATCTGATGGAAGGCCGGGCTGGCATCAACGGAGGCCAGCGCCAGCAGCAGCGCCGCCAGGCTGTAACCGACGTGATGAGGATGATGCCGACGGCGGCGCAGCACCCAGCCCAGCGCGCCAAAGACGGCAACCAGCGCGACGCCCACCCCGACGCCCGGCAGAATGTATTTGCCGATCCCTGCGCCGGTCAGGCTGTTGGTCAGGGTATAGAGCACCGCGTCGTTGATGCCGTCGCCGGTAAAATAGTCGCTGGCGTAGAGGGTGATGTTCAGCACCACGAACAGACCTAACACCGTGAGCGTGGCGGCAAACCACCAGGTGTTACGACCCGCTTTCCAGGCATAAAGCACCACCGAAGCTAAAAATAAGGCGATGGATAACAACTCTGACACAGCTCATCCTCATTAGCGCCAGTTGTCGGCTGGCAGAACAGATTACTTTTCACGCCACACTGTAATTGCAGCGCCATCTTGCTGCAATTCTAGCGTCATGAAACTGTGCAGTTATTCAGAATTGGTTTAGATGTTGCCTTTTTTGATCGGTGTCGCATCGGGTATGGCGGGGAAGCGGAGAGGGAAAAGGGTAAAAAAACCGTTTCAGGCCGCGCTGCCGTCGCGAAGGCGACAAACGCGGCATTAGCAGTACGTATCAGGAGAGGAAGTTAACGCCCTGTTTTAAGACCAGATCGCAGGCTTTGGTTTTCACCTGCTTCGCCAGCGAGCTGTTGCCAAGCGTATTCAGGTCCAGCTGCTGGCCGTTATTACTGTTGAGCAAGCCCTGCAGGCCATCGAGATAGTTGGTGTCTTGTTTCTGTTTTTCCGGCGTGCTGAGTCCCAGTTTATCCAGCACCTGGTTTTTGACGTTATCGGCGCTGGTCACGGAGGCCAGTTTCTGTTGCGCGCAATATGACAGGATCCCGGCCGCATTATTCATGCTGCTGGCGGTCAGAGACTGGTTGCTGCCGCTGAACAGGCTGGTTAGCGAGGAGACGGACATGCCGCCGCCGCCGGCCTGGGTGCTGCTGCCGCTAAGCTGGCTGGCGGCGCTGTTAAGAGAATCCTGCCAGGAGGCAGCATGGGCGCCGGCGAGGGTGAATGCACTGATGGCAAGCGCGGCAAGTAAGCCATTTTTAAACGATTTCATAGACGGACTCATAAGCGTGACTGAATAATCGCTTTAGTATAACGCCGTCGTCGTCCGGAAATCTCTTAATACTCCTTGCCAGTGACGCGGTGCCGGTAACTTTCCCAGTTGAAGATAACCCACAGGCTGTTCCCCAGTCGCATACGGTCCATTACCCGCTCGCCGAGCAGCTTGTTCATCTCTTCCATATTGCTGTTGGTGAGCATCCCGGTAGGCCGTTTGGATGAAGAACGACGGTCAACTATCTGATTGATAATGACCTTCTCATAGCGAGACTCCGTCTGCATACCAATTTCATCAATCACTAACAGGTCGACTTTGCTGAGGTCGCTCAGTAACTGTTCTTCGCTCGTTTCCCGGTTGCCAAAGGTATCTTTCATCGCCGACATAATATCGGCCACGGTGATGATTAAGACCGACTTCCCGCGCAGCAGCAGCTCGTTGCAGATGGCTGCCGCCAGGTGATTTTTGCCGGTCCCCGGTTTACCGGAGAAGATAAAGCTGGCGATATTGCCATCGAACTCTTCCACATACTGACGTGCGCGGGCGAGGGCGTTCATCTGTCCTTCGCACTCGACGCGGTAGTTATCAAAGGAACAGTTCTGATGCAGCGGGCGGATCCCTGAGCGGTTGAAGGTACGCTGCATTTTCATCGCGCGGTTCTCCCGCTCCAGCGCTTCGGAACGCAGCCGGCCTTGCTCTTTTTGCCAGGCCAACAGCTCTTCGCCGGTTTTAAACGCCGGTTCGATATGGGCCGGCATCATTTTCTGCAGACGCTTCATCAGGTCGCCCACGTTTTTCATGCTCATCCTCGGAAACCTCGCGGAATATGACTGTCGGGTTCGCTCACGCTGTTCACATCGCGCTTCGGCTGTCCGCCGTTGCTGGCGCGGCTGATTTGCACGCTGCGCGCCAGCTTCTGCTGCCACTGCACGTGGTGAAACACTTTACCTTCCGCCTGCCAGTAAGCGACGAAGGCGGCCAGCTCTTCCGGCGTGACTGGCTGGCTCAGGGCAATGCCCCACAGCGCGGCCAGGCGCTGAAAATCGGCGTCCGGCTGCCAGTCCGCGTACATGGCAAATTTGCCCATAGGCACCGCAACCGGCGCCGCGGCGGGCTCCTCGAAAAACTGCGGGTCAAGCGCGATGTCGCTGCCGGGGCGCGCCAGCCTGGCTTCCAGCTCCAGCAACTGCGCCAGCCGCGCTGGCGTCAGCGCATAGAATGCCGGCGCGTTATTGGCAAAAACGGCAACGGTGCCGTCAGTCGATTTCGCCAGCAGCGTCGCGTGCTGCTGGAGGAACTCTTCCAGGCCGCTAAAATGGGAGGTTAAAATTCGCGAAGACATAACTCTATCTCAACTCTGAACTGCAAAGAGTGGGGTGATCTGCACATAGTAGCACAGAGCCCATCGCGGAAGGAGCGTCGCGGCTGTACCGCGACGCCGGGGTCAGACGCGAGGGCGCTTACGATACAGCCACAGACCGGGTATCGACAGGCCAATAGAAAGGGCGCCCACAATAGACGACGCCTTTAAAAAATTGCTCAGCAGCAAAATCATCATCTCTTCAGAATAGCCAAAATGGCTGATCTTTACCGCGGAGATCATCGCGGTATAGGCCGAGATACCGGGAAACATCGGGATCACGGCGGCGACGGTAAAAATCTTCGGATGCGCCAGATACCAGCGTGACCACTGAATGCCGATGCTGCCCACCAGCAGCGCGGCGAGAAAGGTGGCCCATTCAATGTTAAAACCGGCGCTCATCATGACCATGCGCGAGCCGTGGCCGATCGCCCCCAGCAGCGCGCACCAGCGCAAGGCGCGCTGGGGGACATTAAAGACCATGGCAAAACCGACGGCGGGGATAGCCGCCAGCAGCATGTCTTCCGCCAGTGTGAAAATAAACGAGATTATGCCCATCCGCGCAGCCCCCATACGGTCATCGCCATCACCACGCCAATGCAGGTGGCAAGGGTTAACAGGCTGGCGATCGCCCAGCGGGCGAGCCCCGTATTAATATGCCCTTTAAACATATCGGCGACGGCGTTGATCAAAGGAAAACCCGGAACCAGCAACAGAACGCTGGCGGCCATGGCAATGGTTGGCGTGCTGGCAAAGGCCGGGAGGCGCAGCAGCAGCCCGGAGATGGTGGTGGCGACAAAGGCGGTGATGCAGAAGTTGATCTGCGGATGCATGGACCGGTGGGTCAGCACCTGACGAATGTACATGGCTACCGTACTGGCGCAGAAGCTGACCAGCGCGCCGTCCCAGCCGCCGTTATTCAGTTTGCAGAAACAGGCGCAGGAGAGCCCCACCATGATGACCAGCAGCCAGCGCGGATAGCGCAAGGGAACGATCTGCGCAAAGCGCTTCTCGACGTCGCGATAGTCCAGCAGCTTATGTTCGGCGAGGATCACAATATGCTGCACTTCCGTCACCACATGCATATTGATGCCGCGGTCGACATTTTTCCGCGTTGAGGTGAGACATTCGCCATCTCTAATGGTGGTCAGCACAATGGCATTAGACGAGATGGCGCTTTCGACGCTGTCCATTCCCAGCGCCCGTCCGAGGCGGGTGGAAAGCTCTTCCACCAGCGCACTTTCGGCGCCGTGCTGTAACAAAAAAAGACCACACTGGATGCACAATCGTGTGATTGCCCGCTGCTGTGACCGATCAACCTGCATAATTCCTCTGCTGTCCGCGACGTCTGGTTATCTGTCGATACTTTAACCTGAAGCGCCGTAGCGGCTGAGGGGGGCGGGATCAAATAATATGCAAAAATGTCCCGGCTGGCGGGGCGGCAGAATTTGAAGCGTCCCACACTTTTGCCAGTTTGGTGAAAAGTGCAATTTTTGTCGCCATTCATCCCTTCTTTTTCCCGTCTTACTTATCAAAAATGCAGGAAAGAACTTTTATTAAACAAAAATTATACAAATAATTAACCCTGCAAGAGTGAGACAACCCTATGAAAACACAGGTCGCGATTATTGGTGCAGGCCCCTCCGGGCTGCTGCTGGGGCAGTTGCTGCACAATGCCGGGATCCATACCGTGCTCCTCGAGCGTCAAACGCCACAGTATGTGCTGGGGCGCATCCGCGCGGGAATTCTGGAAAGCGGCACCGTCGATCTGCTACGCGAAGCGGGCGTGGCGCAGCGGATGGATGCCGAAGGCCTGGTGCATCATGGGGTGGAGTTTCTGTTTGACGGCCAGCGGGTACCTGTCGCACTGAGCGAGCTGACTGACGGCAAGAGCGTGATGGTTTATGGCCAGACGGAAGTGACACGCGATCTGATGGCGGCCCGGGCCGCCAGCGGCGCGCCGATCGTCTATGGCGTGAGCGAGGTGGCTATTCATGACGCGAAAAGCGACCGACCGACGGTCACCTACCTCAGCGAAGGTGAAACCTGCCGCCTGGAGTGCGACTTTATCGCCGGTTGCGACGGTTTTCACGGGGTGTCACGGCAAAGCATTCCCGCTGACATTCTCAAAACCTACGAGAGCGTGTGGCCGTTTGGTTGGTTAGGCCTGCTGGCGGATACGCCACCGGTCAATCCGGAGCTGATTTATGCACACCATCAGCGGGGGTTTGTATTGTGTAGTCAGCGCTCACTTACGCGCAGCCGCTATTATCTACAGGTTCCGCTGAGCGATAAGGTTGAAGCCTGGTCGGACGAGCGCTTCTGGCAGGAGCTGAAATGCCGCTTGCCGGAGGACCTGGCCTCCAGGTTAGTGACTGGTCACTCACTTGAGAAGAGCATTGCCCCTCTGCGTAGTTTCGTGGTGGAGCCGATGCAGTATGGGCGGCTGTTTCTGGTGGGAGATGCCGCGCATATCGTTCCGCCAACCGGCGCCAAAGGGTTAAACCTGGCGGCATCGGACGTTAACTACCTGTGGCGGATCCTGCGCGAATACTACCATCGTGGCCGCAGCGATCTGCTGGCGACCTACTCACAACTGGCGCTGGATCGGGTGTGGAAAGGGGAACGTTTTAGCTGGTTTATGACCCGCCTGCTGCACGATTTCCCGGACCAGAACGCGTTCGACGCCAAAATGCAGGCCGCCGACCGCCGCTACTATCTTGGCTCCCGTGCCGGGCTGACCACCATCGCGGAAAACTACGTGGGCTTGCCCATGGAACGCGTTACCTGACTAAAGAGGAGTGATTATGCCGCCCATGCAAGCCGTCCCCGTATTTAAGCTGTATGGCGAAGAGCGCGGCTGGCCAACGCCGGACCTGTTGCACTGTGAGTCAATTTTGCAGCGTAGCAGTCTGTACGAGTGGCATATTCGCGTTCATCAGCATGCGGAAATGGTCCAGCTCCTGTATCTGCATCAGGGCCGGGCAGAGATCGAAATTGAAGGTACCACCGCGGTGATGACGGCGTCCTGTATCCAGGTGGTTCCCGCCCTCTGTATTCATGGGTTTCATTTTTCGCCCGGGACGCAGGGGTATGTGCTCTCTCTGGCGCTGCCGCTGCTGAGCCGGTTTGAAAATCAGTTCGGTCGGCCGCTGGATGTGCTTAGCGTACCGCAGTGCGTGCCGGTAGGCCGTTCCCGGGGGCGTATGCATACATTATTTTCCGCGCTTCGCGAGGAGTATTGCGAAGAGCATGATGCGCGGGAGATGATGCTGTACTCGCTGCTGGGGACGCTGCTGGTCTGGCTGAACCGGCAGTGCCACCCCGCACCGCCCGCGGAAGATAAAGCGGAGCGGAAGCGCAGTATGATGCGTCACTTTTCCCGGCTTATTGAGAGTCACTACCGACAGCATCTCCCGCTGGCGGAGTATGCGAAGCTGATTGGGTTGTCGGTCACGCATTTAAATTATTTATGCCGCGAGTTCTATGGCTGTAGCGCTCTGGGGGTATTGCATCAACGCCTGATGCTTGAAGCGCGACGTAATCTGCAGTACACCCGCATGACGGTAACGCAACTCTCTGATTACTTGGGTTTTAGTGATGCCGCCTATTTTTCTCGCTTTTTCCGCCGCTATAGCGGCATGTCGCCTAAAGCATTTAGGGAAACAATCAAAGATAATGCTTTATAACGTTGGTGCCTGAAATTACTTTTGCTAAATGATAGTTTTATCTTTTCTAATTTATTAGCACAGGAGCGTCTGTGCTAATATTAATCGCAAGTATACACAGTAATAATATTTACACGGTATGACCACGGTTCGGTCGTTACGTATACCGTGTACGCAGGCCATGAATATAGTTTTTATATTCATTCAAAGAATGATATGGCGGTGATGTTAAGCGTCAATTGTTTTTCGGCAGGCGAAGGAACTTCGACAGGAAGCGGAGGTGTTATGTTACCAGGACAAGGTAAGTTTGGTGTCGTTATTAGTAAAATTCCCGTCATGCAGTCAGGGTTAAAGGTTATCTTCAATGAGAATCTCCCTGACTACGAACTCAGCTTTTGTCGTTCTCATGATGAGCTCACCCTTTTGCAACTGCGGCGGGCGGTGCTGGTCGTCGCGGATATCTCCGGCGAGATTGCGCATCCCCGGGCCGTTTGCGAGCGTTATTACTCCCTGATGACTCAGTATCGCGATATTCACTGGGTTTTTATGGTCAGCGACAGCCTCTATCCATTGGCCGTTGAGCTATTAATTCGTCCTGAAAGCTCGCTGATCTCCGAGAGCGAGCCGGTTAACCGGCTGATTGAGGTGATTTGCGCCGGCAGTCGTGCTGCCGAGCAAATTAGCCGGACGTTGTTCACCGGAGACGAGGATAGTGATTTCGCAAGCTACCACTCTGCGGCGATGCTGACCCTTTCGGAACGCAAGGTCTTGCGTCTTCTGGCAAAGGGATGGGGAATTAATCAGATCGCCGCGCTGTTGAAAAAGAGTAATAAAACCATCAGTGCGCAGAAAAATAGCGCAATGCGACGCTTATCACTGCGAAGTAATGCTGAAATGTATGCCTGGATCAACAGCGTGCAGGGAATGCAAGAGCTGAATATCAATTCAGCTTACGGGGAGCAAATGGAATGGAAAAAAATAGCACAACCCGCCATGTCGCCATCGTAGAAAAATGTGTGATGACGGAAATGGCCTGGCGCTATATCTTTAGTCGTGAAGATAATAGCCGATACCATATTCATTTTTTTAAAAATGTCAGTACGCTCAGGGCAGTGGAAACATCATTTCCCTGGTCAGCAATTATCTTTTCCCTTTCGGGAAGCCGGTCTTCACGAGCTGAGAGCCTGCTTTTTGTTCATGAAATGGCGCGAGGCCGACCGGAAGTACAAACGATTATTCTCGCTAATAATGAAAGTGAAATGCACCTGATCGGCCATCTTATGCCGGCCTGCCTGCATGGCATATTGAATAAATCCGCACCGCGACGCGGATTACAGGAGAGTTTGTTACAGCTGCTGGACAATCATCATCTCAGCGGCAGCGAGCAATTTTGCGACAGAGAGGCGTGCAACGATCCGTTAAGCCCAACGGAGCACGCCATTCTTCGCTATATGTCCTGGGGATATTCACTTTCTGAAATTGCGATACAGCTGAACCGGAACATTAAAACTATCCGCGCGCATAAATTTAACGCCATGACCAAGCTCGGCGTTCGCTCAGACATTGGTTTATTAAACGCGGCGGATATCTTGCTGCATTTACCGGTGAACGGTGCGAACAACGCCGTTAAACAGGTGGCGTAACGCGGCTATAAACACACATCTACCCATGTCGCATCGGTGAGCTGCGCCATTCGTTCTGGTTCAATACGAACGGCGCTGTGAATGGCTCCCGCTGCGGGTAGCACCTCCTGATAGTGCCTGAGCGAGACGTCGCAATAGACGGCCAGCGGGTTTTCCAGACCAAAAGGGCACACGCCGCCTACCGGATGACCGGTCCAGGTCACTACCTCATCGCTGCTTAACATTCTGGCTTTCGCACCAAAGGTCTCTTTCAGCTTTTTGTTATCGAGCCGCGCATCGCCCCTGGCGACGATCAGTACAATCTTATCCTTGATCTTGAGCGACAGCGTTTTGGCGATTTGTCCCGGCTCAACATTGTGCGCGGCAGCGGCGAGCGCGACGGTAGCGGTACTCTGATTTAACTCAATAATTTCGATATCGGGGGCGTGTTCGGCAAAAAACTGCCGTACAGACTGCAGACTCATTGGATTCTCCTGATTTAAGCCTGGTTAAATCTGTCACAAGCCTGGCGGAGTGTAAATAACAGCGCGGACAATCCAGATTCTTTCTATTTTGTCGATCTCCTTCACATTCACCGTAACCGGTTACTGTAACCGGTTGCGGTTGGGCGCGTAGAGATGAATACTGGAACAGTCACTTCTCACTTTATTTATAACATAAGAGCCGTGTATGAATCGTTGCGTCATGAGCAGTATAGCCGGTAATCCATCAACGGCCTGCTGCATCAAAAACGGTCATCGTAACGGCAGGGTAATCGTTGTTGGGCCAGTATCAATAGCCTGTCAGGAGGGCTACTATGTCTGCTAACCATGCTGCGTTTAATTTGATATTTCGCTTTGTAGAAAATTACATAAGCCCCATAGCAGGGCGGATCTCATCGCAGCGTCACGTCATGGCTATCCGTGACGGTTTTATCTCAGCGATGCCATTTATGATCGTCGGATCGTTCCTGCTGGTGTTTGCTTATCCACCTTTCTCACCGGATACCACCTGGGGTTTTGCCCGCGCCTGGCTGGATCTGGCAAAAGAGTTTGAGGGACGAATTCTGACCCCCTTTGATATGACGATGGGGATCATGTCGATCTACATCTGCGCGGCGATCTCCTATAACCTCGGTAAACACTACGAGAAATCCAATCAGCTTGATCCCTTTATGTGCGCAATGTTGTCGATCATGGCCTTTTTACTGGTTGCCGCGCCGAAGACGCAGGGTACGCTACCGGTGGATAGCCTCGGCGGGACGGGGATCTTTACCGCCATTCTGGTGGCGATCTACTGCGTGGAGATGATGCGTTTTCTCAAGGCGCATAACATCGGCATTCGCTTGCCGGATCAGGTTCCGCCGATGATCAAAAACTCGTTTGATCTGTTGATCCCGGTGCTGGTGGTCGTGCTGACGCTCTATCCGCTGAGTCTGTTTATCCAGCACCATTTTGATATGCTGATCCCACAGGCCATTATGGCCATCTTCAAACCGCTGGTTTCGGCAGCCGACTCTCTACCGGCAATTCTGCTGGCGGTGCTTATTGGCCACCTGCTGTGGTTTGCCGGGATCCACGGCGCCGCGATTGTCTCCGGGATGCTGCAGATGTTCTGGCTGACCAACCTTGGTATGAACCAGCAGGCGCTGGCCCAGGGGGCACCTCTGCCGCATATCTTCATGGAGGCGTTCTGGACATTCTTCATTGTGGTTGGTGGGTCCGGGGCGACCATGGGGCTGGTGTTCTGTTATCTGCGCAGCCGCTCAGCGCATTTGCGATCCATTGGCCGTCTGAGCGTGGTGCCAAGCCTGTTTAACATTAACGAGCCGGTTATCTTTGGGACGCCTATCGTCATGAATCCGGTGTTCTTTATTCCGTTCCTGCTGGCGCCAATGGTGAACGCGGTGCTGGCCTGGGCCGCAATGAAGCTGGATCTGATTGGCCGCGTTATCTCGGTGGTACCGTGGACGGCGCCAGCACCGATTGGCGGCGCCTGGGCGCTGGGCTGGGATTTCCGGGCGGCGGTTCTGGTGATTGTTCTGGCCTGCGTGTCGGCGATTATCTACTTCCCGTTCTTTAAGGTGTATGAGAAACAACTGCTTGCTCAGGAAGCGGAAGAGGCCGAACGGGCGGAGCAGGAGAGTCAGCAAACCGCATAACTCGTGAGCGGGCGGCGGTGGCCGCCCGTTTTATGACGGGCAGGGGGTTATTTCAGCGTGCAGTCGCCGCACTGTTGGACATCCGGCAGGCGATAGCGCTGGCAGCAGGTGCGTCGGACTAACTGCCCTTCACGCAGCACCACCGTTCGCCACAGCGGGTTATCCTGACCATCGGCGAGCTGTTTTTCAAAGAAGCAGTGCTGACGCAGAGCGGCGACCTGCGCATCGCCCAGCAGCGTGCGCATTTCACCTAAATACCAGTTGATCAGATAGCCGGTATTACTCCAGATAAGTTTGCCATTGATCTCGCCCGTCGCTTCCAGCGTCTCAACCACCGGCTGCAGGGTACGAATCACAAGGGCTTCCATCCGCGCCGGCGATGAAAGCGCTGCTATCCTGGCATCGCTATGCACGTCAATCCAGAAGCAGGCAGCCCGGCCGCTCTCGTGAAATTCGACATGGAAATGTTCTGGCGCCAGGCTGAGTCCCTGCGGTTCATTAAGCAGCGCCAGCATCAGCGGCGGCACCAGCAGACCAATATACCACTGGGCCCAGAGTGAGAGCAGGGGCTTCGGTTCACGCGGCTGCGTGGGTTGATGACGGTAGATGTGATCGGACCAGGTGGCCAGCAGGGAGCGTAACGCGGTGGGTTGCGACCACTCGGCGAGCGTTAACGCATGCGGCGGGGCAGGTTCATCCAGACGCAGGAAATCCAGCAGATGAGGGCGCAGGGCAGTGATTTTTTCCCGAATACTCTCCGCCAGCGCACGTTCAGCCGTCGGGAAGGGAGCCCGCCAGATAAGTTCATCGCTAAGAGAAAGGGAGCGCCAGGCCATTTGATTTCCAGATACAAATCTAAATGATAATGATTCCCGATATTAGTTGTTTGCAGGCGGCATGGCAAGGGGTTTGTCGGCGCCGCGATACCGCGGCGCGCGAAGGTAAAGCTAACTGGCAAGAATAATATTGCGTCCTTTATTTTTGGCCTCATACAGTGCGCCGTCAGCTCGTTCCAGCGCTTGCTCAATATTGTCATCAATTAACGGCGTCAGACCAATGCTGATGGTGACGTTGGTGGCGACACTTTCATTAAACATATGCGGGATCTTCAGATCATAGACCCGCTGACGAATGCGTTCGGCAGCCTGCCAGGCGGTTTCCTCGCTGCTGTTGGTCAGCAGCACCATAAACTCTTCCCCACCAAAGCGAGCGACAATATCGCGCGAGCGCACGGCGTTGCGGATCGCGGCAGAGACGCGAATCAGCGCCTGGTCGCCCATCATATGGCCATAGTGGTCGTTATAAGCTTTAAAGTGATCGATATCGAGGAGCAGCACAAAGTGGTTGTCGCCGTCCAGCGCCAGCAGGGTGTCGAGGCGGTTCTGCAGCCCGCGGCGATTATATAAACCGGTCAGGGGGTCCAGCATACTGAGATCGTTGAGCGTGTTGCGTTCCTGCATCAGTTTATCCATTAATCCTTGTGTGAAGGCATCGTTGCGCTTCTGGATAATATTTTGCAGGGTAATACCGGCAATAGGCAGCACAAAACAGTAGGTCATGCGCAACCATTGTTCCCCCTCTGACATTATCAGGCAGACAAGGAAAGTCGGTAAAGAGTGAAGGGTAAAGGCAGTGATATTATTGGAAAAAGCGATGGTGCCGATAAACAGAATGCTTAATAGGGCGATCACCAGATAGTTAAAATGTGGCGGTGTCAATAGCATCGCTTTTGCCACCACGTGCCATGCCCAGAGCATACCAAATAACAATGAGATAGCCGGAATATTTATTTTCGCTTGCGGCCATTTCCAGTGCCAGAGCAGCAACAGCCCGCTGCAGGCCACGATCAGGGCACAGGGCAGCGTAAAACGAACTACCGTAAATAGTGGGCTGACCAGCGACAGAGTGGAGGAAATGAAATTAAGCAGTAAAAAAAGCCGTAAAGAATATTGATATTTTTGTGCGTAGTGTGCTCGCCAGGTTTGTGCAGTCATATCGGAAGAATCATTATTAGTCGTTAAATTTCAAAATGATGAAAGCCAAAAATGAAGAGTCTGATAACAATGTGCAAAAAAAGGTTATTTGCAAAATAAGCAAAATATTTAATATATATCGGTAATCCGCTTAATTTATCACCTTCATGAATGTATGTCATTACCGCGAACGTAAAGAATAAGCTGCGGGCGCAGGGTAAATGACAAATGATAAAAATTATCATATGATATTGGTTATCATTATCGATATGAGAGGTGAAGCCATGTTGCAGCGAGCATTAGGGAGTGGTTGGGGGGTGGTGGTTCCCGGCGGGCTGATTGCCGCTCTCGGGTATGCCGGGGTATCGGCCGATGTGTGGCGAACGCTGGTCGCGGTGGGCATGCTGATGTCCGCGGCGATGATATGGCATCGCCAACTGCGCCATTTTATCCTGTTGCCATCTTGCGTTGCATTGATTGGTGGAATAATGCTGATGATTCTGGATGTCAAACTGAGGGGATAATGCCAGAAGAGAGAAGAATATTGGTGCGAGGGGGGGGACTTGAACCCCCACGTCCGTAAGGACACTAACACCTGAAGCTAGCGCGTCTACCAATTCCGCCACCTTCGCACAGTATTCTTTCTTTAGGATATTGCCTCGTTGGTGCGAGGGGGGGGACTTGAACCCCCACGTCCGTAAGGACACTAACACCTGAAGCTAGCGCGTCTACCAATTCCGCCACCTTCGCACAGTATTTTTTTTTTAGGATATTGCCTCGTTGGTGCGAGGGGGGGGACTTGAACCCCCACGTCCGTAAGGACACTAACACCTGAAGCTAGCGCGTCTACCAATTCCGCCACCTTCGCATACCATCGACACTATGAAAGTATCGTTACCACGGAGGCGCATTCTAGTGGTTTTCGGCGGCACGTCAATAGTTAATTATGCAGGTTGTATCGATTGCTGCAAAAATGGGCGGGTTTGCCTGGAGGAAGCGCCAGCGGTACCCGAATGGGTCGCTGGCGCGAGAAGGCGATTATTTTTTCGCCTGGCGGGTCATGATGGTGCGATAGACCTTAAAGCGTCCTGTCTGGGCGATCACCTCATGGAAGCCGAACATCTCATCCAGCACCTGGGGATATGGCAGGAAGGCGTTAGCGACAATGCGCAGTTCGCCGCCGCTGTTCAGATGGCGAACTGCGCCGCGGATCAGCGCCTGGGCCGCTTCGAGGCTGGTCTGCAGTCCGTCATGGAATGGCGGGTTGGAGATAATCATATCGAACCGGCCATTGACCTCGGAGAAGACGTTGCTGGCAAACACATCGCCTGCAAAACCATTAGCGGCAAGTGTCGCGCGGCTGGCTTCAACTGCCGGGGCGCTGACGTCGCACAGGGTCAGACGCACCTTCGGCGAATGGCTGGCCAACACCGCGGCCAGTACGCCAGCGCCGCAGCCGACGTCCAGCACTTTCCCTTTGGTATGCGGCTCGAGAGTGGACAGCAGCAGCTGACTGCCGACGTCCAGACCGTCGCGACTAAACACGCCAGGCAGCGTTTTAATTGTCAGATTATCCAGCGCATACTCGCCCCAGAATGCTTCGGCGTCGAAGGTTGGCTGCTTTTCCAGACGGCCATGATAGAGACCACAGCGACGGGCGCTGTCGATTTTATTCAGCGGGGCATACTCGGCCAGCATTTGCTCTGCGCTGCGAACGCCGCTACGGTTTTCCCCAACGACGAAAATATCGATTCCCACTGGCAGCAGAGAGAGCAGGTTCATCAGCTGGAACTGCGCCTCGGGTTTGTTCTTCGGCCAGTAGTAGATCAGGGTGTCGCAATCGGCGACGTCGGTGGCCTCGGCCACTAAGCTAAAACGGACGTTGTCACCCATCTGACGGTTCAGGACCTGCCAGTGGTGGAACTGTTGGGTATGAGCGCGGCTGGCCGCGGTATCCAGACGCGCAGGCAGGTCATCCTGCAGGTCACCGGCAAACAGAACGCGGGCGGACTCGAAATCATCACTGTGGCGCAGCAAGACTTCACTTGCCGGGGTAAAAGCGGACATGAAACACTCCTTCATTAAGACTGGCGCCGATTATAGTAGTTTGTTGGCGCAGATACGACGGATTTGCTATATTGCGCGCTTGTTTACCAGGAGTGTTTCGCTATGACATCCCGACGAGACTGGCAATTACAGCAGCTGGGCATTACCCAGTGGGCGCTGCGCCGACCGGGGGCGTTGCAGGGCGAAATCGCTATCTCGCTTCCTGAACATATTCGTCTGGTGATGGTGGCAGAAACCCCGCCGTCGCTGACAGAGCCGCTGATTGGCGACATATTACGCGCGCTGGCCGTGACGCCAGATCAGGTCCTGCAGCTTACCCCCGAGCGGGTGGCGATGCTGCCGCAAGACAGCCGTTGCAACAGCTGGCGGTTGGGCACAGAGGCGTCGCTGCCGCTGGCGGGCGCCCAGGTGTCCACCCCCGCTTTTGATGAACTTCAGACCAGCGCGCCCGCTCGCAGGACGCTCTGGCAACAAATCTGCGCACATGAACACGATTTCTACCCTCAGCACGGCTGATTTATCCCACGCCTGGCAAATCGAAAAACGCGCCCACGCTTTCCCGTGGAGCGAACAGACCTTTGCCAGCAATCAGGGTGAACGTTATCTGAATTACCAACTGGCAGTGGATGGGGAAATGGCGGCGTTCGCCATTACTCAGATAGTCCTCGATGAAGCGACGCTGTTTAACATCGCGGTCGACCCGGCATACCAGCGCCGTGGCCTGGGACGGGAACTGCTGGAACATGTTATTGATGAAGTTGAAAAACGCGGCGTCGTCACGCTGTGGCTGGAGGTGCGCGCTTCCAACGCTGCCGCCATTGCGCTCTATGAAAGCGTGGGCTTTAACGAAGCGACCATCCGCCGCAACTACTATCCGACGGTCGACGGGCGCGAAGACGCCATTATTATGGCTCTGCCAATCAGTATGTAAGACAAGGTGATACGATGAAATGGGACTGGATTTTCTTTGATGCCGATGAAACGTTGTTTTCGTTTGATTCTTTCAGCGGCTTACAGCGGATGTTTCTCGACTACAGCGTGACATTTACCGCCGAAGATTTTCAGGACTATCAGGCCGTGAATAAGCCGCTGTGGGTGGATTATCAAAACGGCGTCATCACCTCGCTGCAGCTGCAGCACCAGCGCTTTGACAGCTGGGCGGAACGTTTGAACGTTAAGCCGGGTGAGCTCAACGACGCGTTTATGAATGCGATGGCGGAAATCTGTGCCCCGCTGCCGGGGGCGGTCTCGCTGCTCAACGCGCTGCAGGGCAAGGTCAGGATGGGCATCATCACCAACGGTTTTACCTCGCTGCAGCAGACTCGTCTGGAACGCACAGGTTTACGCGATCACTTTGATTTACTGATTATTTCTGAAGAAGTCGGCGTCGCCAAGCCGGATGCGCGCATCTTCGATTACGCGCTGGCGCAGGCGGGTAACCCGTCGCGCGACAGGGTATTGATGGTCGGCGATACCGCCGAGTCGGATATCCGCGGCGGCGTCAATGCCGGACTGGCCACCTGCTGGTTGAATGCGCATCAGCAAACGCTGCCGGCAGACCTGCGGCCCGACTGGACGGTGACCTCGTTAAGCGAACTGGAGCAGCTCCTGTGTAAACACTGATTGCCTCCCCCCCATTGATGGGTAAAATAGCCGCAATTTTTCGTATTCCACATGCGCAGCCCGTTGCTGCGTTTACTTAGAAGATTAATTATGACGTTGTCTCCTTATCTGCAAGAGGTGGCCAAACGCCGCACTTTTGCCATTATTTCTCACCCGGATGCCGGTAAGACCACCATCACCGAAAAGGTGCTGCTGTTCGGACAGGCGATTCAGACCGCCGGTACCGTAAAAGGCCGTGGCTCCAGCCAGCATGCAAAGTCCGACTGGATGGAGATGGAAAAGCAGCGTGGGATCTCAATCACCACCTCGGTGATGCAGTTCCCGTATCACGACTGCCTGGTGAACCTGCTGGATACGCCGGGGCACGAAGACTTCTCCGAAGATACCTACCGTACTCTGACGGCGGTTGACTGCTGTCTGATGGTGATCGACGCGGCGAAAGGCGTTGAAGACCGGACCCGTAAGCTGATGGAAGTTACCCGTCTGCGCGACACGCCGATCCTCACCTTTATGAACAAACTCGACCGTGATATCCGCGATCCGATGGAGTTGCTGGATGAAGTTGAGAATGAGCTGAAAATCGGCTGCGCGCCGATTACCTGGCCTATCGGCTGCGGCAAGCTGTTCAAAGGCGTTTATCATCTCTACAAAGACGAAACCTACCTGTATCAGACCGGTAAAGGCCACACCATTCAGGAAGTGCGCATCGTGAAAGGGCTCAACAACCCGGAACTCGACGCGGCGGTGGGGGAAGACCTGGCGCAGCAGTTGCGCGACGAGCTGGAGTTGGTGCAGGGCGCGTCAAACGAGTTCGATAAAGATCTGTTCCTGGCGGGCGAAATCACCCCGGTGTTCTTCGGGACCGCGTTAGGTAACTTCGGCGTTGACCATATGCTGGATGGCCTGGTGGAGTGGGCGCCGGCGCCGATGCCGCGTAACACCGATACGCGTGAAGTGACGGCCGCAGAAGAGAAATTCACCGGTTTCGTGTTTAAAATTCAGGCCAACATGGACCCGAAACACCGCGACCGCGTGGCCTTTATGCGTGTGGTGTCCGGCAAATATGAGAAAGGCATGAAGCTGCGTCAGGTGCGTATTGGCAAGGATGTGGTGATTTCCGACGCACTGACCTTTATGGCTGGCGACCGTTCTCACGTTGAAGAAGCGTATCCGGGCGATATCATCGGCCTGCATAACCACGGCACCATTCAGATTGGCGATACCTTCACCCAGGGCGAGATGATGAAGTTCACCGGTATTCCGAACTTCGCACCGGAACTGTTCCGTCGTATTCGCCTGAAGGATCCGCTGAAGCAGAAACAGCTGCTGAAAGGGCTGGTTCAGCTCTCTGAAGAGGGTGCGGTACAGGTCTTCCGTCCGATCGCCAATAACGATCTGATCGTCGGCGCCGTTGGTGTGCTGCAGTTTGACGTGGTGGTAGCGCGTCTGAAAAGCGAATACAACGTGGAAGCGATTTACGAATCGGTCAACGTGGCCACCGCGCGCTGGGTTGAATCCACGGATGTGAAGAAATTCGAAGAGTTTAAACGTAAAAACGAAGTTCAGCTGGCGCTGGATGGCGGCGATAACCTGACCTATATCGCCCCGACGATGGTCAACCTGAACCTGACGCAGGAGCGTTATCCTGACGTGGTGTTCCGCAAAACGCGCGAACACTAATCCCTGATGAAGCGCGGCATAGCCCGCGCTTTTTTCTTCCCAGGCCCGCGTTTCCCTCCTTCTGGAAAGTTCTTAAAACACCGCTAATTCGTCTGTTTTTTGTCCATATCATCCGCAACCCCTTCGTCTGTCTACTATATTTAATTCGTGATTTTAAAAATGCTGGCGTAATTCACTGCTTTCAAACGCCAGCGCTGGTGAAAAAACGAGGACATCACGATGACCAGACTAAAGAATGCCAATATGTTGCTGGCGCTCTTCTTAGGCTTAGCCGCGTTGAACGCCTCGGCAGAGACGGAAAAAACAACGGTAGACAGTGCGAAGTCGGCTGCCAGCAATGCGGGAGAGGCGGTAGACAATTCGATTAACAAAGTCGGCGATTTTATGGATGACAGCACCATTACCGCGCGGGTAAAAGCGGCGCTGATCGACCATAAAGATATTAACTCCGGCGATATCTCGGTGAAAACGGAAAACAAAGTGGTCACCCTCAGTGGCAACGTCAACAGCGCTGAGCAGAAAAGCCAGGCACTGAGCGTAGCGAAAGGGGTCGAAGGCGTCTCTCGCGTCGACGATAAGCTGAAGGTCCATCACACCTCATCGAGTGAGACAGCGACGCTGAAAGGGTATGCCGGGGATACCGCCATTACCAGTGAAGTGAAAGCCAAGCTGCTGGCGGATGATATTGTTCCTTCACGCAATGTGAAAGTTGAAACCAACGCCGGCGCGGTGCATCTGACCGGTACGGTGGCTTCCGCGGCGCAGGCGGAGCGTGCGGCAGAGATTGCGAAAGCGGTCTCCGGCGTGAAAAGTGTCCGCAACGATCTTAGCGTTAAGTAAATCGAGTTATTAACAAAAGTGTTGTCTGGCCAAGGTTGCCGAACGAATAGCAGCATCCACTGAGCGATGAGCTATACAGAAAGGGTGCGAAAACCGCTGTTCACCGTCCATTATGGTAAGGAGAAAAGTATGTTTCGATGGGGAATTATTTTTCTGGTCATTGCATTAATTGCTGCGGCCCTGGGCTTTGGTGGTCTGGCGGGTACTGCCGCTGGCGCCGCGAAAATCGTCTTTGTCGTCGGGATTATCCTGTTCCTGGTGAGCCTGTTTACAGGACGCAGACGTCCTTAGGCGGCCCACAATCCGGGCGATGCTGAAGCCTGAGCGTTTTTACTGACACGTCATCTTACACAAAGCCAGTCCTCCGGACTGGCTTTCGCGGTTTAAGCGACAGACAAATTGCGTTACTTTGTCAGGAGAAGACCAATCGAACAGGAAAGCAGGGTGGGGCAACGCATTCCCGTCACGCTGGGCAATATCGCCCCGCTGGCGGTTAAACCCTTTCGACCGGGCAAGCTGGCGCTGGTGTGCGAAGGGGGTGGTCAACGAGGGATTTTCACCGCCGGGGTGCTGGACGAATTCATGCGCGCCGGATTTAACCCCTTCGACATAATGCTGGGCACCTCCGCCGGCGCGCAAAATCTCTCTGCCTATATGTGTAATCAACAAGGGTATGCCCGTAAAGTCATTACCCGCTACACCACCTCACGCCAGTTTTTCGATCCGATGCGCTTTGTCCGCGGCGGCAACCTTATCGACCTCGACTGGCTGGTGGAGGCCACCTCACAGCAAATGCCGCTGGCCATGAACTACGCCGAAGCGCAGTTCGCGTTGGGGAAAGAGCTGTGGATGTGTGCCTGCCGCGGTGACGATTACTCTGCCAGCTATTTTTCGCCGACGCCGCAAACATGGCTGGACCTGATCCGCGCCTCCAGCGCCATCCCCGGCTTTTATCGCAGCGGCGTGTTGCTTGACGGCGTCAGCTACCTTGACGGCGGTATTAGCGATGCCGTCCCGGTGCAGGAGGCGGCCCGCCGTGGTGCGCAGACCATCGTGGTGATCCGTACCGTCCCCTCGCAGATGTTTTATACCCCGCAGTGGTTTAAGCGGATGGAGCGCTGGCTGGGGGAGAGCAGCCTACAGCCGCTGGTCAATCTGGTGCACCACCACGAAAACACTTACCGCGCTATCCAGCAGTTCATCGAGAAGCCGCCCGGTAAGCTGCGGATCTTCGAAATCTACCCGCAGCGGCCATTGCGCAGTATGGCACTTGGCAGTCGGCTGCCGGCGCTGCTGGAGGACTACAAAACCGGCCGTCAGTGTGGCCGCTATTTCCTGGCGACGGTAGGTAAACTGCTGGCTGATCGGCCGCCGCTGCTGCGCCATGCGCCGCGTATTGCCCGGCCTGCGCCGGTGGTGGTGCCGCCCGTACCGGTGGCCAATGAAGCGCCTCAGGCGACCATCATTCCTGCACCGCAGGCGAATGACGCCAGCTTTGATCATGAGGATCTGGCATGAGCCACCGTTTTATCGATACCCACTGCCACTTTGATTTTCCTCCCTTCGCCGAGGATGAAACCGCCAGCCTGGCGCGAGCGGCGCAGGCTGGTGTCGGGCAGATCATTGTCCCGGCTATCTCCGCTGCGCGTTTTAACCGGGTGCTGGCGCTGGCGGCGCAGCATGAGGCGCTGTACGCCGCGCTGGGCATGCATCCGATCGTCATTGAGCAGCATGCCGATGAGGGGCTGGCGCAGCTGGAGAAGTGTCTGTCCCTGCGCCCGCCAAAACTGGTGGCGGTGGGGGAGATTGGCCTCGATCTCTATCGCGACGATCCGCAGTTTGACCGTCAGCAAGCGCTGCTGGAGGAGCAACTGAGGCTGGCGAAGCGTTACGATCTGCCGGTTATCCTCCACTCCCGACGCACCCACGATAAGCTGGCGATGCTGCTGAAAAAACATGCCCTGCCGCGCACCGGCGTGGTACATGGCTTCGCCGGCAGCCTGCAGCAGGCCGAGCGCTTCGTTCAGCTCGGCTATAAGATTGGCGTTGGCGGCACCATTACCTATCCGCGCGCCAGCAAAACCCGTGAAGTGATGGCGCGTCTGCCACTTTCCGCGCTGCTGCTGGAGACCGATGCGCCGGATATGCCGCTGAATGGTTTTCAGGGCCAGCCGAACCGCCCTGAACAGGTGGCGCGCGTATTTGACGCGCTATGTGAACTGCGCGCGGAACCCGCACCGACGATTGAAGCCGCGATGATGGCGAATACAAAAAGCCTCTTTTCCGCGCTGACGGCCTAAGTTCCTCCTTTTCCGTCCGAGGCGAAGCAGGCTTCGGGTTGCGCCTGTTGTGATAATTCCATCATTTTTTATCCATCTAAAATTCTTTATATCTCAACAATAAAGTGTTTTTTATGGCGACGGCATGCACAAATTGTGCGCCGTGGCGTCGAGAAACTTCAGTGGAATATGTTAGAATAATAACATCATCACTCACTGCGCTTTGCCGGTTATGCTTAAACAGGACGTAAAGGTAAGCGTCGCGATAACTGATGATTAATTGTGACTTATATCACATTACAGTAATGCAAATTAGTAAGTGGTTTTCATTAACTGTGATGAATGTCGAAGTGTGGTGGCGAGTGGATGTTACAATAGTAACAGACTCGCAAGGTGAACAAACTATTGATCCGGCCTGACGCCGGCGGAGTATGAAATGACTGATTTAAAAGCAAGCAGCCTGCGCGCGTTAAAACTGATGGATCTGACCACTCTGAATGACGACGACACCAATGAGAAAGTCATTGCCCTGTGTCATCAGGCGAAAACCCCGGTGGGTAACACTGCGGCGGTGTGCATCTACCCGCGCTTCATCCCGATTGCCCGTAAAACGCTGAATGAGCAAGGGACGCCGGATATTCGCATCGCTACGGTCACCAACTTCCCACACGGTAATGACGATATCGACATTGCGCTGGCGGAAACCCGCGCAGCGATCGCTTACGGTGCCGATGAAGTGGACGTGGTCTTCCCGTACCGCGCGCTGATCGCCGGCAACGAGCAGGTTGGTTTCGACCTGGTGAAAGCCTGTAAAGAGGCTTGTGCGGCGGCCAACGTGCTGCTGAAAGTGATCATCGAAACCGGTGAGCTGAAAGAAGAAGCGCTGATCCGCAAAGCGTCTGAAATCTCTATCAAGGCAGGCGCTGACTTTATCAAAACTTCGACCGGTAAAGTGCCGGTGAATGCGACGCCGGAAAGTGCGCGCATCATGATGGAAGTGATCCGCGATATGGGCGTTGAGAAAACCGTTGGCTTCAAGCCTGCCGGCGGCGTACGCAGCGCGGAAGATGCGCAGCAGTTCCTGGCGATCGCAGATGAACTGTTCGGTGCCGACTGGGCCGATTCTCGTCACTATCGTTTTGGCGCATCCAGCCTGCTGGCTAGCCTGCTGAAAGCGCTCGGCCACGGCGACGGCAAGAGCGCCAGCAGCTACTAATCCCTTGATTTGCCGGATGGCGCTGCGCTTATCCGGCCTACGAATGGATGCCTGTAGGCCGGATAAGGCGTTCGAGCCATCATCCGGCAATTTATTCTCTTTGGGAGGTTACCGTGTTTCTCGCACAAGAAATTATTCGTAAAAAACGTGATGGTCATGCATTAAGCGATGAAGAGATCCGCTTTTTCATCAACGGCATCCGCGACAATACTATCTCAGAAGGACAGATCGCCGCGCTGGCGATGACCATTTTCTTCCACGATATGTCTATGCCGGAGCGTGTTTCGCTGACCATGGCGATGCGGGATTCCGGCACCGTTCTCAACTGGAAAAGCCTTAACCTCAACGGCCCGATCGTCGATAAACATTCCACCGGCGGCGTGGGTGACGTGACCTCGCTGATGCTGGGACCAATGGTGGCCGCCTGCGGCGGTTATGTACCGATGATCTCCGGGCGTGGTCTCGGCCATACCGGCGGTACGCTGGATAAACTGGAAGCGATCCCGGGCTTCGATATCTTCCCGGACGACAACCGCTTCCGCGAGATTATTAAAGATGTCGGCGTGGCGATTATCGGGCAGACCAGCTCGCTTGCTCCGGCCGACAAACGTTTCTACGCCACCCGCGATATTACCGCGACGGTGGACTCCATCCCGTTGATTACCGCCTCGATTCTGGCCAAGAAACTGGCGGAAGGGCTGGACGCGCTGGTGATGGACGTCAAAGTCGGCAGTGGTGCCTTTATGCCGACTTATGAACTCTCTGCCGCGCTGGCCGAAGCGATCGTGGGTGTTGCCAACGGCGCTGGCGTGCGTACCACAGCGCTGCTGACCGATATGAATCAGGTGCTGGCATCCAGCGCCGGCAACGCCGTTGAAGTTCGCGAAGCGGTGCAGTTCCTGACCGGCGAATATCGCAACCCACGCCTGTTCGACGTGACGATGGCGCTGTGTGTGGAAATGCTGATCTCCGGCAAGCTGGCGGCGGATGACGCCGAGGCGCGCGCGAAGCTGCAGGCGGTGCTGGATAACGGTAAAGCGGCGGAAGTCTTTGGCCGCATGGTCGCGGCGCAGAAAGGGCCGACCGACTTTGTCGAGAATTATGATCATTATCTGCCGACGGCGATGCTGAGCAAAGCGGTCTATGCTGATACCGAAGGTTTTATTAGCGCGATGGATACTCGCGCGCTGGGAATGGCAGTGGTTTCTATGGGTGGCGGCCGCCGCCAGGCATCAGACACCATTGACTATAGCGTTGGCTTTACCGATATGGCGCGTCTGGGTGACCGCGTCGACGGACAGCGTCCGCTGGCGGTGATCCATGCCAAAGACGAGAACAGCTGGCAGGAGGCCGCGAAAGCGGTCAACGCGGCCATTAAACTGGACGATAAAGCCCCGGAAATTACACCGACAGTCTATCGCCGCATCACTGAATAGCGATATACTGATCTGATCGCTTTTTTGCAGCGCAAGATGTATGGAGAACAAGATGAAACGTGCATTTATCATGGTGCTGGACTCCTTTGGGATTGGTGCAACGGAAGACGCTGACCGCTTTGGCGACGTCGGCGCCGATACGATGGGCCACATTGCGGAAGCCTGCGCCAAAGGCGAGGCTGACAATGGCCGCAAAGGCCCGCTGAATTTACCGAATCTGACCCGTCTGGGTCTGGTGAAAGCGCATGAAGGTTCTACCGGTAAAATTGCCGCCGGAATGGATGGCAATGCCGAAGTGATTGGTGCCTATGCCTGGGCGCATGAACTCTCTTCTGGTAAAGATACGCCGTCCGGTCACTGGGAAATCGCCGGTGTGCCGGTGCTGTTTGACTGGGGCTACTTCAGCGATCATGAAAACAGCTTCCCGCAGGAGCTGCTGGATAAGCTGGTGAAGCGTGCGAACCTGCCGGGCTACCTCGGCAACTGCCACTCTTCCGGGACGGTGATCCTCGATCAACTGGGCGAAGAGCACATGAAAACCGGGAAACCGATTTTCTATACCTCTGCTGACTCGGTGTTCCAGATCGCCTGTCACGAAGAGACCTTTGGCCTCGACAAGCTGTATGAGCTGTGCGAAATCGCCCGCGAAGAGCTGACCGAAGGCGGCTACAACATTGGCCGCGTCATCGCCCGTCCGTTTATCGGCGATAAAGCCGGTAACTTCCAGCGTACCGGCAACCGTCACGACCTGGCGGTCGAGCCGCCGGCGCCGACCGTGCTGCAGAAGCTGGTTGACGAGAAAAACGGCCACGTGGTGTCCGTCGGTAAAATCGCCGACATCTACGCCAACTGCGGCATCACTAAGAAAGTGAAAGCCACCGGACTGGACGCGCTGTTCGACGCGACCATCAAAGAGATGAAGGAAGCCGGCGACGAGACCATCGTCTTCACTAACTTCGTCGACTTTGACTCCTCCTGGGGCCACCGTCGCGATGTCGCCGGCTACGCAGCGGGTCTGGAGCTGTTCGACCGCCGTCTGCCGGAGCTGATGGAGCTGGTAGGGGAAGACGACATTCTGATCCTCACCGCCGACCACGGCTGCGACCCGACCTGGACCGGTACCGACCACACTCGCGAGCATATCCCGGTGCTGGTGTACGGCCCGAAAGTCAAACCGGGTTCGCTCGGTCACCGTGAAACCTTCGCGGACATCGGCCAGACTATTGCGAAATACTTTGGTACGTCTGACATGGAATATGGCAAAGCCATGTTCTGAGGTCATTGCCCGGTGGCGCACAGCGATCCGGGTCTACGATTTGTAGGCCGGGTAAGGCGTAGCCGCCACCCGGCAAAAACAACAATATAAAAGGAACTGAAGATGGCAACTCCTCACATTAACGCAGAAATGGGCGATTTCGCTGACGTAGTTTTGATGCCGGGCGACCCGCTGCGCGCGAAGCACATTGCAGAAACCTTCCTTGAAGACGTGCGTGAAGTGAACAACGTACGCGGCATGCTGGGCTTCACCGGCACCTATAAAGGCCGCAAAATCTCCGTGATGGGCCATGGGATGGGTATCCCGTCCTGCTCAATCTACACCAAAGAGCTGATCACCGATTTCGGCGTGAAGAAAATCATCCGCGTCGGATCCTGCGGCGCGGTGCGTGAAGATGTCAAACTGCGTGACGTGGTGATCGGCATGGGCGCGTGCACCGACTCTAAAGTGAACCGTCTGCGTTTCAAAGACCACGACTTCGCGGCGATTGCCGATTTCGGCATGGTGCGTAACGCGGTAGACGCGGCGAAAGCGCTGGGCGTTGACGCGCGCGTGGGCAACATCTTCTCCGCTGACCTGTTCTATACGCCGGACCCGTCCATGTTTGACGTGATGGAAAAATACGGCATCCTGGGCGTGGAAATGGAAGCGGCCGGGATCTATGGCGTCGCGGCGGAGTTCGGCGCGAAAGCGCTGACCATCTGTACCGTTTCCGACCACATCCGTACTCACGAGCAGACCACTGCCGCTGAGCGTCAGACGACCTTCAACGATATGATCAAAATCGCGCTGGAATCGGTACTGCTGGGCGATAAAGAATAAAACCTGTTGTGCCGGGTGGCGGCTTCACCTGACCCTGCCTACGGTTTTCCAGGCCCGCTAAGCGCAGCGGGCTTTTTATTAGCGCACCGCGCCGGCCATCCACGCCGACAGTTCTTTGAGTTCCGCTTCCTGCTCCGGGAAATCGCCGACCAGCGCCTCACACTGCTGCTGCAAGACTTCCGCCCGATACTGACAGCCAACTAAGCGTGCCGCCAGGGCCTCCAGCGGCGCCGGGTTCAGGCTATCGGTAAAGGCTTGCGCGCGGGTGATATGGCCTTTCTCGACATCAAAATGCAGCTCAACGCCGCCCCAGCGAAAGCGCTCGTCCAACAGGTGGGAGAAAGCGGGTGCCTGACCGAAGTTCCACTCCCAGCTGCTCTGGCGGGCGAAGGTCTCGGCAAAATTCGGCAGGTCCGGCGTGTTGTCCGGGGAGATCACTTCGGCGTCCACCCGTTCGCCGTAATGGCTGAAGAACGCCTCCTGAATCGCCTCGCAAACTTGCTGATGGGTAATGCCCGGCAGCAGATCAACCAGGTTCGCCACGCGACCGCGCACCGAGGTAATGCCTTTAGCCTGTAACTTTTTCTGGTCCGGGTTAAGGTAGTTAGCGAGGCGACTTAAATCGGCATTCAGCAGCAGGGTACCGTGATGAAAACCGCGGTCCATGGTTTCGCGATAGGCGGAGCCCGAGACTTTGCGGTCGCCGTTGTCAGTTTTGACAACCAGATCGTTGCGCCCGGAGGCTTCGGCGGTTACGCCGAGCGAATTCAGCGCCGCCAGCACGATAGCGGTGGAGACGGTTTTGTCGTACTCCGGTTTGCCTGCCATAAAGGTAAAGCAGGTATTGCCGAGGTCATGGAACACCGCGCCGCCGCCGCTGCTGCGACGGGCCAGCCGCACGTGGTCCTCTTCCATGCGTCGGGTATTACACTCCTTCCACGGGTTCTGGGCGCGGCCGATGACCACGGTATCGGCATTGCGCCACAGGAACAGCACCCGCTGGGTGGCGGGCATCTGGCGGAAAATACACTCCTCGACCGCCAGGTTGAACCACGGGTCGTAAGAGTCAGAGAGCAGGAGGCGCAATGTGGACATTATAGATTTCCTTTCTTTTCATCGTCTTCATCCTCAA
This sequence comes from Klebsiella sp. K-Nf6, assembly GCF_002806655.1. Taxonomy (NCBI): domain Bacteria; kingdom Pseudomonadati; phylum Pseudomonadota; class Gammaproteobacteria; order Enterobacterales; family Enterobacteriaceae; genus Klebsiella; species Klebsiella sp. K-Nf6. The sequence continues at coordinate 48,036 of NZ_PIBN01000017.1, read as the reverse complement.
CCGGCTTGTTGGCGGTGAGCAGGAAGGGCGATTGCTGCCAGCGGGTGCGTTTGCCCTGTAGCAGCGTGCGGGTCAGCACCACGCCGATAGCCAATGACAGCAACAGCATCAGGCGTAATATATTGGTGGTATTATCCACCTGCTTCGCCTCGGTTGCCAGGGTATGGGTATCGAGGGTCAGACGCAGGTAGCCCAGCGGACCGTTTTTTCCCGGAACCGGCTCGACAATCTGCTGGTTGAAGTAGCCGCCGGCTTTTTTGCCATCCAGCGCCAGCCGGTCGCGAACCTCGACGCTTTCGCCAGAGCGTGCCACCAGGTCGCCCTGTTCGTCATACACGCCGGCGTCCAGTACGCGGCTGTTATGGGTCAGTTGCGTCAACAGTTGATTAATGCGCTTCTCGTCCGGTGTTTCGCTGCGCATCAGCGGTACGAGATTCAGTACCACCTGCTGCGCCAGCGTGCGGGCCAGCTCTTCCAGCTGCGGATTGCGTTGTTTCTGACTGTTCTGACTGAACCACGAAGCGCCCTGCATCAATGCGACGAGCAGGGCGAGACAGATAAGGACAATGACCGCACGATGCAGCCGGAATTTCAGTTTTGCGCGAACCATATTCCACCTTTGAAAATTTGCAGCTTAATGTTGCCAGAAGCGCTGGTTACAAGGTAGCCTCATGCGTTATTTTCCTCGCCTGAATGAAGAGATGTGGAGCCGTAATGCCTAACAGTTTGACCTGGTGCGACCTGCCTGAAGACGTTTCCCTGTGGCCAGGGTTGCCGCTTTCCCTGAGCGGCGATGAGGTCATGCCGCTGGATTATCACGCCGGGCGCAGCGGCTGGCTGCTGTACGGGCGTGGGCTGAATAAGCGCCGTCTGACGGACTGGCAGCGCGAGCTGGGCGCCGCGTTAGTGATCGTTGCTTCCTGGGTGGTCGAGGATTACCAGGTGATCCGCCTGGCCGGTTCGCTGACTCCCCGTGCGACGCGACTGGCGCATGAGGCGGGGCTGGACGTCGCGCCATTGGGTAAAATCCCCCATCTGCGCACCCCAGGGCTACTGGTGATGGACATGGACTCCACGGCGATCCAGATCGAATGCATTGATGAGATTGCGAAACTGGCCGGCACCGGCGAGCTGGTCTCGGAAGTGACCGAGCGGGCGATGCGCGGGGAGCTGGACTTCACCGCCAGCCTGCGCCAGCGCGTAGCGACGCTGAAAGATGCGGATGCCAGTATTTTGCTGCAGGTTCGCGACGCGCTGCCGCTGATGCCGGGCCTGGCACAGCTGGTGCTCAAGCTGGAAACGTTGGGCTGGAAAGTGGCGATCGCCTCCGGCGGCTTCACCTTCTTTGCGGAGTACCTGCGCGACAAGCTACATCTCGACGCGGTGTTCGCCAATGAACTGGAGATCCGCGACGGCAAGCTCACCGGCAACGTGCTCGGCGATATCGTCGATGCGAAATATAAAGCCAATACGTTGCGCAAGCTGGCGGAAAAGTATGAGATCCCAACGGCGCAAACTGTGGCTATCGGTGATGGCGCCAACGACCTGCCGATGATTAAGGCGGCAGGCCTCGGCATCGCCTATCACGCGAAGCCTAAAGTGAATGAACAGGCGGAAGTGACTATCCGCCACGCTGACCTGATGGGGGTATTCTGTATTCTCTCGGGCAGCATGAACCAAAAGTAAGAGGTAAACGTGGCGAAAGCTCCAAAACGCGCATTTGTCTGTAATGAATGTGGTGCGGATTATCCGCGCTGGCAGGGGCAGTGCAGCGCCTGCCATGCCTGGAATACCATCACCGAGATGCGCATCGCCGCGTCGCCGCAGGTGGCGAGAAACGAGCGTCTGTCAGGCTATGCCGGTAACGCCGGCGTGTCGAAGGTACAGAAGCTGTCGGACATCAGCCTGGAAGCGCTGCCGCGTTTCTCCACCGGCTTTAAAGAATTTGACCGCGTGCTGGGCGGCGGCGTAGTGCCGGGAAGCGCTATCCTGATTGGCGGCAACCCAGGAGCTGGGAAATCGACGCTGCTGCTGCAAACCCTCTGCAAACTGGCGGAGGGGATGAAAACCCTGTACGTCACCGGGGAGGAGTCCCTGCAGCAGGTGGCGATGCGCGCGCATCGTCTCGGATTGCCAACGGCGAACCTGAACATGCTCTCGGAAACCAGCATTGAGCAGATCTGTCAGATTGCCGATGAAGAAAAGCCGCAACTGATGGTGATCGACTCCATTCAGGTGATGCATATGGCTGACGTGCAGTCGTCGCCGGGCAGTGTCGCCCAGGTACGTGAAACCGCGGCCTATTTGACGCGCTTTGCCAAAACTCGCGGCGTGGCGATTGTGATGGTCGGCCACGTTACCAAAGACGGCTCGCTGGCCGGTCCGAAGGTGCTGGAACACTGTATCGACTGCTCGGTACTGCTGGACGGCGATGCCGATTCTCGTTTCCGCACCCTGCGCAGCCACAAAAACCGTTTTGGCGCGGTCAATGAACTCGGCGTTTTCGCCATGACCGAGCAGGGCCTGCGCGAAGTCAGCAACCCATCCGCTATCTTCCTCAGCCGGGGAGATGAAATCACCTCCGGCAGTTCGGTGATGGTGGTCTGGGAAGGGACTCGTCCGCTGCTGGTGGAGATCCAGGCGCTGGTGGATCACTCGATGATGTCCAACCCGCGCCGCGTGGCGGTGGGGCTGGAACAGAACCGTCTGGCGATCCTGCTGGCGGTGCTGCACCGCCACGGCGGCCTGCAGATGGCCGATCAGGACGTCTTCGTCAACGTGGTTGGCGGGGTCAAAGTCACAGAAACCAGCGCCGACCTGGCGCTGCTGCTGGCGATGGTTTCCAGCCTGCGTGACCGCCCGCTGCCGCAGGATCTGGTCGTCTTTGGCGAAGTCGGGCTAGCCGGCGAGATCCGCCCGGTGCCGAGCGGTCAGGAGCGTATCTCCGAAGCGGCGAAGCATGGTTTCCGCCGCGCCATCGTCCCGGCGGCCAATGTGCCGAAAAAAGTGCCGGAAGGCATGCAAATCTTTGGTGTGAAAAAGCTTTCAGACGCGCTAAGCGTTTTTGACGACTTATAATAAGTTAAAAGGAGATTAGCGATGTCGTCATTTGACTATTTAAAAAGCGCCATTAAGCAGAAAGGCTGTACGCTGCAGCAGGTGGCGGAAGCCAGCGGAATGACCAAAGGGTATCTCAGCCAGCTGTTGAACGCCAAAATCAAAAGCCCGAGCGCGCAGAAGCTTGAAGCACTGCATCGTTTTCTCGGGCTGGAGTTTCCCCGCCGACAGAAAAGCGTCGGTGTGGTGTTTGGTAAGTTTTACCCGCTGCATACCGGGCATATTTACCTGATACAGCGCGCCTGTAGTCAGGTCGATGAGCTGCATATCATCATGGGCTATGATGACACCCGCGACCGCGAGCTGTTTGAAGAGAGCGCCATGTCGCAACAGCCGACGGTGCCTGACCGCCTGCGCTGGCTGCTGCAGACCTTTAAATATCAGAAGAATATTCGCATCCACGCCTTCAATGAAGAGGGAATGGAGCCCTATCCGCACGGCTGGGACGTCTGGAGTCATGGGATCCGCGCTTTTATGAGCGAAAAAGGGATCGAGCCGAACCGGATCTATACCTCGGAAGAGGCCGATGCGCCGCAGTACCTTGAGCATCTGGGGATCGAGACGGTGCTTATCGATCCTAAGCGGACCTTTATGAATATTAGCGGCGGGCAGATCCGTGAGAACCCGTTCCGCTACTGGGAATATATTCCGACGGAAGTGAAACCGTTCTTTGTGCGGACGGTGGCGATCCTCGGCGGCGAGTCGAGCGGTAAATCGACGCTGGTCAATAAGCTCGCCAATATCTTCAATACCACCAGCGCCTGGGAGTATGGCAGGGATTATGTCTTTTCGCATCTCGGCGGCGATGAGATGGCGCTCCAGTATTCGGATTACGATAAAATTGCCCTCGGGCATGCGCAGTATATTGATTTCGCAGTGAAATATGCCAACAAAGTGGCATTTATCGATACCGATTTCGTCAGCACTCAGGCCTTCTGCCTGAAGTACGAAGGGCGTGAGCACCCGTTCGTGCAGGCGCTGATTGATGAATACCGTTTCGACCTGGTGATCCTGCTGGAGAACAATACCCCGTGGGTGGCCGATGGACTGCGCAGTCTTGGGAGCTCAGTGGATCGCAAGGAGTTTCAGTCGCTGCTGGTGTCGCTGCTGAAAGAGAACGAGATCGAGTTTGTCCATGTTAAGGAGTCAGACTACGATGCGCGCTTCCTGCGCTGCGTCGAGCTGGTGAAGCAGCTGATGGGGGAGCAGGGGTAGGTCCTCTGCGGGCTGTAGCCCTCACCCCAACCCTCTCCCGGTGGGAGAGGGAGCAAACATTAAAAAAGGCAACCGAAGTTGCCTTTTTGCGTTTTATTTCGCGATACGCTTGTACTTGATTCGCTTCGGCTCCAGCGCGTCGGCGCCGAGGGTGCGTTTCTTGTACTCTTCGTATTCAGTAAAGTTACCTTCGAAGAACTCAACTTTACCTTCATCCTGGTAATCCAGAATGTGGGTGGCGATACGGTCAAGGAACCAGCGGTCGTGCGAGATAACCATCGCGCAGCCCGGGAACTCCAGCAGGGCGTTTTCCAGCGCGCGCAGGGTTTCGATATCCAGGTCGTTGGTGGGTTCATCGAGCAGCAGGACGTTACCGCCCACCTGCAGCAGCTTCGCCAGGTGCAGACGACCGCGTTCACCGCCGGACAGTTCGCCAACGCGTTTACCCTGGTCGACGCCTTTGAAGTTAAAGCGGCCCACGTAGGCGCGGCTCGGCATCTCGGTGTTGCCGATCTTCATGATATCCAGGCCGCCGGACACTTCTTCCCACACGGTCTTGCTGTTGTCCATCGCGTCGCGGAACTGATCGACGGAGGCCAGCTTAACGGTTTCACCCAGGGTGATGGTGCCGGAATCTGGCTGCTCCTGGCCGGACATCATACGGAACAGGGTGGATTTACCCGCGCCGTTCGGACCGATGATACCGACGATAGCGCCTTTCGGTACCGAGAAGCTCAGATCGTCGATCAGCAGACGGTCGCCGTAGGATTTACGCAGGTTGCTGACTTCCAGAACTTTATCGCCCAGACGCGCGCCTGGCGGAATGAACAGTTCGTTGGTTTCGTTACGTTTCTGGTATTCGACGTTGTTAAGCTCTTCAAAGCGTGCCAGACGGGCTTTGCCCTTGGACTGACGGCCTTTGGCGCCCTGGCGAACCCACTCGAGTTCTTTCTCGATAGATTTGCGACGCGCCGCTTCCTGAGACGCTTCCTGTGCCAGGCGCTGATCTTTCTGCTCCAGCCAGGAGGAGTAGTTACCTTCCCACGGAATACCTTCGCCGCGGTCAAGCTCGAGGATCCAGCCGGCGACGTTGTCGAGGAAGTAACGGTCGTGGGTAATCGCTACGACGGTACCTTCAAAGTCGTGCAGGAAGCGTTCCAGCCAGGCGACGGACTCGGCATCCAGGTGGTTAGTCGGCTCGTCGAGCAGCAGCATGTCTGGTTTTTCCAGCAGCAGGCGGCACAGCGCGACGCGGCGGCGTTCACCACCGGAAAGATTAGCGATTTTCGCATCCCAGTCCGGCAGGCGCAGGGCATCGGCCGCGCGCTCAAGCTGCACGTTCAGGTTGTGACCGTCGTGCGCCTGGATAATCTCTTCGAACTTGCCTTGCTGAGCGGCAAGCTTATCGAAATCCGCATCCGGCTCGGCGTATTTGGCATAGACTTCGTCCAGACCCTTCAGCGCGTTAACCACTTCGGCGACCGCTTCTTCAACGGACTCGCGCACAGTGTGCTCCGGGTTGAGCTGCGGCTCCTGCGGCAGGTAGCCGATTTTGAGGCCAGGCTGCGGACGCGCTTCACCTTCGATCTCGGTGTCGATACCGGCCATGATGCGCAGCAGGGTAGACTTACCGGCGCCGTTCAGACCGAGCACACCGATTTTCGCGCCAGGGAAGAAGCTGAGGGAGATATTTTTCAAAATATGACGTTTCGGCGGGACCACTTTGCCGACACGATGCATGGTATAAACGAATTGAGCCACGTTGGACTTCGCCTCTTTCTATTTTGATAGATAGTTCAAAGCCGAAGTGTAGCCTTTTTCGCGCGCTAATCCCAGCGAGGCGACAGGATTCACAGAAGCGTAAAAAAATGTCCAGGACATGGCGCGTTTAGCGTTGTCTGATTAGCATAAGTAAAGCTGCCTGCCGAACCGGCAGGGGCTTTTAAGCGGCACGATGCTGCGAAAATGCACCGGAAAGAGGAAGAGCTTGTGGTAAAAGCCAAAAAAATAGCGTGGCATCTTTTGGCTGCCAGCGTTGGTCTGTTGACGTTGAGTCAGCTGGCGCATGCGGATTCACTGGATGAACAACGCAGTCGCTACGCACAAATTAAGCAGGCGTGGGATAGCCGGCAGATGGATGTGGTCGATCAGCTGATGCCCACGTTAAGCACTTATCCCCTGTATCCCTATTTGCAGTACCGGCAGATCACCGACGATCTGATGAACCAGCCGGCGCTGGTAGTGAAAAACTTTATTGACGCCAATCCGACGCTGCCCCCGGCGCGTTCATTACGTTCGCGCTTTGTGAATGAACTGGCCCGGCGCAGCGACTGGCGCGGCCTACTGGCGTTTAGTCCCGATAAGCCGACCAGCACCGAGGCGCAGTGCAACTATTACTACGCCAAGCTGAGCGTAGGGCAGTCGCAGGAAGCCTGGAGCGGGGCGAAAGAGCTGTGGCTGACGGGCAAGAACCAGCCTGGCGCCTGTGAGCCGCTGTTCAGCGCCTGGCGCGACTCCGGACAGCAGGATCCGCTGGCCTATCTCGAACGGATCCGCCTGGCGATGAAGGCCGGCAATATCGGGCTGGTCAGATCGCTGGCTCAGCAGATGCCCGCCAACTATCAGAGCATCGCTTCCGCCGTCGTCGCGCTGGCTAACGATCCAAACAGCGTCCTGACCTTCGCCCGCACCACCGGAGAGACCGACTTTACCCGCCAGATGGCCGCCGTCGCCTTCGCCAGCGTCGCCCGTCAGGATGTGGAAAATGCCCGCCTGATGATCCCTTCGCTGGTGCAGGCTCAGCAGCTCAATGAGGATCAGACTCAGGAGTTACGTGATATTGTCGCCTGGCGCCTGATGGGTACCGATGTGACCGAAGAGCAGGCTATCTGGCGCGATGACGCGATCATGCGCTCACAGTCCACGCCGCTGGTGGAGCGGCGCGTGCGGATGGCGCTGGGAACGGGCGATCGCCATGGCCTGAACACCTGGCTGGCGCGCCTGCCAATGGAGGCGAAAGAGAAAGACGAATGGCGCTACTGGCAAGCGGATCTGCTGCTGGAGCGCGGCAGGGACGAGGAGGCGCAGGCGATCCTTCGCTCGTTGATGCAACAGCGAGGATTCTACCCGATGGTCGCTGCGCAGCGACTTGGCGAGGAGTATACCTTCCGCATCGATAAAGCCTCGGGAACGATCGATCCAGCGCTGGCTTCCGGTCCGGAGATGGCTCGGGTACGCGAACTGATGTACTGGAATATGGATAACACCGCGCGCACCGAATGGGCGAATCTGGTCACCAGCCGTACCAAATCCCAGCAGGCGCAGCTGGCGCGCTACGCTTTTGATCAGCACTGGTGGGATCTGAGCGTGCAGGCGACGATAGCCGGCAAACTGTGGGATCAGCTGGAGGAGCGCTTCCCGCTGGCGTATAACGATCTGTTCGCGCGTTACATCAGTGGCAAAGATATCCCGCAGAGCTATGCGATGGCGATTGCCCGCCAGGAGAGTGCCTGGAACCCGAAAGTGCGCTCGCCGGTTGGCGCCAGTGGACTGATGCAGATTATGCCGGGCACCGCGACGCATACCGTCAGCATGTTCAGCATTCCCGGCTACAGCGGCCCGTCGCAGCTGCTGGATCCGGAAACCAATATCAATATCGGCACCAGCTATCTGCAGTATGTCTACCAGCAGTTCGGCAATAACCGTATCTATGCCTCGGCGGCCTATAACGCCGGGCCGGGCCGGGTTCGTACCTGGCAGGGGAACAGCGCCGGACGGATCGATGCGGTGGCGTTTATCGAGAGTATTCCGTTCTCGGAAACCCGCGGCTACGTGAAGAATGTCCTCTCCTATGACGCCTACTATCGCTACTTTATGGGCCAGCAGGATAAGCTGTTCAGCGATGCGGAGTGGCGGCAGCGTTACTGATCGCCGGGAAGTATGTTATGCTTTGTACTCGTTGAAGAGTACATTCGACGGGCAGCGTAAGCTGCCCGTCTCAATATGGTGGCGCGATATGACCCAACAATCTCCTTATTCCGCGGCCGTTGCCGAACAACGTCATCAGGAGTGGCTGCGCTTCGTGGCGCTGCTGCAGCAGGCCTATGCTGAGGAGCTGCATCTGCCATTGCTGCAGCTGATGCTGACACCCGACGAGCGCGAAGCGCTGGGCACCCGGGTGCGCATTATTGAAGAGCTGCTGCGTGGTGAGATGAGCCAGCGCGAGCTGAAAAATGAGCTCGGCGCCGGGATTGCGACCATTACCCGCGGGTCGAACAGCCTGAAATCAGCGCCGGCCGAACTGCGTCAGTGGCTGGAACAGACGCTGCTGGCTAGCGATAAATAGCGTTATGGAACGGGCTCAACGCCAGCACGACCGCCTGATGGTAAACGCTGCTGCGGGTTAATTTTCCACCGGTGAAAACCCCAATCGCTCCCTCTTTACGACCGATCTGGTCGATGCCGGTATACTGCGACATGACCGGTCCCAGGGCTTCACCAGCGCGAACCTGCTCAAGAATAACCTCAGGTAACGGCAGCGTGGCTGAGCGCGCTTCTCCGCGCCGATCAGCGCTTTCAATGACCACCCAGCTAAAGGTGCTGCCATCGTCGATACCGGCCTCAATGGCCACCCAGAAATCGGCATCGGGCTGGGCGAGGCGCGCATTGGCGACACGATTTCGTGCGCCAGCGCGCGTTTCCTCGCTGCCGAAGGGCTGTTCCGGCACGCCGCTCTCGACGGAGACGGACTCAATATGGCAGGATCCTTCGCCGAAAATCTCGTTAAAAGCCTGCAGAATTGCCTGAATTTTGGCGGGATTAGTGGTCGCTGAGACAACATGGTGCATAATCAAAACAACTCAGAATAAACTAACGTCATCGCAGTATACTCTAAATCACCCTCAGGGCAGGCGGTAATGCCCTAAGCTGGTTGATGACGAGTTCAGAACGGAATAAAAGCATGTTACAGGTATACCTTGTTCGCCACGGTGAAACGCAGTGGAACGCCGAGCGACGTATTCAGGGTCAGTCCGATAGCCCGCTGACCGCACACGGTGAGCGCCAGGCCTGGCAGGTTGGCGAGCGCGCCAGAACGCTGGGGATCACCCATATCATTACCAGCGATCTGGGGCGAACCCGCCGTACAGCAGAGATTATCGCCGAAGCCTGTGGTTGCAGCGTGATCGCCGATGCGCGTCTGCGCGAGCTGGATATGGGGGTGCTGGAGAAGCGCCATATCGACTCGCTCAGCGAAGAGGAAGAGGGCTGGCGTCGCCAGCTGGTCAACGGCACGCCGGATGGTCGTATTCCGCAGGGCGAATCGATGCAGGAGCTCAGCGAGCGAATGCATGCGGCGCTGGCATCCTGTCTGGAGTTACCGGCCGGTAGCCGACCGCTGCTGGTGAGTCATGGTATGGCGCTGGGCTGCCTGGTGAGCACGATTTTAGGGCTGCCGGCATACGCTGAGCGTCGTCTGCGACTGCGCAACTGCTCTATCTCGCGCGTTGACTATCAGCAAAGCCCGTGGCTGGCTTCCGGCTGGGTGGTGGAAACGGCGGGCGACGTCTCGCATCTTGACGCCCCCGCGATGGACGAGCTGCAGCGTTAACGACGAATCGGGATCAGATACTCGCAGCGTAACTGAATCGGCGTAGCCTGATCCCGGTTTTCATCCTCAGGGTAGAAGCGTTCAATATCCAGCCCCTTGCGACGGGTCAGGTTTAGCATCGGCATGCAGGTGCCGTAGACCGTCAGGATGAATTCCTGCAGGCCGGTGCCCAGCCCTTCATACGTAAACATGACATACTCGCCGCCCTCCAGGGTGACCGGGTGGGCGTTCTGCAGATGGCCATTAGCCATCTCCGGCGTCAGCGCGGTGGTATAGAACACTTCCTGCTCATCGTCTTTCTCCAGGCTCGGACGCGGCTCATGCAGCCCGTAGAGCACCGGAGGGATCGACGGCGAATTACCGAGGAAGTCCCGCCAGAACTGGACGCGCATCTGATTGCGGAAATCGGAGATTTCCTCGAGCTTACAGGTATAGCTCTGGGTGACGCCGAGCAACTGAGTGGTAGGCAGGGCGACAAATTCATGTTTTGGCAGCGTGAATTCGCCAAGACGCAGCGGCGGACGCATACCGAACGAGCTCCAGTCCGGTGAGCGGCGGTAGAGCGCCGGCGTCAGCGAGAACTGCTTTTTAAATGCCCGGGTGAAGGTCTGCTGTGAGTCGAAACGGTACTGAAGCGCAATATCAAGGATTGGACGGGCGGTAAGACGTAATGCGACAGCAGATTTCGATAACCGGCGCGCGCGAATATAGGCACCGATGGCATGGCCGGTGACATCCTTAAACATTCGCTGTAAATGCCACTTGGAATAACCTGCCTTCGCCGCCACATTGTCCAGAGAAAGCGGCTGATCCAGGTGACCTTCCAGCCAGCTAAGGAGATCGCGAATAATCCCTGCTTGATCCATAAAATGTCCCCATCCTTAAACACAGGTGCCTGATATTAAAGTAGCGGATAATAGCATTTTTTGATGTTTTAGCATTCAGTGTTTTTTTTGCTTTTAAATGCGGAAGGTCAGTGGAGCTGAACGATAATTTTGTAAAGCTGTGATCTATAAACCTTTTCTGCTAAGTGCGTGATAATCACTCAGCTATATTTTTTAATAATGGTAACAATATGAAATACAAGAAGTTTGCGATGGGCCTGCTGCTGCTGGCCGGCTGCCAGATGGTTCAGGCGGAGCAGATTGGTTCCGTGGATACGGTCTTCAAATGGTTAGGGCCGGATCACAAAATTGTCGTCGAAGCCTTTGACGATCCGGATGTGCAGAACGTGACCTGCTATATCAGCCGGGCGAAAACCGGCGGGATCAAGGGCGGGTTGGGGCTGGCGGAAGATACCTCCGACGCGGCCATCTCCTGCCAGCAGGTTGGGCCGATTGAGCTGACGGACAAAATCAAAAACGGCAAAAGCCAGGGCGACGTGGTGTTCCAGAAGCGCACCTCGCTGGTGTTTAAAAAACTGCAGGTCGTTCGCTTCTATGATGCCAAGCGCAATGCGCTGGTCTATCTGACCTACTCGGATAAAGTGGTTGATGGCTCGCCGAAGAACGCCATCAGCGCCGTGCCGATCATGCCATGGAATAAATAAACGGGAGCGCGCATGCAGCAGCCACGGATTTGGTTAGTTGAGGATGAACAGAGTATCGCTGATACCCTGGTTTATATGCTGCAGCAGGAGGGCTTCCAGGTCACCGTCTTTGGCCGCGGATTGCCCGCGCTGGAGGCGGCGGCGCATCAGGCCCCCGATGTCGCCATCCTCGACGTCGGCTTGCCGGATATCAGCGGCTTTGAGCTCTGTCGGCGCCTGCTGACGCGTTATCCGGCGCTGCCGGTGTTGTTTCTGACGGCGCGGAGCGACGAGGTCGATAAGCTGCTTGGGCTGGAAATCGGCGCAGACGATTATATCGCCAAGCCGTTTTCGCCGCGCGAAGTCTGCGCGCGGGTGCGAACCGTGCTGCGGCGACTGCAGAAATTTGCCGCGCCTTCACCGGTGGTACGCGTCGGCGAGTTTGTGCTCGATGAGCAGGCGGCGTCGATAAGCTGGTTCGGCCAGCCGCTGAACCTGACGCGCTACGAATTCCTGCTGTTGAAAACCCTGCTGCATGCGCCCGGTCGCGTCTTCTCCCGTCAGCAACTGATGGAGTTGGTGTGGAGCGATGCCTGGGAAAGCCTCGACCGTACCGTCGATACCCATATCAAAACCCTGCGCGCCAAGCTGCGGGCAGTGAATCCTGAGGTTACGCCGATCAATACCCATCGCGGCATGGGCTACAGCCTGGGGCGTGGCTGATGCGCATTGGCATGCGCCTGCTGCTGGGCTATTTTCTTATCGTCGCTATCGCCGCGTGGTTTGTGCTGTCGATCTTTGTCCAGGAAGTGAAGCCGGGCGTGCGCCGGGCGACGGAGGGGACACTCAACGATACCGCCACCCTGCTGGCGGCGCTGGCGCGTGAAGACCTGCTGGCGGCAAACCCGCAGCAGGGCAGGCTGGCCCAGGCCTTTCAACAGCTCAACCAGCAGCCTCTCAACGCTCATATTGGCGGAATTAAAAAGGTGCGTAATGAGTACCGTGTCTATCTGACTGATGCCAGGGGCAAAGTGGTGTTTGACTCCAGCGGGCAGGCGACAGGGCAGGACTATTCGCGCTGGAACGACGTCTGGCTCACCTTGCGCGGCCAGTACGGCGCGCGCAGTACACGCAGCGATCCGCATGATGAAACCAGCTCAGTCATGTATATCGCCGCGCCAGTGATGGATGAGGGGCGGATTATCGGCGTGCTGAGCGTCGGTAAACCCAACCTGGCGATGACGCCGGTCATTAAGCGCAGCGAGCGGCGGATCCTCTGGGCCGGTGGCGCCCTGCTGGGCATTGCGCTGTTGATTGGCTGCGGCGTCGTCTGGTGGATCAATTTTTCTATCGGCAAGCTGGTGCGCTATGCGGATTCGGTGACCGCGGAGCGTCCGCTGCCGCTGCCTGAGGTGGGTAGCAGCGAACTGCGCAAGCTGGCGCAGGCCCTGGAGAGCATGCGGGTGAAGCTCGAGGGCAAAAATGCCATCGAAAACTATGTCTATGACCTGACTCACGAGCTGAAGAGCCCGCTGGCGGCCATCCGCGGTGCGGCGGAGATCCTGCGTGAAGGGCCTCCGCCTGAGGTAGCGGCGCGGTTTACCGCCAATATCCTTGCGCAGAACACCCGGATGCAGCTGCTGGTAGAGCGATTGCTCCAGCAGGCACGACTGGAAAACCAGCTGGAGATAAGGCGGCAGCCGGTATCGGTTGACGTGCTATTCCAACGCCTTACGGAGGAGCGCGACATCGCCCTGGCGACGAAAGCCATCACTCTGCGCTGGCAGAAGGGCGGGATAACGGTCAATGGTGATGGCGAACTGCTGGCCCAGGCGCTGGGCAATCTGCTCGACAACGCGATTGATTTTACCCCCCAGGGCGGTGAGATCGTCCTGGCCGTGGAGAAGCGAAATGAAGAGGTGCAATTGAGCGTTACCGATACCGGGTGCGGTATTCCGGACTATGCGCAGGCGCGTATTTTTGAACGCTTCTACTCGCTGCCGCGCGAAGATGGTCATAAGAGCAGCGGCCTTGGGCTGGCGTTCGTTCGTGAAGTGGCGCGCCTGCATCAGGGCGATATTCGTCTACACAATCGCCCCGAAGGCGGTGCGGTCGCCACGCTGCGACTTCACCGTCCCTTCACATAGCTTCAAATTCCCCCCACATAGCCGCCCTACAGTGAGGAGGCCATCACGATAGGGAGAAAGGCTATGTTGAAATCACCGTTATTCTGGAAAATCACCACGTTAATCGGTTGTGTTGTGCTGTTATCTTTGCCGCTAATGATGGTCAGGGAGCTTATTAATGAGCGGGCGGATTATCGCAGCGAGGTGGTGGACGCCATTGAGCAGAGCACCAGTGGCTCGCAAAAACTCGCCGGGCCGCTGATCGCCATTCCGGTGACCGAGACCCTGACCCGCATGGAGAACCAAAAAGAGGTCGAATATCAGCGGCGCTGGGAGTACTACTGGCTACCGGAGTCGCTGGCGGTCAACGGCAAACAGACCGTGGAGTCGCGGAGAGTAGGCATCTACAGCGGCCAGGTCTGGCATAACGCCCTGCAGATTAAGGCCTCATTTGATCCACTGCGTCTGGCGGCGTTGAGAAAATCGAATATTGTCCTGGGCAAGCCGCGGCTGGTGGTGAGCGTCGGCGATGCCCGCGGCATTGGCGCCATCCATGCCCCGGAGGTCAATGGTAACGTATTAAGCGTGGAGCCGGGGCTGGGGATAAGTGGCGATGGCGCAGGTATTCATATGCCGATGCCTGCGCTGGCGGAGGACAACAAGCCGCTTGAGATAGCCTTTTCTCTCGATCTGAACGGGACGGGAGAATTTTCACTGGTGCCGATCGGGCGTAACAGCGAGCTGCAGTTGACCAGTAACTGGCCGCATCCCGGCTTTCTCGGCAGCTTCCTGCCAACGCAACGGGAAGTGAGTGCTGCCGGCTATCGCGCCCACTGGCAAAGCAGCTGGTTCGCTAACGATATGGGGAGCTATTTTAAGGATGATATGGAGATCCCGTGGTCGCGGCTGCCAGCGTTCAGTGCCGATGTGATGACGCTTGCCGACCAGTACCAGCTAACCGACCGGGCAACAAAATACGCCATCCTGTTAATCGGGCTGACCTTTATGGCCTTTTTCGTGTTCGAGAGCCTGACTCATCGTCCCCTGCATCCAATGCAGTATCTGCTGGTGGGCCTGTCGCTGGTGCTGTTTTACCTGGTGCTGCTGGCGCTCTCGGAGCACGTTGGGTTTACCGCCGCCTGGCTGGCGGCCAGCCTGTCCGGCGCGGTGATGAACGGGGTCTATTTACAGGCAGTGCTCAGGGGATGGCGTAACAGCCTGCTGTTTGTCGCCGCGCTGCTACTGCTGGATGGGGTGATGTGGTTGCTGCTGCATTCCGAGGACAGCGCGCTGCTGCTGGGTACCGGGGTACTGGCGCTGGCGCTGAGCGTCCTGATGTTTTTGACCCGCCGGGTGGACTGGTATGCGTTATCGTTACCGAAAGGCAGTGCGCCTCCGCCGCCGACTGCCGATGATGACAAGCTGCGCCTCTGGAAAGAGTGACGGCATAAAAAACGGCGCCCTTGGGGCGCCGTTTTCACATCATGGCTGCGGAATAAAACGCATTATTCCTGCAGATCGCCACAGAAACGGTAGCCTTCACCGTGAATAGTGGCGATGATTTCCGGGGTATCCGGAGTAGACTCGAAGTGTTTACGAATCCGACGAATGGTCACATCAACGGTACGGTCATGCGGCTTCAGCTCACGACCGGTCATTTTCTTCAGCAGCTCGGCGCGAGACTGAATTTTGCCCGGGTTTTCGCAGAAGTGCAGCATCGCGCGGAATTCACTGCGCGGCAGCTTGTACTGCTCGCCGTTCGGGCTCACCAGTGAGCGGCTGTTGATATCGAGTTCCCAACCATTGAACTTGTAGCTCTCCACGCTGCGGCGCTCTTCGCTCACGGTACCGAGATTCATGGTACGGGAGAGCAGGTTGCGCGCGCGGATAGTCAGTTCACGCGGGTTAAACGGTTTAGTGATATAGTCGTCAGCGCCGATTTCGAGGCCAAGGATCTTATCCACTTCGTTGTCGCGGCCGGTTAAAAACATCAGCGCGACGTCAGCCTGCTCACGCAACTCGCGCGCCAGCAGAAGACCATTTTTACCCGGCAGGTTGATATCCATGATCACCAGGTTGATATCATTTTCAGACAGGATCTGATGCATTTCCGCGCCATCGGTCGCTTCGAATACATCGTAACCTTCTGCTTCGAAAATACTTTTTAACGTGTTGCGTGTTACCAACTCGTCTTCAACGATAAGAATGTGCGGGGTCTGCATGTTTGCTACCTAAATTGCCAACTAAATCGAAACAGGAAGTACCAAAGTCCCTGACCTGCCTGCTGCATGTCGCAAATTAACATGCGCGGCGTAACATGACTAAAGTACGTAATTGCGTTCTTGATGCACTTTCCATCAACGTCAACAACATCATTAGCTTGGTCGTGGGTACTTTCCCTCTGGACCCGACGGTGTCAAAAACGGCTGTCATCCTAACCATTTTAACAGCAACATAACAGGCTAAGAGAGGCCGAACACCCAATAAAACTACGCTTCGTTGACATATATCAAGTTCAATTGTAGCACGTTAACAGTCTTGTGAAATCATTGCATCGTCATGCTCTTTATAGTCACAATCCTTACACAGCTCAACTAGTTGCGTGGATAAATTAATAAATACAGTGAATCCAATGCGTGGAACGATGCCTCAGATGAAATTTCATTGCCCATCATATGGATAAATGGGTTCTGTTAACATACTTCTTGTCATGGCCTCCTGAGAACAGTTTAGATTTTTTTATGGGTAAGCAAACGCAATTTTAGTGATTTTTGTTGCAAATTTGTAAATTTTCACCGCGTAAAATGGTGCGGCCAGCGCTTCGCCAACGCCTGAGAGAGAGAAAGAAACTGCAATGCGTTTAACGATCATTTTAGTGGCCCCAGCCCGGGCAGAAAACGTCGGCGCCGCCGCCAGAGCGATGAAAACCATGGGATTTCGCGATCTACGGATCGTGGACAGTGAAGCCCACCTGGCGCCGGCGGCACGCTGGGTGGCGCATGGCTCAGGCGACATCCTCGATGGCATCACCACCTATCCAACCCTTGCCGAAGCGCTGCACGACGTCGATTTTACCGTCGCCACCACCGCCCGTAGTCGCGCGCGGTTTCACTATTACGCCACGCCGCAGCAGCTGTTACCTCTGCTGGAGGAGAAGGCGCAGTGGATGACGCATGCGGCGCTGGTATTTGGCCGTGAAGACTCCGGGTTGAGCAACGAGGAGCTGGCCCTGGCCGATGTGCTCACCGGCGTGCCGATGGTGGCGGATTATCCGTCGCTGAATCTCGGCCAGTCGGTGATGGTCTACTGTTATCAATTAGCATCGCTTATGCAACAAACGGCGCCCACCGCCGCCGCCGCAGACCATCATCAGCTGCAGGCGTTACGCGTCCGCACCGAGGCATTACTTTCGCGTTTAGGCGTGGAGGAGGATGCCAAACTGGTCGACTGGCTGGCGCAACGAATGGGGCTGCTGCAGCAGCGTGACACGGCAATGTTGCATCGATTGCTGCATGATATTGAAAAAAACCTCCCAGAATAAAGCTCTGTAATATTTTTTAATTATGGTTATCTGTGCTGTTTTTGAGGGTCGGGTTCCGCCGATCTGGATGTTTTTTCTTGCCGTGACGGCGCAATACGCAAGCTGGCTGAAATAGGGTTAATTGAGAAATTCATTGACTTAAGAAGGCAGATACTTTAACCAATATAGGCAGGACACACAGACAGATAAAAATACAGAGTACACAACATCCATGAATCGCATCGGCATGATTACCACCATTATCACCACCACCATTACCACAGGTAACGGTGCGGGCTGACGCGTACAGGAAACACAGAAAAAAGCCCGCACCTGAACAGTGCGGGCTTTTTTTTTGACAAGAGATCAAGGGGTAAGAACCATGCGAGTGTTGAAGTTCGGCGGTACATCAGTGGCAAATGCGGAACGTTTTCTGCGGGTTGCCGATATTCTGGAGAGTAATGCCAGGCAGGGGCAGGTAGCGACCGTACTGTCTGCCCCGGCGAAGATCACCAACCATCTGGTGGCGATGATTGAAAAAACGATCGGTGGCCAGGATGCCCTCCCGAATATTACCGACGCTGAACGCATTTTTGCCGAACTTCTTCAGGGCCTTGCCGATGCCCAGCCCGCTTTCCCGCTTGCCCAGCTGAAAGCCTTCGTTGAGCAGGAATTTGCTCAGATTAAGCATGTCCTGCACGGCATCAGCCTGCTGGGCCAGTGCCCGGACGGAGTGAACGCCGCGCTGATCTGCCGTGGCGAAAAGCTCTCCATCGCCATCATGGCGGGTCTGCTGGAAGCCCGTGGTCATAAAGTCAGTGTGATTAACCCGGTCGAAAAACTGCTCGCGGTGGGCCACTATCTGGAATCCACGGTCGATATCGCCGAATCCACCCGCCGCATTGCCGCCAGCCAGATCCCAGCAGACCATATGATCCTGATGGCCGGATTTACCGCTGGCAATGAGAAGGGCGAACTGGTGGTGCTGGGGCGTAACGGCTCCGACTATTCGGCTGCGGTACTGGCCGCCTGCCTGCGCGCGGACTGTTGCGAAATCTGGACCGATGTCGACGGGGTGTATACCTGCGATCCGCGCCAGGTGCCAGATGCGCGTCTGCTGAAATCAATGTCTTATCAGGAGGCGATGGAGCTCTCCTACTTTGGCGCGAAAGTGCTGCATCCGCGCACCATTGCCCCTATCGCTCAGTTTCAGATCCCATGCCTGATCAAAAATACCGGCAACCCGCAGGCGCCGGGAACGCTCATTGGCGCCAGTCGCGATGAAGACGATCTGCCGGTGAAAGGCATCTCTAACCTCAACAATATGGCGATGTTCAACGTCTCCGGTCCGGGGATGAAAGGGATGGTCGGTATGGCGGCCCGCGTCTTCGCCACCATGTCCCGCGCTGGCATCTCGGTGGTATTGATCACCCAATCCTCTTCGGAGTACAGCATCAGTTTCTGCGTGCCGCAGAGCGATTGCGCTCGTGCCAAACGGGCGATGGAAGATGAGTTTTATCTCGAGCTGAAAGAGGGGCTGCTGGAGCCGCTGGCCATTATGGAGCGTCTGGCCATCATCTCCGTGGTGGGCGACGGGATGCGTACCTTGCGCGGTATCTCGGCGAAATTTTTTGCAGCGCTGGCCCGCGCCAATATCAATATCGTGGCGATTGCCCAGGGCTCTTCCGAGCGCTCTATTTCGGTGGTAGTCAGCAATGACGACGCCACCACCGGCGTGCGCGTGACCCATCAGATGCTGTTCAACACCGACCAGGTGATTGAAGTATTCGTCATCGGCGTCGGCGGCGTCGGCGGCGCGCTGCTGGAGCAGATCAAGCGCCAGCAGGGGTGGCTGAAGAACAAACATATCGATCTGCGCGTTTGCGGTGTAGCCAATTCTCAGGCGCTGCTGACCAGCGTTCATGGCCTGAATCTGGAGAACTGGAGTGAAGCGCTGGCGGAGGCGAAAGAGCCGTTTAATCTTGGCCGCCTGATCCGTCTGGTGAAAGAGTACCACCTGCTCAATCCGGTGATCGTCGACTGTACCTCCAGCCAGGCGGTCGCCGATCAGTACGCCGACTTCCTGCGCGAAGGTTTCCATGTGGTGACGCCGAACAAAAAGGCCAATACCTCTTCGCTGGATTACTATCACCAGTTGCGCCATGCGGCCAGCAGCTCGCGCCGCAAGTTCCTCTATGACACTAACGTTGGCGCTGGCCTGCCGGTGATTGAGAACCTGCAGAACCTGCTCAACGCCGGCGATGAGCTGCGCCACTTCTCCGGGATCCTTTCCGGCTCTCTGTCCTTTATCTTCGGCAAGCTGGACGAGGGGGTGAGTTTCTCAGCCGCGACGGCGCTGGCCCGTGAGATGGGGTATACCGAGCCGGATCCGCGCGACGATTTATCCGGGGTGGATGTCGCGCGTAAGCTGTTGATTCTGGCCCGTGAGACCGGGCGTGAACTGGAGCTGTCGGACATTATCGTGGAGTCGGCGCTGCCGGCGGACTTCGACGCCAGCGGCGACGTCGACACCTTTATGGCCCGTCTGCCCTCGCTGGACGATGGGTTTGCCTCGCGGGTTGCTAAGGCACGTGATGAAGGTAAAGTCTTGCGCTACGTCGGTAACATCGAAGAGGATGGTACCTGCCGCGTGAAAATTGCCGCCGTTGACGGCAACGATCCGTTATTCAAAGTCAAAAATGGTGAGAACGCGCTGGCCTTTTACAGCCACTATTATCAGCCACTGCCGCTGGTGCTGCGCGGCTATGGTGCCGGGAACGACGTCACGGCGGCCGGCGTATTTGCCGACCTGCTGCGCACCTTGTCCTGGAAGTTAGGAGTTTAAGATGGTCAAAGTATATGCCCCGGCTTCCAGTGCCAATATGAGCGTCGGGTTTGATGTGTTGGGCGCGGCGGTCACGCCGGTGGATGGCACGCTGCTGGGCGATAACGTCACAGTTGAAGCGGCGGAGCAATTCAGTCTGCACAATCTGGGACGCTTCGCCAGTAAGCTGCCGACGGCGCCGCAGGAAAACATTGTTTATCAGTGCTGGGAAAGCTTTTGCCGGGAGATCGGTAAGACGGTACCGGTGACGATGACCCTGGAAAAAAACATGCCGATCGGCTCCGGGCTCGGCTCCAGCGCCTGCTCGGTGGTCGCCGCGCTGGTGGCCATGAACGAGTTCTGCGGTAAGCCGCTCAACGAGACGCGGATGCTGGCGCTGATGGGGGAGATGGAAGGGCGTATCTCCGGCAGCATTCACTACGATAACGTGGCGCCGTGCTATCTTGGCGGCATGCAGTTGATGATCGAAGAGAACGGGATTATCAGCCAGCAGGTGCCGGGGTTTGATGAGTGGCTGTGGGTGTTGGCCTATCCGGGGATTAAAGTATCCACCGCCGAAGCGCGGGCGATTCTGCCGGCACAATACCGCCGCCAGGATTGTATCGCCCATGGTCGCCACCTCGCGGGCTTTATTCATGCCTGCTACACCCGCCAGCCGCAGCTGGCGGCAAAATTGATGAAAGATGTCATTGCCGAACCGTACCGTACCAAACTGTTGCCGGGCTTTAGCGAAGCGCGCCAGGCGACAATGGAGATCGGTGCGCAGGCTTGCGGCATCTCCGGCTCTGGCCCGACGCTGTTTGCGTTGTGTGATAAACCGGACACCGCACAGCGCGTCGCCGACTGGCTTGGCGCGCACTATCTGCAGAATCAGGAAGGCTTTGTTCATATTTGCCGGCTGGACACGGCGGGCGCACGCGTAGTGGGATAACCAATGAAACTGTATAACTTAAAAGATCATAACGAGCAGGTCAGCTTTGCGCAGGCCGTCACCCAGGGACTTGGCAAACATCAGGGCCTGTTCTTTCCGCACGATCTGCCGGAATTCAGCCTGACAGAAATCGACGACATGCTGGCGCAGGATTTTGTCACCCGCAGCGCCAAAATTTTATCGGCCTTTATCGGCGATGAGATCCCACAAGATGTTCTGCAGCAACGGGTCGGCGCGGCGTTTGCGTTTCCGGCACCGGTAAGCAAGGTTCAGGATGATGTCGGCTGTCTGGAGCTGTTCCATGGCCCCACGCTGGCGTTCAAGGATTTCGGCGGCCGCTTTATGGCGCAAATGCTGACCCATATAGCCGGTGATAAGCCGGTCACCATACTGACTGCAACCTCTGGCGACACCGGGGCGGCGGTGGCGCATGCCTTCTACGGTCTGCCGAACGTTAAGGTCGTGATCCTCTATCCGCGCGGTAAGATCAGTCCGCTGCAGGAGAAACTGTTCTGTACTCTCGGCGGCAACATTGAAACCGTGGCGATTGACGGCGACTTCGATGCCTGCCAGGCGCTGGTGAAGCAGGCGTTTGACGATGAAGAGCTGAAGGTCGCGCTGGGGCTCAACTCGGCTAACTCCATCAATATCAGCCGCCTGCTGGCGCAGATCTGCTACTACTTCGAAGCGGCGGCGCAGCTGCCGCAGGAAGCCCGCAATCAACTGGTAATTTCCGTACCAAGCGGTAACTTCGGCGATCTAACCGCCGGTCTGCTGGCCAAGTCGCTGGGGCTGCCGATTAAGCGCTTTATTGCCGCTACCAACGCGAACGACACCGTTCCCCGTTATCTGCAGGGCGGTGAGTGGGCGCCAAAAGCCACCCAGGCGACGCTGTCCAACGCCATGGATGTCAGCCAGCCGAACAACTGGCCACGCGTCGAAGAGCTGTTCCGCCGTAAAATCTGGCAACTGAGCGAGCTGGGGTATGCTGCGGTCGATGATGAGACCACCAAAGCAGCGATGCGTGAGCTGAAGGCCATCGGCTACATCTCTGAGCCGCACGCGGCGATTGCCTGGCGCGCGCTGCGCGATCAGCTGCAGCCGGGAGAGTACGGCCTGTTCCTCGGCACCGCGCATCCGGCGAAATTCAAAGAGAGCGTGGAAGAGATCCTGCAGGAGACCCTGCCGCTGCCGAAAGAGCTGGCCGACCGCGCCGATCTGCCGCTGCTGTCCCACAATCTGCCGGCGGATTTCGCCGCGCTGCGTAAGCTGATGATGGGCTAGTATTGTCGTTCAGCTCTCTGCTAAACCGGGCCTCGTGCCCGGTTTTTTTTTCGCTCGAAAATGGAGATATTGTGTACAGACGAGCAATAAATGCGGCGGACTCTAGATTCAGATTGCAGAGAATAAACAGAATAGTTTTGTAGCGTTAATATTTTGTTATCGACCCATAATGGGGACGGAGAGAAGAGGTAACTTATGACAACGCTGAAACCTGTTTTGCTGGCACTTTCTATGCTGCTGGTCGCTCCTGCGTTGGTTCATGCTGACGAAATCACCCTGATCCCGGCGGTGAAACTGCAAATCGGCGATCGCGATGATTATGGGCATTACTGGGATGGCGATCATTGGCGCGATCGTGACTGGTGGGCTCAACATTACGACTGGCGCGATGATCGCTGGCGTCCGCATGATGATTATCGCCACCACGATCGTGACGACGATGACGATCAAGGTCATCATGGCCATGGGCACGAGCGGCATCACCACGACGACTGATTATTCTTGCCCCCGGCCCGAGGCTGGGGGCATTCAGGCTTACTGCTCGTGGCGTTTAAACACCATTTCACCTTTCTCCGACGCGTCCGCATCAAAGAAATAGCCTTCGCTACTAAATGCCTTGAGCTGCTCCGGCTGGGTTAAGCGATTTTCGATAATGTAGCGACTCATCAGACCGCGCGCTTTTTTTGCATAGAAGCTGATCACTTTGAATTTACCGTTTTTCTCATCGAGGAACACCGGCTTGATCAGCTGGCCCTGCAGTTTTTGCGTTTTCACCGATTTAAAATACTCATCGGAAGCCAGGTTGATGACGATATCGTCACCCTGGGCCTGCAGTGCCTGATTCAGCTTCTCGGTAATGGTATCGCCCCAGAACTGGTACAGATCTTTGCCGCGCGGGTTTTCCAGACGGATCCCCATCTCCAGGCGGTAGGGCTGCATCAGGTCCAGCGGGCGCAGCACGCCATACAGGCCGGAGAGCATGCGCAGGTGTCGCTGGGCGAAGTCAAAGTCGTCCTCGGTGAGCGTTTCTGCCTGTAGGCCGGTGTAGACATCGCCCTTGAACGCGAGGATCGCCTGACGGGCATTTTGCGGCGTAAAGTCAGGATGCCAGTCGTGGAAGCGGGTGGCGTTAAGATCCGCTAGCTTGTCGCTTATACTCATCAGCTTACCGATTTGTGGCGCGGTCAGATGACGGGCGATGCCGATAAGCTGTTGAGAATACTCGAGGAGTTCGGGCTGGGTATAGCGAGTCGTTGCCAGCGGGCTTTGATAATCGAGCGTTTTAGCAGGTGAAATCAGAATCAGCATATCCAGTCCTTGCAGGTAATTTCGACGAATTTTAACAAAAAAAGTGCATGGTGGGATCGATAGCTGCGATTGCCGCGCTATTCGCGCGGCAGTTCATTCCAGGCGCCCGGGGCCAGCTGCTGGTGAATATCCGGGTAGCGGGCCGCATCGAAAGTGGGCTGGATGCCCAGCCGCCGCTGGCGCAGATAATCGCTGGCGATAATCCGCACCGTCGGGGAGAGCAGCAGGATGGCTGTCAGGTTGGTCATCGCCATCATCGCCATGATGATATCCGCACTCTGCCAGACGACGGGCAGGCTAACCAGGGTTCCCAGCAGCACCATCAGGACGGTGAGTATACGCAGCGCCCAGATATAGCGCGGCTTGTCCAGACGCAGAAAGACCAGATTATTTTCTGCATACACGTAGTTGGCCACGATAGAGCTAAAGGCGAACAGCAGCACGATGAGGGCGATAAAATCCGCTCCCCAGCCGCCGATCAGCACGCTCATTGCGTGTTGCAAGTCCTGAATACCATTGAGCGTATATTCATTGTCGGGGCGCGGCGCCAGCATGACGATAATCGCGCTGGCAGTACAGATCACGATGGTATCGATAAACACGCCAATCATCTGTACGATCCCCTGCGCTGCCGGATGCGGCGGCCAGGAGGCGGCGGCCGCGGCGGCGTTAGGCGAAGAACCCATCCCTGCTTCATTGGAGAACATGCCGCGCTGGAAGCCGCTGGTCAGCGCCTGGCTGATGGAGTAGCCCACCGCGCCGGCGGCAGCTTCCTGCCAGCCGAAGGCGCAGCGAAAGATGGTGGCAAAAATGGTCGGCAGGGCGGTGATGTGCCACAGGCCGATGAGCAAGCTGGTGGCGATCCACAGCAGCGCCATGACGGGCACCAGCCACTGCATCAGGCGCGCCACGCCGCGCAGGCCACGGAGAATGGCCAGGAAAACGAAAATGGCCAGCACGCCGCCGCTGACTGCCGCCGGCAGATCGAACGCATAGTGCAGGGCATGGGCCACCGAGTTAGCCTGCACGGTGTTGAAGATAAATCCATAGGCCAGCAGCAGGAGGATCGAAAACAGAACGCCCATCCAGCGCATGCCGAGGCCGCGCGCCATATACCACGCCGGGCCACCGCGAAACTGCCCCTGGCTGTCGCGCTCTTTGTATAGCTGGGCAAGGGAACACTCAGCGAAGCTGCTGGCCATGCCGAGCAGGGCGGAAACCCACATCCAGAATACGGCTCCAGGCCCGCCGGCGGCGATCGCCAGCGTCACCCCGGCAAGGTTGCCGCTGCCGACCCGGGCGGCAAGACTGGTACAGAGCGCCTGGAAGGACGTTAAACCACCCGGCTGCGGTTGCAGGCTTTTTTTCAGACTGCGGCCGAATTTGCGCACGTAGCGGAACTGAATACCCCGGGTTTGCCAGCTAAACCAGATACCCGCGCCCAGTAACAGATAAATCATCACTGAGCCCCAGAGTATTTCATTGATAAATGAGAGAAAATCAGGCATTAAACATCCTCTTGTCCATGCCGGTACGCTTGTGTAAGCGTTACCAATTAAGTGACAATCCTTTCGCTTTCAGCAAATTAAGCGGCGCAGTTTATCACACTCTGCGCTCTTCTCTCGTCGGCGGTTGCGCTGACCCGGCAGCGTGTTATCATCTGGGCAGACCGGTTACATCCCCTTAACTGCTGTTTAAGAGAAATATATCATGACGGATAAATTAACTTCTCTGCGTCAGTACACCACTGTCGTCGCTGACACCGGAGATATTGCGGCAATGAAGCTGTATCAGCCTCAGGATGCCACCACTAACCCTTCCCTGATTCTCGGCGCGGCTCAGATCCCTGAGTACCGTAAGCTGATTGACGACGCTGTGGCCTGGGCACGTAGCCAGAGCAGCGATCGCGCGCAGCAGATCCTCGATGCTTCCGACAAGCTGGCGGTGAACATCGGTCTCGAAATCCTGAAGCTGATCCCGGGCCGCATTTCTACCGAAGTGGATGCACGCCTCTCCTATGACACTGAAGCGTCTATCGCGAAAGCCAAGCGCATCATCAAGCTGTATAACGACGCGGGCATCAGCAACGATCGTATTCTTATCAAGCTGGCTTCCACCTGGCAGGGCATTCGCGCTGCTGAACAGCTGGAAAAAGAAGGCATCAACTGTAACCTGACGCTGCTGTTCTCCTTCGCTCAGGCTCGCGCTTGCGCCGAAGCGGGCGTCTTCCTGATTTCGCCGTTTGTGGGCCGTATCCTCGACTGGTACAAAGCGAACACCGACAAGAAAGAGTACGCGCCGGCAGAAGATCCGGGCGTGGTTTCCGTTAGCGAAATCTACGAATACTACAAGCAGCACGGCTATGAAACCGTAGTGATGGGCGCCAGCTTCCGTAACGTTGGCGAAATCCTGGAACTGGCCGGCTGTGACCGCCTGACCATCGCTCCGGCGCTGCTGAAAGAGCTGTCTGAAAGCGAAGGCGCGATTGAGCGTAAACTGGTTTATACCGGTGAAGTGAAAGCGCGTCCGGAACGTATTACCGAATCTGAATTCCTGTGGCAGCATAACCAGGATCCGATGGCGGTAGACAAACTGGCGGAAGGTATCCGTAAGTTTGCGATCGACCAGGAAAAACTGGAAAAAATGATCGGCGAACTGCTGTAATCCCGCAGGTGGCCGACGCCCGTCGGCCACATTACACTGTCTGTCCCGTCTCCGGCAGTGTATCATTTCGTTTAACGCCACAGTTTGAACGGAATAACCATGAATACCTTACGAATCGGCTTAGTTTCCATCTCCGATCGCGCCTCCAGCGGCGTCTATCAGGATAAAGGCATCCCGGCACTGGAAGAGTGGCTGGCGCGTGCCCTCACCACCCCTTTCGAACTGCAAACCCGCCTGATTCCGGATGAGCAGGTGATCATTGAGCAAACGCTGTGCGAACTGGTTGACGAGATGGGGTGCCATCTGGTGCTGACCACCGGCGGAACCGGCCCTGCGCGTCGCGATGTGACGCCTGACGCAACGCTGGCGATTGCCGATCGCGAGATGCCGGGCTTCGGCGAGCAAATGCGCCAGGTTAGCCTACACTTTGTGCCGACGGCTATCCTTTCCCGGCAGGTCGGGGTGATCCGCAAGCAGGCGCTGATCCTTAACCTTCCCGGACAACCGAAAGCGATTCAGGAAACCCTCGAAGGGGTAAAAGATGCTGACGGCAAGGTTCTGGTGCACGGTATTTTTGCAAGTGTACCTTATTGTGTACAGTTGCTCGAGGGCCCTTATGTCGAAACTGATGGCCGTGTGGTAGAAGCATTTCGTCCAAAGAGCGCCAGGCGCGAAACTTTATCCTGAATTTGATGCATTTGTGACATAACCTGCATCGCTGATGGTGTGCCGTTTTATTTACGATATAGTGCTGTTTACTTTACACGCTATAAAACACGCTGCACACCTCAGGATGAAATCGCGTTATGTCATATGCAAACCGACCGCTCAACCGCCAGGATTATAAAACGCTGACGCTGGCCGCCCTTGGCGGCGCGCTGGAGTTTTATGACTTTATCATCTTCGTTTTCTTCGCCGCCGTCGTCGGCGAACTCTTCTTCCCCGCTGATATTCCGGAATGGCTGCGCCAGGTGCAGACCTTTGGCATTTTCGCCGCTGGTTATCTGGCGCGCCCGCTGGGAGGGATCATCATGGCCCACTTTGGCGATCTGGTGGGACGCAAGAAAATGTTCACCCTCAGCATCCTGCTGATGGCGTTGCCGACCCTGGCGATTGGCCTGCTGCCGACCTATAGCTCGGTGGGCATTGCTGCGCCGTTGCTGTTGCTGCTGATGCGTATTCTGCAGGGGGCGGCAATCGGCGGCGAGGTTCCTGGCGCCTGGGTGTTTGTCGCTGAGCATGTCCCGGAAAAACGCATTGGTATCGCCTGCGGTACGCTGACGGCCGGCCTGACGGTTGGCATTCTGTTGGGGTCGGTGGTGGCGACGCTTATCAACACCAGCCTGACGCCGCAGGGGATCCACGACGGCGGCTGGCGGATCCCCTTTCTGCTGGGCGGTGTATTTGGTCTGATTGCGATGTATCTGCGTCGCTGGCTGCAGGAGACGCCGATTTTTCTTGAGATGCAGCAGCGTAAAGCGCTGGCGCAGGAGCTGCCGGTAAAAGCGGTGGCGCTCAAGCACCAGAAGGCGGTGGTGGTCTCTATGCTGCTGACCTGGCTGCTGTCGGCGGGCGTGGTGGTGGTGATCCTGATGTCGCCGGTCTGGTTGCAGAAACACTATGGCTTTGCGCCGGCGATTACCCTGCAGGCTAATAGCATCGCCACGATTATGTTGTGCATCGGCTGTCTGCTCGCCGGGCTGGCGGCGGACCGCTTTGGCGCCAGCCGGACTTTCATCGTCGGCAGCCTGCTGCTGGCGGTTGCCAGCTGGGCATTTTACCACCTTTCCGGCGCCAGCCCGCAGCGGCTGTTTCTGCTCTACGGCACGGTGGGGCTCTGCGTCGGGGTGGTAGGGGCGGTGCCTTATGTCATGGTGCGGGCCTTCCCGGCTGAAGTGCGCTTCACCGGCATCTCATTTTCCTACAACCTGTCGTACGCGATCTTTGGCGGCCTGACGCCGATTGCGGTCACCATGCTGATGGGCGTGTCGCCGATGGCGCCAGCCTGGTATGTGCTGGCCCTCTCGCTGATGGGGTTAGGATTAGGTATCTGGCTGCGTCAGGGGCTGACGGCGTCGGCGGGATTGCCGGAAGGGGAACTGCAGCGTTGAGTCTGGTCTACCGATGATGACCTGCCGCCGCCCTGTGACAGGACGGCGGCGGACGATTAACGTGGTTCGCCGATCGGCAGCACGGTGCGGCCGAACTGCTCGTTCAGCACTTCACCCATCGCCAGGTAAATAGCGCTGGCGCCACAAACCAGGCCGACCCAGCCAGCGACTTTCACAATGCCTTCGTTATCCACCAGATGACCAATCGCCAGCAGCGCGAACAACACGGTCAGGCTCAGGAAGACAAACTGCAGCATGCGGGCTGCTTTCAGGGTGCCAAAGAACATAAACAGGGTAAAGACGCCCCACAGGCCGAGGTACATGCCGAGGAAGTGCGCGTTAGGCGCTTCCGCCAGACCCATTTTCGGCATCAGGAGGATAGCCACCAGCGTCAGCCAGAAGCTGCCGTAGGAGGTAAAAGCGGTTAAGCCAAAGGTGTTGCCTTTCTTGTATTCAAGCAGGCCGGCAAAAATTTGCGCAATGCCGCCGTAAAAAATGCCCATCGCCAGGATAGCTACATCGAATGCGAACAGGCCGCTATTCGCCAGGTTAAGCAGAATAGTGGTCATGCCGAAGCCCATAAGGCCCAGCGGTGCCGGATTAGCCAACTTAGTGTTGCCCATAATTCCTCAAAATTATCATTAAAAGGGAAGCATTACCCCGCGACTTGGCGGCGGGGCGCGGCATAATAATGAGGCGCTGAAGGGCTGTCTATGATCTGGCGGGGTATTTTTCACCAATTTCTGTTGCGCCCGGCGGCGGCTGGATCATTTGCCGTAAACAGGCAATATGCAGGACCGCAGGGATGGTGACCCGGTAAGCGCTGCCGCTCACCGCTTTGACGCTGTTCAGCGCGGCGCCGAGCGGCCCGCCCAGCCCGGCGCCGCGCACCAGACCATGACCAATAACGCTTACGGCGGCATGGGTGCGCAGAATGGCGGTTAAGCGCTCGTCCAGCAACAGGGCGACCCCTTCGCTTAGCTTGCGGTGCCTCAGCAGATGGGGCAACAGATTTTCCAGCTCATGGCTCCGGCAATCCACCGCGGCAAGAAATTGTGCCTTTTGCTCCGCATCCAGCTTATTCCAGCTGTGCTGCAGGAAATGTTCCAGTAACTGCTGTTCGATCTGCGGCGTCGTCATCTGTTTGTCGACCTTCGCCTTCAGCCGTTTACACACATCCAGCAGGATCGCGCGATAAAATTTGCCGTGGCGGCGTAGGGTGTTGGCGATGCTGTCGCCGCCAAAATGCTGTAGCTCTCCGGCAATCAGCTGCCAGTTGCGGCGATAGCGTTCAGGGTGGCCCTCCATTGCTAAAAAGGTCTCGTTGCGCAGCAGCGTGCTGGAGAGGCGGGGTTTGCCGTTATCGCCGTGGGTCAGAATACGGGTAAAAGCTTCCAGATGCGCCTCGCTGCACTCAGGAAGAAAGGCCAGATCGTCATCTGCCAGATAGTTAATATGCATAAATCATCCCTCCTCAGGATAACGAGGTTAGTCGTCGCCGATAATTTTTAATGAGGCCATATCTGAGGAGTGGACCGTGTGGCCGGAGAAGGCGATTTTCTTCACACAGCGTTTGCTGTCGTTATCGCTATTGATGTTGATCCAGCCGGAGGTGCTGCCCTCGTTGATCCCGGCTGGCACGCTCAGACTGTGGCTGGCGCCGCGGCTGGCCTTAAAGTAGACCGTCGCCCCGGAGAGCTGTACATCGCCGCGTTCGGCGCTGAGCTGAATGCGTTTGACGACCCGACAGACCGGGAGTTTCAGCGTCAGGTCGTTGGTTTCATTGCGCGGCATGGCTACCACACCGAGGATTTTATGGTCGTTGGCGGCCGCCGAGGTGATAAACGATAAGCCGAGGATAAGCCCCGCGGAAATCCGGAATAGTGGTTTCATCAATATGTCCCCTGAATAAGTAAAGTGCGACGGCGAGGGATATTATCACCAGGGGCGTGGGGCCATTAGCGCGCAAGTATTGCGGGTTATGTCAATGATATTATGAATATATTTTGTTTTTACATTCATCATTTATATATGCATTTCGCTGCCTCTTTTGGCGCCTGACAATGTCGATCGGGACGCTTTTCACGACTCAAGTCGGGGCCCGGTGCAAAAAATTTTTAGGCTTGCCCCTTGATGCCGGGGTGGGCGACCCCATCTTGTAGTCAACCGCAGTGAAGAACCTGAAAAAAAATGATGTCTGGGCAGTTGAAACCGCACGTTTCGCCCTTATTACAGGTTCACAACCACATGTTGATCGAATTTTTAGTGGAGACGTTTAGATGGGTAAAATTATTGGTATCGACCTGGGTACTACCAACTCTTGTGTAGCGATTATGGATGGCACTACTGCACGCGTGCTGGAGAACGCCGAAGGCGATCGCACCACGCCTTCTATCATTGCCTATACCCAGGATGGTGAAACTCTGGTTGGTCAGCCGGCTAAACGTCAGGCAGTGACAAACCCGCAAAACACCCTGTTTGCGATTAAACGCCTGATTGGCCGCCGCTTCCAGGACGAAGAAGTTCAGCGTGACGTTTCTATCATGCCATACAAAATTGTTGCCGCAGACAATGGCGACGCATGGCTGGATGTGAAAGGCACCAAAACTGCACCGCCGCAGATCTCTGCTGAAGTGCTGAAAAAAATGAAGAAAACGGCTGAAGATTACCTGGGTGAACCGGTAACTGAAGCGGTTATCACCGTACCGGCTTACTTCAACGATGCGCAGCGTCAGGCAACCAAAGATGCCGGCCGTATCGCCGGTCTGGAAGTCAAACGTATCATCAACGAACCGACCGCGGCTGCGCTGGCTTACGGTCTGGATAAAGAAGTCGGTAACCGCACTATCGCGGTATACGACCTCGGCGGTGGTACTTTCGATATCTCTATTATCGAAATCGACGAAGTTGACGGCGAAAAAACCTTCGAAGTACTGGCGACCAATGGTGATACCCACCTGGGCGGTGAAGACTTCGATACGCGTCTGATCAACTACCTCGTTGATGAGTTCAAGAAAGATCAGGGCATTGACCTGCGTAACGACCCGCTGGCCATGCAGCGCCTGAAAGAAGCCGCTGAGAAAGCGAAGATCGAACTGTCTTCTGCTCAGCAGACCGACGTTAACCTGCCGTATATCACTGCAGATGCGACCGGTCCGAAACACATGAACATCAAAGTGACTCGCGCGAAACTGGAAAGCCTGGTAGAAGATCTGGTTAACCGTTCCATCGAACCGCTGAAAGTGGCCCTGCAGGATGCCGGTCTGTCCGTTTCCGATATCAACGACGTTATCCTCGTTGGTGGTCAGACTCGTATGCCGATGGTGCAGAAGAAAGTGGCTGAGTTCTTCGGTAAAGAGCCGCGTAAAGACGTTAACCCGGATGAAGCTGTGGCGATCGGCGCAGCGGTTCAGGGTGGTGTACTGACGGGTGAAGTTAAAGACGTTCTGCTGCTGGACGTTACCCCGCTGTCGCTGGGTATCGAAACCATGGGCGGCGTGATGACAGCGCTTATCAACAAAAACACCACTATCCCGACCAAGCACAGCCAGGTGTTCTCTACCGCAGAAGACAACCAGTCTGCGGTAACCATCCATGTGCTGCAGGGTGAGCGTAAACGCGCGTCTGATAACAAATCACTGGGTCAGTTCAACCTGGATGGTATTAACCCGGCGCCGCGCGGTATGCCGCAGATCGAAGTCACCTTCGACATCGATGCTGACGGTATCCTGCACGTTTCCGCGAAAGACAAAAACAGCGGTAAAGAGCAGAAGATCACCATCAAGGCGTCTTCCGGTCTGAATGAAGAAGAAATTCAGAAAATGGTTCGCGAAGCAGAAGCTAACGCCGAATCTGACCGTAAGTTCGAAGAGCTGGTACAGACCCGTAACCAGGGCGACCATCTGCTGCACAGCACTCGCAAGCAGGTTGAAGAAGCAGGCGACAAACTGCCGGCTGATGACAAAACGGCTATCGAGTCTGCGCTGACTGCGCTGGAAACTTCCCTGAAAGGCGAAGACAAAGCGGACATCGAAGCGAAAATGCAGGCGCTGGCGCAGGCTTCTCAGAAGCTGATGGAAATTGCTCAGCAGCAGCACGCTCAGCAGCAGGCGGGTTCCGCTGACGCTCAGGCGAGCAACGCGAAAGACGACGATGTTGTCGACGCTGAGTTCGAAGAAGTGAAAGATAAAAAATAATCGCCCTTTGAACGGGTAAAACACTGGCACGGGCGAAGAGGTTTCCTCTCCGCCCGTGCACGCATGTTAAGGGGCTGAAAAACACCGATGGCAAAGCAAGATTACTACGAGATTTTAGGCGTCTCCAAAACAGCGGAAGAGCGTGAAATCAAAAAGGCTTACAAGCGCCTGGCCATGAAGTATCACCCGGACCGCAATCAGGGTGATAAAGAGGCCGAAGCAAAGTTTAAAGAAATCAAAGAAGCGTATGAAATCCTGACTGATGCCCAGAAGCGTGCGGCCTACGATCAGTATGGCCATGCGGCCTTTGAGCAGGGCGGCATGGGCGGCGGCGGCGGTTTTGGCGGCGGTGCGGATTTCAGCGATATCTTTGGTGATGTCTTCGGCGATATCTTTGGCGGCGGACGTGGCCGTCAGCGCGCGGCGCGCGGCGCCGATCTCCGTTACAACATGGAGCTGACGCTGGAAGAAGCGGTGCGTGGCGTCACCAAAGAGATCCGTATTCCAACGCTGGAAGAGTGCGACGTCTGTCACGGCAGCGGCGCCAAGGCCGGCAGCAAGCCGCAGACCTGTCCGACCTGTCATGGCGCAGGCCAGGTGCAGATGCGTCAGGGCTTCTTTGCGGTACAGCAGACCTGCCCGCACTGTCAGGGACGCGGTACGCTGATTAAAGATCCATGCAACAAATGCCATGGCCACGGGCGCGTAGAGAAAACGAAAACCCTGTCGGTTAAAATTCCGGCAGGTGTGGATACCGGCGATCGGATCCGTCTGGCGGGCGAAGGCGAAGCCGGTGAGCATGGCGCCCCGGCAGGGGATCTGTACGTTCAGGTCCAGGTGAAGCAGCACGCTATCTTTGAGCGTGAAGGCAATAACCTGTACTGCGAAGTCCCGATCAACTTCACGATGGCGGCGCTGGGTGGTGAGATTGAAGTGCCGACGCTCGATGGCCGCGTTAGCCTGAAAGTGCCGGGTGAAACCCAGACCGGCAAGCTGTTCCGCATGCGTGGCAAAGGCGTAAAATCCGTTCGCGGCGGCGCCCAGGGCGATCTGCTGTGCCGCGTGGTGGTGGAGACGCCGGTAGGGCTGAACGAGAAGCAGAAGCAGCTGCTGAAAGAGCTGCAGGAGAGCTTCGGCGGTCCGACCGGGGAAAACAACAGCCCGCGTTCGAAAAGCTTCTTTGACGGTGTGAAGAAATTCTTCGACGACCTGACCCGCTAATTGCGCTTTTACTGATATCCGGCCCGGGCCTTGCTGCCCGGGTTTTTTTTGCCTTATGCCTCCTCTTTTATTCGTAAAAAACGAATGTTAAAGCAATTTAAATCTGATTTTTTCGAATTATCAGTGTGTGTATTATGCTTTTATCGAGTTATTCACCAACAGGATGAAAGTAAAAGTGAAACATCTGCAACGATTCTTTAGTAGCGATGCTTCCGGCGGCATTGTCTTAATCATTGCCGCCGTGCTGGCGATGGTGATGGCCAATACCAGCGTGACCAGCGGTCTGTATCACTCCTTCCTTGATACGCCAGTCCAGCTGCGTGTAGGGACGCTGGAGATCAATAAGAACATGCTGTTATGGATCAATGATGCCCTGATGGCGGTGTTCTTTTTACTGATTGGCCTGGAGGTCAAACGTGAGCTGATTCAGGGCTCGCTGGCAAGCCGCCGTCAGGCGGTGTTTCCGGTGATTGCCGCCCTCGGCGGGATGGTTGTGCCAGCGCTGGTCTATCTGGCTTTTAACGCTCAGGATCCTGTCGCCAGAGAGGGGTGGGCGATCCCGGCGGCGACGGATATTGCCTTTGCCCTCGGTGTGCTGGCGCTGTTAGGGAGCCGGGTACCGACGGCGCTGAAGATTTTCCTGATGGCGCTGGCGATTATTGATGACCTCGGGGCTATCGTGATTATCGCGCTGTTTTATACCCACGACCTGTCCATGCTCTCGCTGGGCGTGGCGGCGGCGGCGATCGCGGTGCTGGTGGCCCTGAACCTCAGTGGCGTGCGGCGTACCGGGATCTATATTCTGGTTGGCGCGGTGCTGTGGACGGCGGTGCTGAAGTCTGGCGTTCATGCGACCCTTGCCGGGGTGATCGTCGGCTTTATGATCCCGCTCGAGGAAAAGCATGGCAAGTCACCAGCCAAAGCGCTTGAGCATGTTCTGCACCCGTGGGTCGCGTTTATGATCCTGCCGCTGTTCGCCTTCGCTAACGCTGGGGTTTCGCTGCAGGGGGTCACCCTTGCCGGACTGACGTCACTTCTGCCGCTGGGCATCATGGCTGGGCTGTTTATCGGCAAGCCGCTGGGGATCAGCCTGTTCTGCTGGCTGGCGCTGAAGCTGAAGTGGGCATCGCTGCCGGAGGGGACCACCTGCAAGCAGATCATGGCGGTGGGTATTCTGTGTGGGATTGGCTTTACGATGTCGATTTTCATTGCCACCCTGGCCTTTGGCAGCGTCGACCCCGCGTTGATCAACTGGGCCAAGCTTGGCATCCTGATCGGCTCAGTGCTATCAGCGGTCGTCGGATACCTCATACTGCGTCAGCGCGTGACGGATACTCGCCTCGCGGTATAACCTTTCTGCAGGAGAGCCTGCGTGGCTCTCCTGGACATTATCAGGGAGAGAAGCATGTCACATATCAACTACAACCATCTGTACTACTTCTGGCACGTGTATAAAGAAGGATCCGTCGTTGGCGCGGCGGAGGCGTTGTTTCTGACGCCGCAGACGATTACCGGGCAGATCAAAGCCCTGGAAGAGCGCCTGCAGGGTAAGTTGTTTAAGCGAAAAGGAAGGGGACTGGAGCCGAGCGAACTGGGCGAACTGGTCTTCCGCTATGCCGACCGCATGTTTACCCTGAGCCAGGAGATGCTCGACATCGTCAACTACCGCAAAGAGTCGAATCTGCTGTTTGATGTTGGCGTCGCTGATGCCTTATCCAAGCGGCTGGTCAGCGGCGTGCTGGATGCCGCTGTCGTCGAGAGTGAGCAGATCCATCTGCGCTGTTTTGAATCCACCCATGAACTGCTGCTGGAGCAACTGAGCCAGCATAAGCTCGATATGATTATCTCTGACTGTCCGATCGACTCGACGCAGCAGGAAGGGCTATTTTCGGTGAAGATTGGCGAGTGCAGCGTCAGCTTCTGGTGCATGAACCCGGCGCCGACGAAGCCGTTTCCGGCCTGTCTGGAGGAGCGACGGCTGCTGATCCCCGGTCGGCGTTCGATGCTGGGACGTAAACTGCTGAACTGGATTAACGTACAGGGCCTGAAGGTGGAGATCCTCGGTGAGTTTGACGATGCGGCGCTCATGAAAGCCTTCGGTGCCGCACATAATGCGATATTTGTCGCGCCGACGCTCTACGCGCATGATTTCTACCACGATGAATCGATTATCGAGATTGGCCGCATGGATAGCGTGATGGAGGAGTATCACGCCATCTTTGCCGAACGGATGATTCAGCATCCGGCGGTACAGCGCATTTGTAATCGCGATTATTCGTCACTGTTTACCGAACCCCGATAGCCTGCAGGCGTGGGCTGGCGTAGCTCGGGTCGCGCCAGTGCGCGCTACCGGGGAAGATGACAGGCATAAAAAAACCCGCTTTCGCGGGTTTCTTTAACAAAGTTCAGCAAGCAGGCGATTAAGCCAGTTTGTTGATCTGTGCAGTCAGGTTTGCTTTATGACGCGCAGCTTTGTTTTTGTGGATCAGACCTTTAGCAGCCTGACGGTCCACGATTGGTTGCATTTCGTTAAATGCTTTCAGTGCAGTAGCTTTGTCGCCAGCTTCGATCGCTGCGTATACTTTCTTGATGAAAGTACGCATCATAGAGCGACGGCTTGCGTTGTGCTTGCGAGCCTTTTCAGACTGAACGGCGCGCTTCTTAGCTGATTTGATATTAGCCAAGGTCCAACTCCCAAATGTGTTCTATATGGACAATTCAAAGGCCGAGGAATATGCCCGTTTAGCCTTCTTTTGTCAATGGATTTGTGCAAATAAGCGCCGTTTAACACCACAGCGCTTCATTACGTAGTGATGGCGCAAGATTCTACCAGCTTGTTGCAGGCGAATACAGCTTTTCCACCATAAAAATCGCGGGGCAGGGGCAGTTTTCCGGCTTTCTCTCGCTGAGTGAATGAATTCCTGAGAACTTTCTTTGCCGAGGCGCAATCGTTGGTTAACGTTGACAGTTGTACAAGGTATACTCGGACGATTTTCACTGTTTTGAGCCAGACATGAAGCTGATACGCGGCATACATAATCTCAGTCAGGCGCCGCACGGGTGCGTGCTGACCATTGGCAATTTTGACGGCGTGCATCGCGGGCATCAGGCACTGTTGCAGCGGTTGCGCGAAGAGGGCCGCCAGCGCGGTTTACCGGTGGTGGTGATGATTTTCGAACCCCAGCCGCTGGAGCTATTTGCCGCCGATAAAGCCCCGGCGCGGTTAACCCGACTGCGTGAGAAGCTGAGCTATCTGGCAGAAAGCGGGGTCGACTATGTGCTGTGCGTGCGGTTTGACCGCCGTTTCGCCGCGCTGACCGCGCAGGATTTTATCAGTGAACTGCTGGTGCGCCGCCTGGGTGTGCAGTTCCTTGCCGTCGGTGATGATTTCCGCTTTGGCGCTGGTCGCCAGGGGGATTTCTTGTTATTGCAAAAGGCCGGAGCGGAATACGGCTTCGACGTGACCAGCACCCAGACCTTCTGCGAGGGTGGGGTGCGTATCAGCAGTACGGCGGTGCGCCAGGCGCTGGCCGATGACGATCTCCTGCTGGCGGAGACGCTGCTGGGCCATCCGTTTAGCATCTCCGGACGCGTCGTTCATGGTGATGAACTGGGCCGTACCATAGGTTTTCCGACGGCGAACTTACCGCTGCGTCGTCAGGTTTCCCCGGTTAAAGGGGTCTATGCGGTAGAAGTAACAGGGCTGGGCGACAAACCGATAGCGGGCGTCGCCAATATTGGCACCCGTCCAACGGTATCGGGGGTGCGTCAGCAGCTTGAAGTACATTTGTTGGACGTTGTAATGGACCTCTACGGTCGCCATATCAATGTAGTACTGCGTAAAAAAATACGTAATGAGCAGCGGTTTGCGTCGCTGGACGAGCTGAAGGCGCAAATCGCACGTGATGAGTTAACGGCCCGCGAATTATTTGGGCTCACCAGGCTGGCCTGAGCCACTGGTGTTTATCAAACCGAAATACGGAACCGAGAATCTGATGAGTGACTATAAATCGACCCTGAATTTGCCGGAAACAGGGTTCCCTATGCGTGGCGACCTCGCCAAACGCGAACCGGGAATGCTGGCGCGTTGGACCGATGATGACCTGTACGGCATCATTCGTGCAGCCAAAAAAGGCAAAAAAACCTTCATTCTGCATGATGGCCCTCCTTATGCGAATGGCAGCATTCATATTGGTCACTCGGTTAACAAGATTCTGAAAGACATTATCGTTAAGTCCAAAGGACTGACGGGCTATGACTCGCCGTACGTTCCGGGCTGGGACTGTCACGGTCTGCCGATCGAACTGAAAGTCGAGCAGCAATACGGTAAGCCGGGTGAGAAATTCACCGCCGCTGAATTCCGCGCCAAGTGCCGTGAATATGCCGCTGAGCAGATCGACGGTCAGCGTAAAGACTTTATCCGCCTGGGCGTGCTGGGCGACTGGTCGCGTCCGTACCTGACCATGGACTTCAAAACCGAAGCCAACATCATCCGTGCGCTGGGTAAAATCATCGGCAACGGTCACCTGCATAAAGGCGCTAAGCCGGTGCACTGGTGCGTTGACTGCCGTTCCGCGCTGGCGGAAGCGGAAGTGGAGTATTACGACAAAACGTCTCCGTCTATCGACGTGGCGTTCCACGCGGTAGATAAAGCCGCGGTACTGGCGAAATTCGGCGTGGCCGACGTCAACGGCCCGGTGTCGCTGGTTATCTGGACCACCACGCCGTGGACCCTGCCGGCTAACCGCGCCATCTCTCTGTCGCCGGAATTCGACTATGCGCTGGTGCAGGTTGACGGTCAGGCGCTGATCCTGGCGAAAGATCTGGTTGAGAGCGTGATGAAGCGCATCGGCGCGACGGATTACCGCATCCTGGCGGCGGTACAAGGCGCTGAGCTTGAACTGATGCGCTTTAAGCATCCGTTCCTCGATTTCGAAGTGCCGGCGATCCTTGGCGACCACGTGACGCTGGACGCGGGTACCGGTGCGGTGCATACCGCCGGCGGCCACGGTCCGGACGACTACACCATCAGCCAGAAATACGGTCTGGAAATCGCCAACCCGGTTGGCCCGGACGGTGCTTACCTGCCTGGTACCTATCCGTCTCTGGATGGCATCAATGTCTTCAAAGCCAACGACATCATCGTTGAGATGCTGCGTGACAGCGGCGCGCTGCTGCACGTGGAAAAAATGCAGCACAGCTATCCGTGCTGCTGGCGCCACAAATCACCGATCATCTTCCGCGCCACCCCGCAGTGGTTCGTGAGCATGGATCAGAAAGGTCTGCGCGCGCAGTCGCTGAAAGAGATCAAAGGCGTGCAGTGGATCCCGGACTGGGGCCAGGCGCGTATCGAATCGATGGTCGCTAACCGTCCTGACTGGTGTATCTCCCGTCAGCGTACCTGGGGCGTGCCGATGTCGCTGTTCGTGCACAAAGAAACCCACGAACTGCACCCGCGTACCCTCGAACTGATGGAAGAAGTGGCGAAACGCGTTGAAGTTGACGGCATCCAGGCGTGGTGGGATC
The DNA here is from genome assembly GCF_002806655.1 of Klebsiella sp. K-Nf6. NCBI lineage: Bacteria > Pseudomonadati > Pseudomonadota > Gammaproteobacteria > Enterobacterales > Enterobacteriaceae > Klebsiella > Klebsiella sp. K-Nf6. The sequence continues at coordinate 8,836 of NZ_PIBN01000017.1, read as the reverse complement.
TCGATTCCCGCGACATCCTTGGCGCTGACGCCGACAGCTACGAGAAAGTGCCGGATACCCTCGACGTCTGGTTTGACTCCGGGTCGACCCACTCTTCCGTGGTTGATGTGCGTCCGGAATTCGCCGGTCACGCCGCGGACATGTATCTGGAAGGCTCTGACCAGCATCGCGGCTGGTTCATGTCTTCACTGATGATCTCCACGGCGATGAAAGGCAAAGCGCCATATCGCCAGGTACTGACCCACGGCTTCACCGTCGACGGCCAGGGCCGCAAAATGTCCAAGTCTATCGGTAACACCGTTAGCCCGCAGGACGTGATGAACAAGCTGGGCGCCGATATCCTGCGTCTGTGGGTGGCCTCCACCGACTACACCGGCGAAATGGCGGTCTCCGATGAGATCCTCAAACGCGCCGCGGACAGCTATCGTCGTATCCGTAACACCGCGCGCTTCCTGCTGGCGAACCTGAACGGTTTCGATCCAGCGAAAGACATGGTTAAACCGGAAGAGATGGTGGTGCTGGACCGCTGGGCGGTCGGCTGTGCGCAGGCGGCACAGGAAGATATCCTGAAAGCCTACGAATCCTACGACTTCCATGAAGTGGTACAGCGCCTGATGCGCTTCTGCTCCATCGAGATGGGCTCGTTCTACCTCGACATCATCAAAGACCGCCAGTACACCGCGAAAGCGGACAGCGTGGCGCGTCGCAGCTGCCAGACTGCGCTGTTCCACATCGTGGAAGCGCTGGTGCGCTGGATGGCGCCGATCATGTCCTTCACCGCGGACGAAATCTGGGGCTATCTGCCGGGCGATCGTGAGAAATATGTCTTCACCGGCGAGTGGTATGAAGGTCTGTTCGGCCTGGCCGACGACGAAGCGATGAACGACGGTTTCTGGGATGAGCTGCTGAAGGTGCGCGGCGAAGTCAACAAGGTGATCGAGCAGGCGCGTGCGGATAAGAAAGTCGGCGGCTCTCTGGAAGCGGCGGTCACGCTGTATGCCGATGCCGACCTGGCGGCCAAGCTCAACGCGCTGGGCGATGAATTACGATTTGTCCTGTTGACCTCCGGCGCCAACGTTGCCGATTATGCCCAGGCGCCGGCTGATGCCTGGCAGAGCGATCTGCTGAAAGGGCTGAAAGTGGTCCTGAGCAAAGCCGAGGGCGAGAAGTGCCCACGCTGCTGGCATTACACCAGCGACGTCGGCAAGGTAGCGGAACACGCAGAAATCTGCGGTCGCTGTGTCAGTAACGTCGCCGGTGACGGCGAGCAACGTAAATTCGCCTGATGAGTAAATCGATCTGTTCAACGGGGCTACGCTGGCTGTGGGTCGTCGTAGCCGTGCTGATTATCGATCTGGGTAGCAAATTCCTGATCCTCCAGAACTTCGCTCTGGGGGAGACGGTTCCGCTGTTCCCGTCGCTTAATCTGCATTATGCCCGCAACTATGGCGCGGCGTTTAGTTTCCTCGCCGACAGCGGCGGCTGGCAGCGCTGGTTCTTTTCCGGGATCGCGCTCGGCATTTGTGTGGTACTGACGGTACTGATGTACCGTTCGAAGGCGACGCAAAAGCTGAACAATATTGCCTACGCCCTGATTATCGGTGGTGCGTTGGGTAACTTGTTCGATCGCCTGTGGCACGGCTTCGTGGTCGATATGATCGACTTCTACGTCGGCGACTGGCATTTCGCCACCTTCAACCTCGCCGATAGTGCGATCTGCATCGGCGCAGCGCTGATTGTGCTGGAAGGTTTCTTGCCGAAACCGGCCGCGAAAGAGCAGGCGTAAATGTCAATGCCGGGTGGCGCTACGCTTACCCGGCCTACAGAATTTGTGGCCGCCCGTCGGCCCGGTTAGCATAGCGCCACCGGGCAACCGGTGACCTAAAACAAGCGAGCAATTTGCATGTCTAAATCCGTACAGAGCAACAGCGCGGTACTGGTGCACTTCACACTGAAACTGGACGACGGCTCCACCGCCGAGTCCACGCGCAGCAACGGCAAACCGGCGCTGTTTCGCCTCGGCGACACCTCTCTGTCTGAAGGGCTGGAGCAACAGCTTCTCGGTCTGAAAGAGGGGGAGAAAAAAGCCTTTTCGCTGGAGCCTGACGCCGCCTTCGGCGTAACGAGCCCGGACCTGATTCAGTATTTCTCTCGCCGTGAGTTTATCGACGCTGGCGAGCCGGAAATCGGCGCGATTATGCTCTTTACCGCAATGGATGGCAGCGAAATGCCTGGCGTGATCCGCGAAGTCAACGGCGATTCCATCACCGTCGACTTCAACCATCCGCTGGCCGGGCGCACCGTTCATTTTGATATTGAAGTGCTGGAGATCGATCCGGCGCTGGAGGAGTAACATGCAGATCCTGTTGGCTAACCCGCGCGGTTTTTGCGCTGGCGTTGACCGCGCTATCAGCATTGTAGAAAACGCGCTGACGCTGTATGGCGCACCGATTTATGTTCGCCATGAAGTGGTGCACAACCGCTATGTCGTGGATAGCCTGCGCAAGCGCGGCGCCATTTTTATCGAACAGATCAGCGAAGTGCCGGACGGCGCGATCCTGATTTTCTCCGCCCATGGCGTTTCGCAGGCGGTACGCAACGAAGCGAAGAGCCGCGACCTGACGGTGTTCGATGCCACCTGTCCGCTGGTGACGAAAGTCCATATGGAAGTCGCCCGCGCCAGCCGCCGCGGCGAAGAGTCGATTCTGATTGGCCACGCCGGCCACCCGGAAGTCGAAGGCACTATGGGGCAGTATAATAACCCGGAAGGGGGCATGTACCTGGTCGAGTCGCCGGAAGACGTGTTGACGCTGGAAGTCAAAAATGACGCCCGGCTGTCGTTTATGACCCAGACCACGCTCTCCGTCGACGATACGTCTGACGTTATTGACGCCCTGCGCGCGCGTTTTCCGAAAATCGTCGGTCCGCGCAAAGATGACATTTGCTATGCCACCACCAATCGCCAGGAAGCCGTGCGCGCGCTGGCGGAGCAGGCTGACGTGGTGCTGGTGGTCGGGTCGAAAAACTCCTCAAACTCTAACCGCCTCGCCGAGCTGGCGCAGCGAATGGGCAAAGCGGCTTACCTGATTGACGACGCCTCTGATATTCAGGAAGCGTGGGTCAAGGATGCGGCCTGCGTCGGCGTGACAGCGGGCGCATCGGCGCCGGATATTCTGGTGCAGAACGTCATTACCCGCCTGCAGGAGCTGGGCGGCGGCGAAGCCGTGCCACTGGAAGGCCGGGAAGAGAATATCGTCTTTGAAGTGCCGAAAGAGCTGCGTGTGGATGTCCGTGAAGTAGAGTAAGTTCTTTCCTCCAGCAGTATGAGAAGATGCCAGACTTAACGTCTGGCATTTTTTTTAGGGAGAAACCATGCGCTTACCGATCATTCTTGATACTGACCCGGGCATCGACGATGCTGCCGCCATTGCCGCGGCGCTGTTCGCGCCCGAGCTGGACCTGCAACTGATGACCACCGTGGCGGGCAATGTCTCGGTGGAGAAGACGACTCGTAACGCGCTGCAGCTGCTGCACTTCTGGAATGCCGATGTGCCGCTGGCGCAGGGAGCGTCGATGCCGCTGGTACGTCCGTTACGCGACGCCGCCTCGGTGCATGGCGAATCCGGCATGGAGGGGTATGACTTTGTTGAGCATCAACGTCAACCGCTGGCGAAGCCGGCCTTCCAGGCGATCCGCGATGCGCTGATGCACGCTGCCGAGCCGATCACCCTGGTGGCGATTGGTCCGCTGACTAATATTGCGCTGCTGCTGACCCAGTATCCGGAATGTGTGTTCAATATTCGCCGACTGGTGATCATGGGCGGTTCCGCGGGGCGGGGCAATTTCACGCCGAATGCGGAATTCAATATCGCTATCGACCCGGAAGCCGCTGCGAAAGTATTCCACAGCGGGCTGGAGATTGTGATGTGCGGGCTGGACGTCACCAACCGGGCGCTGCTGGCGGCAGATTACCTGGCGACGCTACCGACGCTGAACCAGACCGGTAAAATGCTTCATGCCCTGTTTAGTCACTATCGCAGCGGCAGCATGAGCAGTGGTTTGCGAATGCACGATCTCTGCGCTATTGCGTGGCTGGCGCGCCCGGAACTGTTCACTCTCCAGCCGTGCTTTGTGGCGGTGGAGACGCAGGGGACCTGGACCGCGGGCACCACGGTGGTGGATATCGAAGGACGACTGGGTCAGCCGGCGAACGCCCAGGTGGCGCTCGATATCGACGTGGAAGGGTTTCAGCGCTGGGCAGCGGAGGTGATTGCCCTGGCGCCGTGATAAATCACTCGATTTTCAAGGAAAGAAGCAATGACCTGTGGACAGGCGTATTTGAGCGGCTGGAAAGAGACCTTTAATTTTAGCGGCCGCGCCAGCCGGCAGCAGTTCTGGACGTTTTTTCTCATCAATGTATTGATCGCCACTACGCCGCTGGCGGCCTGGTGTCTGGCCACCCTTGTTGACCCTCACTACGGCATCCTCAGCTTTGTTGTCATTCCCTTTGCCGCGCTCTGGCTGCTGTTGATGGCGATCCCCCTGCTGGCGATCGGTTGTCGGCGGATGCATGATATCGGCCGCTCCGGGATCTGGTTTGTGTTGGGGGTTATCATTCCGTGGTTTGCAATTATTTCGCTGGCTCTGTGCTGCCTGCGTTCAGCGCCGGCACCGTCTCGCTGAGATAATCAATCATCGCCCGCATCCTGGCGGGCATATGTTTATCTCCCGCCCACAGCAGCCACAGGTCGCCGGAGTAGCTGCTGATGAATTCCCACTCGGGCAGCACCTGCACGATATCGCCCTTTGCCAGCGCCTCACGGGCGGTGAACAGCGGCAGACTGCCAATGCCCAGATGCTGCTTAACCGCGTCGAGGCGTACGGCGGTATGGTTGGCGGCGTACCGCCCGTAGGTTTGCACGGTTTCGCTTTTCCCTTCCCGGCGGAACTTCCAGCGCGCATCGGCGGGCGTTTCGCCAAGGCTGATGCAGCTATGCGCGCGCAGATCCTGCGGCGTGTGCGGCATACCGTGCCGTTGTAAATACGCCTCAGTGGCGCAGATAACGTGCCTGATTGGCATCAGCGGTTTGCCATGCAGACCAGGGGAAGGGGTATCGGTGATGCGCAGCGCCAAATCAATACCGTCATCGATAAAATCCAGAGGGCGATCTTCCAGCCGCAGGCAGACGTCAACCTGCGGGTAGCGGTGGAAAAACGCCATCATCAGCGGGTGGATCACAAAGCGGCCGACGGCTTTCGGTACGCTGAGCGTCAGCTTTCCCTGAGCGACCGTTTGGCGACTGCTGGCGGAATCTATCGCCTGCCGCGCCGCTTCCAGCATCTGCTGGGCATGCTGATACACCGTTTCCCCGGCATTGCTCAGTCGCAGTTTGCGGGTGGTTCGATGCAGCAGCTTGCTGCCCATCTCCCGCTCCAGTCGCGACACGCTGCGGCTCACGGCGGAGGGCGTCAGGCCGCTCTGGCGGGCGACGGCGGAAAAGCTGCCCTGGTCGACTATCTGGACGAAGAGGGCGAGGTCCGGCAGGAGGTTCAGATTCATTTGTGCTCCTGGAGCAAAAGTGCATTGGCGGGTGGTGGGATTATCGCTGTCGATATTATCAATATACTGGTCGGACAGAGAGGAGAATCACCATGACTGAACGAGTTTATTACACCAGCGATGCTACCGACGGGCGCGCCCAGATCATCGCCTGCACTGCAGAAGCGGATGGCCGTTACGCCATCGAACTGGATCGGACGTTGTTTCACCCGCAAGGAGGCGGTCAACCGGCAGACCGCGGCTGGATCGCCGGGCAGGTGGTTGAGACGGTTATTGTGCGCGGCGACAGCGTGCTGCATATCCTGTCGCAACCGCTTCCCCTCGGTGACGTGGAGATGAAAATTGATGCCTCCGCGAGACAGCTGCATGCCCGTCTGCATTCTGCCGGCCACCTGCTTGGCCTGGCGGGCGAACAGCTTGGCTGGCAACCGGTGAAAGCGCACCACTGGCCCGGCGAAGGGCGGATAACCTTCACCAGCAGGAACAATGCCGCGCTGCCGGACGCCAGCGCGCTGTTGACGCCGGTGAAGGCCTGGCAGGCGCAGGACTTACCGCGTCAGGTGACGTTCGCTGATGGCCTACGCCAGGTGGGATTTGGCGAAATGCCCGCTTATCCCTGCGGTGGCACCCACGTCGCCCGTCTGGCGGAGCTGGGCGACGTCGTCGTCAGCCAGCTTAAAATGAAGAAGGGGCAACTGGTGGTCAGCTATACCCTGGCGTAAGCGTTTTATCTCTGCTCAGGATGGGTCTGCTTGCCGTGGTAGATGCGCTCAGGTCGGCCAACCTTGCCGTAGCTGATTTCCGCTTCCAGAAAGTCGTTCTTCACGCCTTGCTCCAGATAACGGCGGGCGGTGGTTTTGCTGCTGCCGAGGATACGGGCCAGCGAGTCGGCGGTATGTACCACCGACGGGTCGGCAAACAGCTGGAGTACGCGCTGAAAGGTGCTTTCATCGATCCCGCGCAGCGGTGCGCTGGTGGGTTCCGTTTGCTCCCGAGCCTGAATATTAAACAGCGCGTCGACATGGATCTGGCTGGCCTGTTCGCTGGAGCGCAGCGAGCTACGATAGCGGGCAAAGCGCTCCAGCGTGTGCTGCAGGCGCTGATAGTGCACCGGCTTAATCAGGTAATCGAACACCCCAAGACGCAGCGCTTCGCTGATGGTATCCATGTGATTATCTGCGGTAATAAAGATAATCCGTCCCTTGTAATGCGTACTGACAGCATGGCGGATCAGATCGATACCTTTGCCGTCGGGTAAAAAATTATCCAGCAGGATCAGCTGCGGTTGATACAGCCTGAGCTGTTTCCTGGCGCTCTCAAGCTTATCCGCAATGCCAATGACGTCGAACTGGGGAAACTGTTTAATGTTATCCACCAGGATCTCCGCCAGCATAGGTTCGTCTTCAACGATAAGAGTAGTGATGCTATCCATGATGTTCATCTCGGGTCAGGGGGATATAAAGCGTAAAGATGGTGCCAAAGGGAATATTATTTTCGACGACAATGTTGCCGCCGGCCTGTTCCACATAGCTGCGTACCAGCCAGAGTCCGATACCATGATCTTTGCTGGTGCTGCTGGTAACGCCGCGCTCGAAGATCCTGTCGCGCAGCGCCTCGTCAATGCCGCATCCCTGGTCGGCGATCTCAATGATCACTTCGTGACCGTCGCTGTTGATCAGGCATTCTATCTGCCTTGACCCCTGCGGCTGACGCAGGCTGGCATTGTAGGCGTTATCAAGCAGATTCCCCACGATCGAGATCCATTCATTGTGAGAAAGGGCGGTGGGTAATCTGTCAACGAAGCAGGCCGGATCGAAAACCAGCTCCAGACCGAGCTCTTTGGCCCGGTAATACTTGCCGATCAACAGTCCGGCCAGATGGTTATCCTGGAAATTCCGCGCGATAAAATCGATCACCTTCTGGTGACTTTCCGACTGCTGTTGGATCAGGTCCAGCGCATGATCGTAGCGTTTAAGAAACAGCAGGCCAGCGATAGTGGAGATCAGATTGCGATGCTCATGCTGCACGGCGCGCAGGTTATCGGCGTACTGTTGCACCTGGCTGAGCTGCAGGCTAAGGGTGTTGATATCGTCTTTGCTGCGAAAGCTGATCACCCAACCCTGTGGCTCATTGTTTAAGATCACCGCCATCCGGCTGGCGATCACTTTGATCTGATTGAAGGTGACGATTTCGTCTTTTTTATTGGCCTGTGGCGCATCGTAGAAAAAGGTCTCCTGCGAGATAACGCTGTTGATCCCTTTGCCGATAAGCGTGGTTTCCGGTTGGCTCAAATTGAGCAGGCGGCGGGCAGTCTGATTAATTGCAGTGATTTTATAACCGGAGTCGATGGCGATCAGCCCTTCGAATACCGATTCAAACAACACGCTTTGCTGGATCAACAGCTGTGACAGCTGTTGGGGTTCCATATTGAGCATCTGCTTTTTGATATGCAGTGAGAAGCGGCGGGCGCAATAGAGCAGGAGCAGTAACATGATGGCCATCGGGATCAGCAGCGAGCTTATCTGCAGGCTGAGCCAGTTCTCCAGTTGCTCGATGGTATAGCCTACCGACACAATGCCGATCACCTTGCCGGTCTCGTCCTGAATCGGCGATTTACCGCGCAACGAGGATCCCAGCGAGCCTTTGCGCACTGACACGTAGCTTTTGGCGTTTATCAACGCCTCATCGCTATCGCCGCCTTCCATCGATTTGCCGATTTCATCAGGATTGACGTGATAGAGGCGCTGGCCGCTGGCATCACCGACGGTGATGTAGGTGGCGTCGGAGAACGAACGCATGGGGTCGATAAGGGCTTTGATTCTGGCGAGATCGCGTTTCTGTACCGCCTCCACCAGCTCCGGCATCGCCGAAATCTGCATCGCCTGAATCAGCGCCCGTTGTCCGACCTGATAATGCAGACGCTCCTCGGTAATGTCTGTCAGATACCATGACATCGCCAGCATGACGATCGTCGAGGTGAATAAGATCAGCAGGAAGATGCGATTCTGAAACGATCGCCTGGCAAACCAGAGGGTGATTTTTCGGGTGTACATTGGGTAGATAGACATTAAATTGTTATTCTCCCCGTTTTGCGCCCCCGGCGCCGACAGGTGGAGCACAGAACAGAAAATTTCAGACATGTGCCCGGCCCCGTCATGCCAGGTGTGGGTATCAAATCAGCCCGGAGGCGGGGCGACAGCCACACCTCCGGGAAGGATGCCGGCCTACATCGCCAGCACGTACTTGAGCATCACCCCGGCGGCGATCGCCGAGCCG
>NZ_PIBN01000016.1:0-126811 GCF_002806655.1 Klebsiella sp. K-Nf6 | reverse complement strand
GCTCGTCGGGCTCATAACCCGAAGGTCGTCGGTTCAAATCCGGCCCCCGCAACCACTTTCCCATTAAGTACTTTTTCAAATATACTGTGAGGACTAAGTGTCCTTCGTAGCCGAATTTGAAAGAATTCTTGCGGAAGGTGTTCCAGATCGCCATGGCGATCTCAGGGTTCAGTTATCTAAAGCCCCGATTTATCGGGGTTTTTTGTTATCTGACTTCAGAATAACTGGGCTATACGCCCTTTTTTTATGTCTTGGGGGTGGGTTTGTCCACATTAGAGCAAAAATTAACAGAGATGCTCACTGCGCCGGTTGAAGCGCTTGGCTTTGAGCTGGTCGGCATCGAATTTATTCGCGGTCGCACATCCACACTGCGCATCTATATTGATAGTGAAGATGGCATCAACGTTGATGATTGTGCTGATGTGAGCCACCAGGTAAGCGCCGTCATGGATGTTGAAGACCCGATCACTGTCGCTTACAACCTGGAAGTCTCTTCGCCTGGTCTCGACCGTCCGATGTTCACCGCCGAACACTATCAACGTTTCACTGGCGAAGAAGTTGCGCTGGTGCTGCGCATGGCGGTTCAGAACCGTCGCAAATGGCAGGGCATTATCAAAGCGGTAGACGGTGAAATGATCACGGTAACCGTCGAAGGCAAAGATGAAGTGTTCGCGCTGAGTAACATCCAGAAGGCGAACCTGGTTCCCCACTTTTAACAGTCTGGATTGAGGTGAAAGGCCCCGATGAACAAAGAAATTTTGGCTGTTGTTGAAGCCGTTTCCAACGAAAAAGCGCTGCCGCGCGAGAAAATTTTCGAAGCGCTGGAAAGCGCGCTGGCAACGGCCACCAAGAAAAAATACGAACAAGAGATCGACGTTCGCGTAGAAATCGACCGTAAGAGCGGTGATTTTGACACCTTCCGTCGCTGGCTGGTTGTGGAAGAGGTGACTCAGCCGACGCGCGAGATCACGCTGGAAGCGGCGCGTTACGAAGATGAAAGCATGAACGTCGGCGATTATGTCGAAGATCAGATTGAGTCTGTCACCTTCGACCGTATCACCACGCAGACCGCTAAGCAGGTTATCGTGCAGAAAGTCCGCGAAGCCGAGCGCGCGATGGTGGTCGATCAGTTCCGCGAGCACGAAGGTGAGATCATCACCGGCGTGGTGAAAAAAGTGAACCGCGACAATATCACCCTGGATCTGGGCAACAACGCTGAAGCCGTGATCCTGCGTGAAGATATGCTGCCGCGTGAAAACTTCCGTCCGGGCGACCGCATCCGCGGTGTACTGTACGCTGTCCGTCCGGAAGCGCGTGGCGCCCAGCTGTTCGTGACCCGTTCCAAACCTGAGATGCTGATCGAACTGTTCCGCATCGAAGTGCCGGAAATCGGGGAAGAAGTGCTGGAGATCAAAGCGGCAGCTCGCGATCCGGGCTCTCGTGCGAAAATCGCGGTAAAAACCAACGACAAGCGTATCGACCCGGTTGGCGCTTGCGTTGGTATGCGCGGTGCGCGTGTGCAGGCCGTCTCTACTGAGCTGGGCGGCGAACGCATCGATATCGTCCTGTGGGATGATAACCCGGCGCAGTTCGTGATTAACGCCATGGCGCCGGCAGACGTCGCGTCTATCGTGGTGGATGAAGATAAACACACCATGGATATCGCGGTGGAAGCGGGCAACCTGGCGCAGGCGATTGGCCGTAACGGTCAGAACGTTCGTCTGGCTTCGCAGCTCAGCGGCTGGGAACTCAACGTGATGACCGTTGACGATCTGCAGGCTAAGCACCAGGCGGAAGCGCATGCCGCTATCGATACCTTCACCAAATATCTCGATATTGATGAAGATTTCGCGACAGTGCTGGTTGAAGAAGGCTTCTCCTCGCTGGAAGAACTGGCCTATGTGCCAATGAAAGAACTGCTGGAAATCGACGGTCTGGATGAAGCCACCGTTGAAGCACTTCGTGAGCGTGCGAAAAACGCACTGACTACGCTGGCGCTGGCTCAGGAAGAAAGCCTGGGAGACAACAAACCTGCCGATGATCTGTTGAATCTGGAAGGTCTGGATCGTGCTCTGGCATTCAAACTGGCCGCCCGTGGTGTTTGTACGCTGGAAGATCTCGCCGAGCAGGGCGTTGATGACCTGGCTGATATCGAAGGGATGACCGACGAGAAAGCTGGCGAGCTCATCATGGCTGCTCGCAACATTTGTTGGTTCGGCGACGAAGCGTAATAAACTGTAGCAGGAAGGAACAGCATGACAGATGTGACTATTAAAGCGCTGGCCTCAGAAATTCAGACCTCTGTGGATCGCCTGATACAGCAATTTGCTGATGCAGGTATTCGCAAATCGGCTGATGATTCTGTGACCGCGCAAGAGAAGCAAACCTTGTTAACGCACCTGAATCGTGAACACGGTTCGGCGCCTGACAAGCTGACGTTGCAGCGTAAAACGCGCAGCACGTTGAATATTCCAGGTACCGGTGGAAAGAGTAAATCGGTACAAATCGAAGTCCGCAAGAAACGCACCTTTGTGAAACGCGATCCGCAAGAGGCTGAACGCCTGGCCGCGGAAGAGCAGGCGCAGCGTGAAGCGGAAGAGCAGGCCCGTCGTGAAGCTGAAGAAGCAGCGAAACGCGAGGCGCAATTAAAAGCTGAACGTGAGGCCGCAGAACAAGCTAAACGTGAAGTCGCTGATAAAGCGAAACGTGAAGCCGCGGAAAAAGACAAAGTGAGCAATCAACATACCGACGAAATGACCAAGACCGCCCAGGCTGAAAAGACCCGCCGTGAGAACGAAGCAGCGGAGCTGAAGCGCAAATCGGAAGAAGAAGCACGCCGCAAACTTGAAGAAGAAGCGCGCCGTGTAGCGGAAGAAGCACGCCGTATGGCTGAAGAAAATGAAAAAAACTGGACTGAAACGCCAGAAACCCCTGAAGAAACGACCGACTACCACGTAACCACCTCTCAGCATGCGCGTCAGGCTGAAGATGATAACGACCGTGAAGTCGAAGGCGGCCGTGGTCGTAGTCGTAGCAGCAAAGTGGCGCGTCCGGCCAAAAAAGGCAACAAACACGCTGAATCTAAAGCTGACCGTGAAGAAGCCCGTGCGGCCGTTCGTGGTGGCAAAGGCGGCAAGCACCGTAAAGGTTCTGCTCTGCAGCAGGGCTTCCAGAAGCCGGCTCAGGCGGTTAACCGTGACGTTATCATCGGCGAAACCATCACCGTTGGCGAACTGGCTAACAAGATGGCGGTGAAAGGTTCTCAGGTCATCAAAGCGATGATGAAGCTGGGTGCCATGGCGACCATCAACCAGGTCATCGACCAGGAAACCGCACAGCTGGTTGCCGAAGAGATGGGCCACAAAGTTATCCTGCGTCGTGAAAACGAGCTGGAAGAAGCAGTAATGAGCGACCGTGACACCGGCGCTGCGGCTGAACCGCGCGCACCGGTAGTGACCATCATGGGTCACGTTGACCACGGTAAAACCTCGCTGCTGGACTACATTCGTTCTACTAAGGTTGCCTCCGGCGAAGCGGGTGGTATTACCCAGCACATCGGTGCCTACCACGTAGAAACCGACAACGGCATGATCACCTTCCTGGATACCCCGGGCCACGCCGCGTTTACCTCTATGCGTGCTCGTGGTGCGCAGGCGACGGATATCGTGGTTCTGGTGGTGGCAGCAGACGACGGCGTGATGCCGCAGACTGTGGAAGCTATCCAGCACGCCAAAGCGGCGCAGGTGCCGGTAGTGGTTGCGGTGAACAAGATCGATAAGCCGGAAGCGGATATGGATCGCGTGAAGAACGAACTCTCCCAGTACGGCGTAATGCCGGAAGAGTGGGGCGGCGAAGCGCAGTTCATCCCGGTATCCGCGAAAGTCGGTACTGGTATCGACGACCTGCTGAACGCTATTCTGCTGCAGGCTGAAGTTCTCGAACTGAAAGCCGTACGTAACGGTATGGCGAGCGGCGCGGTCATCGAATCCTTCCTCGATAAAGGTCGTGGTCCGGTGGCTACCGTTCTGGTTCGCGAAGGTACCCTGCATAAGGGCGATATCGTACTGTGTGGCTTTGAATATGGCCGCGTGCGTGCGATGCGTGACGAACTGGGTCGCGAAGTTCTGGAAGCGGGTCCGTCCATTCCGGTGGAAATCCTCGGCCTGTCCGGTGTTCCGGCTGCGGGTGATGAAGTGACCGTGGTTCGTGACGAGAAAAAAGCGCGTGAAGTTGCACTGTATCGTCAAGGCAAATTCCGTGAAGTTAAGCTGGCGCGTCAGCAGAAATCTAAACTGGAAAACATGTTCGCTAACATGACTGAAGGCGAAGTTCACGAAGTGAACATCGTGCTGAAAGCGGACGTGCAGGGTTCTGTCGAAGCGATTTCCGATTCCTTACTGAAACTGTCTACCGACGAAGTGAAAGTGAAGATCATCGGTTCCGGCGTAGGTGGTATCACCGAAACCGACGCGACCCTGGCAGCAGCTTCCAACGCGATTCTGGTTGGCTTCAACGTTCGTGCCGATGCCTCTGCACGTAAAGTTATCGAAGCGGAAAGCCTGGATCTGCGTTACTACTCCGTCATCTATAACCTGATCGACGAAGTGAAAGCAGCGATGAGCGGCATGCTGTCTCCGGAACTGAAACAGCAGATCATTGGTCTGGCTGAAGTACGTGATGTGTTCAAATCGCCGAAATTCGGCGCCATCGCAGGCTGTATGGTTACCGAAGGGACGATCAAACGTCACAACCCAATCCGCGTACTGCGCGACAACGTGGTTATCTATGAAGGCGAGCTGGAATCCCTGCGCCGCTTCAAAGATGACGTCAACGAAGTCCGTAACGGCATGGAATGTGGTATCGGTGTGAAGAACTACAACGACGTTCGCGTTGGCGATATGATCGAAGTGTTCGAAATCATCGAAATCCAGCGTAGCATCGATTAATCATCTGATGGCTAAGCAGCCGGGGAAGCGAAGCGCCACCCGGCAATCATTTTAAAAAGGGGCTTTTGGCCCCTTTTTTGTCTTTATTCTGGAGAACTTATTATGGCGAAAGAATTTGGTCGCCCGCAGCGTGTGGCCCAGGAGATGCAAAAAGAGATTGCCATCATCCTGCAGCGTGAAATCAAAGATCCGCGTCTGGGCATGATGACCACCGTTTCCGGTGTGGAAATGTCCCGCGACCTGGCCTATGCCAAGGTGTATGTCACCTTCCTCAACGACAAAGATGAAGCCGCGGTAAAAGCGGGTATCAAAGCGCTGCAGGAAGCCTCTGGCTTTATCCGCTCTCTGCTGGGTAAAGCGATGCGCCTGCGCATCGTGCCGGAACTGACTTTCTTCTACGACAACTCACTGGTGGAAGGGATGCGCATGTCCAACCTGGTCACCAGCGTGGTGAAACACGACGATGAGCGTCGTGTGAACCCGGACGACAGCAAGGAGGACTGATGAGTCGTCCTCGTCGTCGCGGCCGCGACGTGCACGGCGTATTGCTGCTGGATAAGCCTCAGGGCGCTTCCAGCAACGATGTGCTGCAGAAAGTAAAACGTATTTATAACGCCAACCGCGCCGGGCACACCGGCGCGCTGGATCCGCTGGCGACCGGTATGCTGCCAGTGTGCCTTGGCGAAGCGACCAAGTTTTCCCAGTATCTGCTGGACTCCGATAAGCGTTATCGCGTGATTGCCAAACTGGGCCAGCGCACGGATACCTCCGATGCCGACGGTCAGGTGGTGGAAGAGCGTCCGCTAACCTTTAGCGACGAACAGCTGGCGGCGGCGCTGGAGAGTTTCCGCGGCGAGACGCAGCAGGTGCCGTCGATGTACTCGGCGCTCAAATATCAGGGCAAGAAGCTGTACGAATATGCTCGCCAGGGTATTGACGTCCCGCGGGAGGCCCGGCCGATTACGGTCTATGAGCTGCTGTTTATTCGCCACGAAGGCGATGAACTGGAGCTGGAGATCCACTGCTCGAAAGGCACCTACATCCGAACGATTATCGATGATTTAGGTGAGAAACTCGGCTGCGGCGCGCACGTGATTTTCCTGCGTCGCCTGGCGGTGAGCAAATACCCGGTTGAGCGGATGGTGACCCTCGAGCAGCTGCAGGCACTGGTCGATCAGGCGGCGGCGCAGGATATCCCTGCCGCGCAACTGCTTGACCCGCTGCTGATGCCGATGGACAGCCCGGCTTCAGACTATCCGCTGGTGACGATTCCGGAGACTTCCGCGGTCTACTTTAAGAACGGCAACCCGGTACGTCAGTCTGGCGCGCCGCTTAGCGGGCTGGTGCGGGTGATGGAAAACGAGTCTGGCAAGTTTCTCGGCATGGGCGAAATTGACGATGAAGGCCGCGTGGCGCCGCGTCGTCTGGTGGTGGAATACCCGGCGTAAGCGCTTTTCTTGCGATAAAAGCCTGCTACGAGTAGAATATCGCCGCTTAACGTCCGCTAAAGTGTTTTAACATTTTCGGGCGTTGCATCAGGGGTCGCTGAATTAGAGATCGGCACCCTTTCTTTCTTTTAATTTTTGGAGTTATAAAATGTCTCTAAGCGTTGAAGCTAAAGCAAAAATCGTTTCTGAGTTTGGTCGTGGCGAAAACGACAGCGGTTCTACCGAAGTTCAGGTTGCACTGCTGACCGCACAGATCAACCACCTGCAGGGCCACTTTGCAGAGCACAAAAAAGATCACCACAGCCGTCGTGGTCTGCTGCGCATGGTTTCTCAGCGTCGTAAACTGCTCGACTACCTGAAACGTAAAGATGTTGCACGTTACTCTTCGCTGATCGAGCGTCTGGGTCTGCGTCGCTAATTCTGCGAGTTTCAGAAAAAGGGGCCTGACGGCCCCTTTTTTCGACCGGGCGGCAGCAATTCATTCAAAACTCATGTATTGTTGCTAGTAATGATCTTCATGCAGAGGTTCGCGCGGCTAATGAGAGGCTTCATCCGCAGGGGCGGGTAAAGGTTGTCATTAGTCGCGAGGATGCAGAGGATCGGGTCAATAGACGCTATGTCGTGGATATGGCGTCATTTATAGATAAAAAGGATAGAATTTTGCTTAATCCGATCGTTCGTAAATTCCAGTACGGCCAGCATACCGTGACCCTGGAAACCGGCATGATGGCGCGCCAGGCAACGGCCGCTGTGATGGTTAGCATGGATGACACTGCGGTGTTCGTTACCGTTGTGGGTCAGAAAAAAGCGAAGCCAGGCCAGGACTTTTTCCCGCTGACTGTTAACTACCAGGAGCGTACCTACGCTGCCGGTAAAATCCCGGGTGGTTTCTTCCGTCGTGAAGGCCGTCCAAGTGAAGGTGAAACCCTGATCGCGCGTCTGATTGACCGCCCGGTTCGCCCGCTGTTCCCGGAAGGCTTCGTTAACGAAGTTCAGGTTATCGCCACTGTCGTTTCCGTTAACCCGCAGGTTAACCCGGATATCGTCGCGATGATTGGCGCTTCCGCTGCGCTGTCCCTGTCTGGTATTCCGTTCAATGGCCCAATCGGCGCCGCGCGCGTGGGTTACATCAACGACCAGTACGTACTGAACCCAACCCAGGAAGAACTGAAGTCCAGCAAACTGGACCTGGTGGTTGCCGGTACTGAAGCGGCCGTGCTGATGGTTGAATCCGAAGCTGAACTGCTGAGCGAAGACCAGATGCTGGGCGCAGTGGTCTTTGGTCACGAACAGCAGCAGATTGTTATCCAGACCATCAACGATCTGGTGAAAGAAGCCGGTAAACCGCGTTGGGACTGGCAGCCGGAAGTCGTTGATGCCGCGCTGAACGCGCGCGTGGCTGCACTGGCTGAATCCCGCCTGAGCGATGCTTACCGTATCACCGACAAACAAGAGCGTTACGCTCAGGTTGACGTGATCAAGTCTGAAACCATCGCCACGCTGGTTGCAGAAGATGAAACCCTGGACGCTAACGAACTGGGTGAAATCCTGCACGCTATCGAGAAGAACGTTGTTCGTAGCCGCGTACTGGCAGGCGAGCCGCGTATCGATGGTCGCGAAAAAGACATGATTCGTGGTCTGGACGTTCGTACCGGCGTACTGCCGCGTACTCACGGTTCCGCACTGTTTACCCGTGGCGAAACGCAGGCGCTGGTTACTGCTACCCTGGGTACCGCACGCGACGCGCAGAACATCGACGAACTGATGGGCGAGCGCACGGACTCCTTCCTGTTCCACTACAACTTCCCTCCGTACTCCGTAGGCGAAACTGGCATGGTGGGTTCTCCGAAGCGTCGTGAAATCGGTCACGGTCGTCTGGCTAAGCGCGGCGTACTGGCCGTGATGCCGACTATCGACGAATTCCCGTACACTGTTCGCGTGGTGTCTGAAATCACCGAATCCAACGGTTCTTCTTCCATGGCTTCCGTCTGTGGCGCCTCTCTGGCGCTGATGGACGCGGGTGTACCGGTGAAAGCCGCCGTTGCGGGTATCGCAATGGGCCTGGTGAAAGAAGGCGACAACTTCGTTGTTCTGTCTGACATCTTGGGTGACGAAGACCACCTTGGCGATATGGACTTCAAAGTAGCGGGTTCCCGCGACGGTATCTCTGCGCTGCAGATGGATATCAAAATTGAAGGTATCACCAAAGAAATCATGCAGGTTGCTCTGAACCAGGCTAAAGGTGCGCGTCTGCACATCCTGGGCGTGATGGAACAGGCGATTAACGCGCCGCGCGGCGACATCTCTGAATTCGCACCGCGTATCCACACCATCAAGATCAACCCGGACAAGATCAAAGACGTTATCGGTAAAGGCGGTTCTGTTATCCGTGCCCTGACCGAAGAAACCGGCACCACCATCGAAATCGAAGATGACGGTACCGTGAAGATCGCAGCGACCGACGGCGACAAAGCGCAGCACGCTATCCGTCGTATCGAAGAGATCACTGCTGAGATCGAAGTTGGCCGTATCTACAATGGTAAAGTGACCCGTATCGTTGATTTTGGCGCGTTCGTTGCCATCGGCGGCGGTAAAGAAGGTCTGGTTCACATCTCGCAGATCGCTGACAAGCGTGTTGAGAAAGTGACTGACTATCTGCAGATGGGTCAGGAAGTACCGGTTAAGGTTCTGGAAGTTGACCGTCAGGGCCGTGTCCGTCTGAGCATCAAAGAAGCAACTGAACAGACTCCGTCTGCTGCAGCGCCGGAAGCTCCGGTCGCCGAGCAGGGCGAGTAAGGTTGCCGTTAGCCCTCCGCTTTTGCGGAGGGCGTTTTACGGGCAGGACGCCTCGTTTGCAGCCGGGGAACAGGACGTTCATCCAATCGTTGTCTTCGGGAGTGGGAAATGAAGCCTTTTTTGCGCTGGTGTTTCGTGGCGACAGCTCTCACGCTGGCAGGATGCAGTAGCACCGCCTGGCGTAAGGACGCCGTCCTCGCAGTACCATTGCAACCGACTTTACAGCAAGAAGTGATTCTGGCACGCATGGAACAAATTCTTGCCAGTCGGGCTTTATCCGATGACGAACGCGCACAGCTTTTATATGAGCGCGGAGTGTTGTATGATAGTCTCGGTCTGAGGGCATTAGCGCGAAATGATTTTTCACAAGCGCTGGCAATCCGACCCGATATGCCTGAAGTATTCAATTACTTAGGCATTTACTTAACGCAGGCAGGCAATTTTGATGCTGCCTATGAAGCGTTTGATTCTGTACTTGAGCTTGATCCAACTTACAACTACGCGCACTTGAACCGCGGTATCGCCCTGTATTACGGCGGCCGGGCTAAGTTAGCGCAAGATGATCTGCTGGCGTTTTATCAAGACGATCCCAATGATCCTTTCCGTAGCCTGTGGCTTTACATCGCCGAGCGTAAACTCGACGAGAAGCGGGCGCTTGAAGCACTCAGAGAGCGCTTAAACAAGTCGGACAAAGAGCAATGGGGATGGAACATTGTCGAGTTCTACCTTGGCGACATTAGCGAAAAAGAGCTGATGACTCGTCTGAAGGCAGACGCAACGGATAACACCTCGCTCGCTGAGCATCTCAGTGAAACCAACTTCTATTTAGGTAAGTACTACCTAAGTCTGGGGGACAAGGACAGCGCTACGGCACTGTTCAAACTGGCGGTCGCCAACAACGTACATAACTACGTTGAGCACCGATACGCATTGTTGGAATTATCGCTCTTGGGCCAGGAGCAAGATGACCTGGCAGAATCGGACCAGCAATAGCTGACGAACACATCAGCCCATAGTTTTTTGCTTGCCATCACCTTTGCGGGTGAGGGCGTTGTTGTTCGTTAATACACCTACTTTGAGCCGGTTCACACTTTTCAATGAAAATTACCGAAAATTTTCACGATGAGTTATGTAGACTGGCCGCCATTAATTTTGAGGCACACGTACTACATGGCTGAATTCGAAACCACTTTTGCAGATCTGGGCCTGAAGGCTCCCATCCTTGAAGCGCTTAACGATCTGGGTTACGAAAAACCATCTCCGATCCAGGCTGAGTGCATTCCGCATCTGCTGGACGGCCGCGACGTTCTGGGTATGGCCCAGACCGGTAGCGGTAAAACCGCAGCGTTCTCTTTACCGCTGCTGAACAACATTGATCCTGAGCTGAGAGCACCACAGATTCTGGTGCTGGCGCCGACCCGCGAACTGGCGGTACAGGTTGCCGAAGCAATGACGGAATTCTCTAAACATATGCGCGGCGTAAACGTGGTTGCCCTGTACGGCGGCCAGCGTTATGACGTGCAGCTGCGCGCCCTGCGTCAGGGTCCGCAGATCGTTGTCGGTACCCCGGGTCGTCTGCTGGACCACCTGAAGCGCGGCACGCTGGATCTCTCTAAACTGAGCGGTCTGGTACTGGACGAAGCCGATGAAATGCTGCGCATGGGCTTTATCGAAGACGTAGAAACGATTATGGCGCAGATCCCGGAAGGTCATCAGACCGCGCTGTTCTCTGCCACCATGCCGGAAGCGATTCGTCGCATTACCCGCCGCTTTATGAAAGAGCCGCAGGAAGTGCGCATTCAGTCCAGCGTCACCACGCGCCCGGATATCAGCCAGAGCTACTGGACGGCCTACGGCATGCGTAAAAACGAAGCGCTGGTGCGCTTCCTGGAAGCGGAAGATTTTGATGCGGCGATTATCTTCGTGCGTACCAAAAACGCGACCCTGGAAGTGGCTGAAGCGCTGGAGCGTAGCGGCTATAACAGCGCCGCGCTGAACGGCGATATGAACCAGGCGCTGCGTGAGCAGACGCTGGAGCGTCTGAAAGACGGTCGTCTGGACATTCTGATCGCGACCGACGTTGCGGCCCGTGGTCTGGACGTTGAGCGTATCAGCCTGGTTGTTAACTATGACATCCCGATGGATTCCGAGTCTTACGTTCACCGTATCGGCCGTACCGGTCGTGCGGGTCGTGCTGGCCGCGCCCTTCTGTTCGTTGAGAACCGCGAGCGTCGCCTGCTGCGTAACATCGAACGTACGATGAAGCTGACTATTCCTGAAGTAGAACTGCCGAACGCAGAACTGCTGGGTAAACGTCGCCTGGAAAAATTCGCGGCTAAAGTTCAGCAGCAGCTGGAAAGCAGCGATCTGGACCAGTACCGTGCGCTGCTGTCGCAAATCCAGCCGACGGCGGAAGGCGAAGAGCTGGACGTGGAAACGCTGGCTGCTGCGCTGCTGAAAATGGCCCAGGGCGAACGTTCTCTGATCGTTCCGCCGGACGCGCCGATGCGTCCTAAGCGCGAGTTCCGCGATCGTGACGATCGTTTCGAACGTCGCGGCGACCGCAATGACCGTGGTCCGCGTGGCGATCGTGAAGATCGTCCGAAGCGTGAGCGTCGTGAAGTTGGTGATATGGAGCTGTACCGCATTGAAGTGGGCCGTGATGACGGCGTTGAAGTTCGTCATATCGTTGGCGCGATCGCTAACGAAGGCGACATCAGCAGCCGTTACATTGGTAACATCAAGCTGTTCGGTTCTCACTCCACCATCGAACTGCCGAAAGGTATGCCGGGCGAAGTACTGCAGCACTTTACTCGCACCCGCATCCTGAACAAACCGATGAACATGCAGCTGCTGGGTGATGCTCAGCCGCGTCCAGACCGTGGCGGTGAACGCCGTGGCGGTGGTGAGCGTCGTGAAGGCGGTCGTAGTTTCGGCGGTGAGCGTCGTGAAGGCGGCCGTAGCTTCGGTGGCGAGCGTCGTGAAGGCGGTCGTGGTGATGGTCGTCGTTTCAGCGGCGAGCGTCGTGACGGTGGTAACCGCGCACCGCGCCGCGATGATGCTGGTGCTGCTCCGCGTCGTGATGACTCCGCCGGTCGTCGTCGTTTCGGTGGCGATGCGTAATTAGCACAACACGCTAGCGTAAAGTAAATAATACAGCCCCGATCGTCATGATTGGGGCTTTTTTTATTCCTTTTGTACTCGTGTACTGGTACAGTGCGTCGCACCCATCGTGGGAAAGTTTTTTTGACTGGAGAATTCGGTAAATGGCGACACTAACCACTACGACCACCCGACCGTCTTTATTTGGCGGCGTGGTGATTATCGGCGGCACAATTATCGGCGCGGGCATGTTCTCGCTGCCGGTGGTGATGTCCGGCGCGTGGTTATTCTGGTCGCTGGCGGCACTGGTTTTCACCTGGTTCTGCATGTTGCACTCCGGTCTGATGATCCTGGAAGCCAACCTCAACTACCGGATTGGCTCCAGCTTCGACACCATCACCAAAGACCTGCTCGGCAAAGGCTGGAACCTGGTGAACGGCGTGTCGATCGCCTTTGTGCTGTATATCCTGACCTACGCCTATATTTCGGCGAGCGGTTCGATCCTGCACCACACCTTCAGTGAAATGTCGCTGAACGTACCGGCGCGCGCGGCAGGCTTCGGCTTTGCGCTGCTGGTGGCGTTTATTGTCTGGATGAGCACCAAAGCGGTGAGCCGCATGACGGCTATCGTGCTCGGCGCCAAGGTCATCACCTTCTTCCTGACCTTCGGCAGCCTGCTGGGACACGTCGAACCGACGACGCTGTTTAACGTCGCGGAGAAGAATGCCTCCTATGCGCCCTACCTGCTGATGACGCTGCCGTTCTGCCTGGCCTCGTTTGGCTATCACGGTAATGTGCCGAGCCTGATGAAATATTATGGTAAGGATCCGCGCACCATTACCCGCTGCCTGGTTTACGGTACGCTGCTGGCGCTGGTTCTGTACGTGGTCTGGCTGCTGGTGACGATGGGCAATATTCCCCGTCCGCAGTTTATCGATATCGCGCAGAAGGGCGGTAACATTGATGTGCTGGTGCAGGCCCTGAGTGGTGTGCTGAATAACCGCGGTCTGGATCTGCTGCTGGTGGTGTTCTCCAACTTTGCCGTCGCCAGTTCGTTCCTCGGCGTCACGTTGGGTCTGTTTGACTATCTGGCGGATCTGTTTGGCTTCGACGATAGCGCGATGGGGCGCTTTAAAACCGCGCTGCTGACCTTTATCCCGCCGATGATTGGCGGGCTGGTGAAGCCTGACGGCTTCCTGTATGCCATCGGCTATGCTGGCCTGGCGGCGACGGTATGGGCGGCCATTGTGCCGGCGCTGCTGGCCCGCGCTTCGCGTAAACGCTTCGGCAGCCCACAGTTCCGCGTATGGGGCGGAAAAGCGATGATTGTGCTGATCCTGCTCTTTGGTCTCGGCAACGCGGTGGTGCACTTCCTGTCGAGCTTTAACTTGCTGCCGGTTTATCAGTAAGGTTAATGCCCGGTGGCATGACATCCACCGGGCTGACGTTAGTGTTACCCCAACAGCTCCTCTTTCACCTGCATCGCTAAATCAAACGAATGCAGGCGCGCCTGATGGTCGAAGATCTGGCCATTGACCATGATTTCGTCCGCCTCGGTTTCGCGCAGAATCGACTCTAAACCATGACGAACCTTAGCCTTATCGCCGACCAGCGACATGCTTAACGCCTGCTGCACGCCATACTGCTCAGACGCTGACCACAGCTGATGCATATTTTCCACCGGCGGCGGCAGTTGTCCGGTTTCTCCGCGACGCAGCTTCACAAACGCCTGCTGCATGGAAGTGAAGAGAAACTCCGCATCGCGGTTGCTGTCGGCGGCGATGATATTGATACACACCATCGCGTACGGTTTTTCCAGCCGCGCCGAAGGTTTGAAATTGCTGCGATACAGATGCAGCGCCTGGAACAGCATGTCCGGCGCGAAGTGTGAGGCGAAAGCAAACGGCAGGCCGAGCTGCGCCGCCAGCTGGGCGCTGTACAGGCTTGAGCCCAGCAGCCACACCGGAATTCGTTCGCCATAGCCGGGAACCGGACGCACGTGCGGGTTCGGATCGCGGGCGTCAAACCAGTCCACCAGTTCCGCCACGTCTCGGGGGAAGTTATCGACATCGCCGCTCATATGGCGGCGCAGGGCTCGCATGGTCGGCTGATCGCTACCTGGCGCGCGGCCAAGCCCGAGATCGATACGCCCGGGATAAAGGGTATTCAGGGTGCCGAACTGTTCGGCGATCACCAGCGGTGAGTGGTTGGGCAGCATCACCCCGCCGGAACCGAGATGCAGAGTGGTGGTATTGGCGGCGAGATAGCCTATCAGCACCGAGGTCGCCGCGCTGGCAATGCCGACCATATTATGGTGCTCCGCCAGCCAGTAGCGGTGATAGCCGCGCGATTCGGCCAGCCTGGCGAGATCCAGAGAGTGGGTAAAGGCTTCTTTGGCAGAAGATCCTTGCGGGATCGGCGCCAGGTCGAGCACCGAGAACGGAACAGATTTGTCAGTCATAAAGGCTCACTTTGCTACAGCATCGTCATCAGATTGAAGGTCTTCTTCCAGCCTGGCGCATCCTGGACGCGCCAGCCAGAAAAGCTGCATCTTTAATAATGCATTAAAATCTGAGCACTGTTGTTAACAAAGTGAGCGGTTTATCAGGCCTGAAGCACCAGCCCGGGCAGCCGTTTCCAGTAGCCGTTGCAATCACTATTGCTGGTAAGATCCAGTGGTGCAGCGCCGTTTTCGTTAGCGCGGAAGGCCTCGAGCATGGCGAAGGTTTCGTTGCCCATCGGCGACAGGCGCACCATATCCACCAGGCCGTGCATCGAGGTTAACTCGTTGCCCAGGTTATAGACGTAGCCGCTCATGGTCTGGATACCGTTGAGCACGAACACCTGCTGGTTCTCCTGCGACAGCATGCTGCGCCCGGTCGGGTACTTGATGCAGCAGGTTTCGCATTCGTCCTTTGGCCGGTCTTCCGAGCGGGCGGTAAAGCAGCGCGCGGAATAGGCCAGCGGCAGATGGCCGTAGCTCAGCACTTCCACTTCAAACTGGTTGCGAATACCCAGCTCTTCGCACTGGGTCAGTAAATTTGCCAGCCAGTCGCGGGAAAGCTCTACCGGCATGCACCAACGCATCATGCCTTGTTTCAGCAGCAGGCGCAGAGTGACGGCGTTATAGCAGTTCAGCGCATGACCGGCGACGAACGGCAGCTTGCGTTCGGCGCAGAGGTTCACCACGCCAAGGTCGCTGGCCTCAATCAGGAACTCGCCGTTATCGACATAGCGCTTCAGTTCGCCCAGTTCGGAGGAGGCCTGCACCAGCGCGAGGGTAGACAGCACCACCTGTTTGCCGCTGCCGGCCAGCGCTTTTGCCATCTCGATCCAGTCGCCAACTTTGGTGGCGCGGCGTTTGCTGCACACGGCTTCGCCGAGATAAATGGTGTCGGCGCAACTGTTTGCCGCCTGCTGGTAAAAATCTTCCAGCGTTTCTTTTGGCCAGTAGTACAGCACCGGCCCTAATGAATATTTCATGTTTCTCACTGCCATTTACGGTGATAGGCGCCAAGGGTGGTTTGTGTCCCTTCAGACATCGAACCAAGGGTTTCCATCCAGGCGGATTGCGGCACAAAATTCTGCGGATCGGCTTTGCAGCGGTCGATCGCCTGGCGCCAGACTTTCGCCACCTGGGTGACGTACGCCGGGCTGCGCTGACGGCCTTCGATTTTCACCGAGGCGATATTGGCGGCCATCAATTCCGGCAACAGCTCCAGGGTGTTGAGGCTGGTGGGTTCCTCCAGCGCATGGTAGCGCTCGCCATCGACCAGGTAGCGGCCTTTGCACAGCGTCGGATAACCGGCGTTTTCGCCATCCTGATAGCGGTCGATCAGCACCTCATTAAGGCGCGATTCCAGCCCCTGCGGCGTTTGTTGCCAACGCACGAAGCGGGCAGGCGAACAGGCGCCGACGGTATTCGGCGATTCGCCGGTCAGGTAAGAAGAGAGATAGCAGCGGCCTTCCGCCATGATGCACAGGCTGCCGAAGGCGAAGACTTCCAGCGGCACCGGCGTGGCGCGGGCCAATTGTTTTACCTGGTGAATAGATAACACTCGTGGCAGTACGACACGCGCCACGTCAAAGTTGCGATGATAGAAGCGAATGGCCTCTTCATTGGTGGCGGAAGCCTGCACCGAAACGTGGCGCTCAATGTGTGGATAACGCTCCGCGGCGTACTCCAGCATGGCAATATCGGCCAGGATGAGCGCATCGGCGCCCAGTTGTGCGGCCATGTCCACTGCGCGCTGCCAGCGGGCGTAGCCGTCGGGATGGGCGAAGGTGTTGATCGCAATATGCAGCTTACGACGGTGCTGATGCACAAAGCTGACGGCTTCCTGCAGTTTTTTTTCGGTGAAATTAAGGCCGGCAAAGTGGCGGGCGTTGGTGTCATCTTTCAGCCCGATATAGACGGCATCGGCGCCGTTTTCGATGGCCGCCTTAAGCGCCGGAAGGTTACCGGCTGGGCAGAGCAGCTCCATAATTTTTCCTGAAAAATGCGGCCCGTCAGGGACGCTGAATGGTTAACGAGCAGGGATTTTAGTTAACCTTCTGGTGACAATTTTTGATTTGAGGCAGTTAAAAGTGTATTGGTGGCGCCAATAACTGGCGGCCGTCATCGCGTTTTTGTTGATTTACGCCGCTATGTTGTTTATGTGATATGGCACAATAGCGGAACAATTGCATTCATGGAGTAAAGCTTGTGTTGGATAAACTGCGTTCCCGGCTGGTCCACTTTGGCCCGTCTTTACTGAGCGTGCCGGTTAAGCTGGCGCCTTTTGCCCTCAAGCGCCAGGTGCTGGAGCAGGTGCTAAGCTGGCAGTTCCATCAGGCGCTGGCAGAGGGAGAACTGGAGTTTCTCGAGGGGCGCTGGTTAAGTATTCATGTGCGTGACATCGGTCTGCTGTGGTATACCTCGGTAGTCGATGGTCGCCTGGTGGTCAGCCAACAGGCCGACGCCGACGTCAGCTTCAGTGCCGATGCCAGCGATCTGTTAATGATTGCCGCGCGCAAGCAGGATCCGGATACGCTATTCTTCCAGCGTCGTCTGGTGATTGAAGGCGATACGGAGCTGGGGCTGTACGTAAAAAATTTGATGGACGCCATTGAGCTCGAGCAGATGCCAAAAGCGCTGCGCGTGATGTTGCTGCAACTGGCGGATTTTGTCGAAGCTGGACTGAAGAGCCCGCAGAAACCTGAACAGACATCGGTAGGTGAGGCATGCTGATTCGAGTGGAAATTGGGATTGATGCACCGGGAATCGACGCGCTGCTGCGTCGTACCTTCGGCCGCGATGCCGAAGCGCAGCTGGTGCACGATCTGCGTGAAGATGGACTGATCACGCTGGGGGTGGTGGCAACGGATGATGAAGGCCAGGTGATCGGCTACGTTGCCTTCAGCCCGGTTGCGGTGGAAGGTGAAGAGCTGCAGTGGGTCGGTCTGGCGCCGCTGGCGGTGGATGAACACTATCGTGGACAGGGCATCGGCCGGCAACTGGTCTATGAAGGGCTGGATTCGCTGAATGAGTTTGGCTATGCCGCGGTGGTGACGCTGGGCGACCCGAATTTATACCGTCGCTTCGGTTTTGAGCCGGCCGCGCGCTTCGATCTCCGCTGCCGCTGGCCGGACAGCGCGGAGGCGTTCCAGGTTCACCGTCTGGCGGATGACGCTCTCGAAGGCGTCCATGGCCAGGTAGAATACAGCGACCATTTTAATCGTCTTTGAGCCTCGCCAGCAGGGTTTCGAAGGCATCCTCTCCGGCAACGAGGCGCTCTTTTTCGCGCTTCGTTAGCTGCTTAACGCGGTATTCCAGTCGCAACGCAAGTGAGTGTTCACCAACCTCGTGGCTAAAGGCCAGCAGCAGGTCGCCTTTACCGCGCAACGCCTTCGCGCCTTTTCCCGCCTGATGCTGGCGAAAGCGGCGCGGCACATCGGTGGTGATGCCGGTATAAAGGCGATTATCCGCGGTTCGAATGAGATACAGAAACCAGCACACGGTCACAAAGTCGCTATGGTAAGGTGTGTGCACCATAGCATAATGGAGAAGAAAGATGGAAACCCTTGCTGCCATTGGTCGCTGGCTGAGTAAACAGCACGTCGTCACCTGGTGCGTCTCCCGCGACGACGAGCTGTGGTGTGCGAATGCCTTTTACGTCTATGACCCGGATACCGTGGCCTTTTATCTGCTCAGCGATGAGCACACCCGCCACGGTCAGATGACCGGTGAACGGGCGAAAGTGGCCGGTACGGTCAATGGCCAGCCAAAAACCGTGGCCCTGATCCGCGGCGTGCAGTTCAAAGGCGAGATCCGTCGTCTGAGCGGTGACGAAGAGGCGCGGATGCGCCAGCGCTACGTCAAGCGCTTTCCGGTGGCCCGCATGTTGTCGGCGCCGGTATGGGAGATTCGTCCGGACGAAATCAAGTTTACCGATAACACGCTGGGCTTCGGGAAAAAGTTACACTGGCGGCGTGATGCCGGCGCCGAGCAGGCGTAGCGCTTCGCGATTGAAGGCCGGCAGATCGTCCGGCGTTCTGCTGGTGACCAGCTGTTCGTTATCGACCACCACCTCCTGGTCGTAAAACTCGCCCCCGGCGTTTTTCACATCCACCACGATAGGCTTCACCGCCGTGAGCTTACGCCCGCGGACCACATCGGCGCTGATCAGCAGCTGTGGGCCGTGGCAGATGGCGAAGACCGGCTTCCCGCTGTTGACGAAATCGCGGGTAAAGGTGACGAAGCGTTCATCCCCGCGCAGCTGATCAGGGGAATAGCCCCCGGGCAGCAGCAAGGCATCAAATTCACCCGGTGTGACGTCATCGATGGCTCTGTCGATGGCGACCTCCGCTTCTCCCTGTTTACCCTTCACCGTCTTGCCAGCCTGCTTTTCGATCGTGACGACCTGATGCCCGGCGAGCTTGAACGCGTCGGCGGGAGAGGTAAATTCAGAATCTTCAAAGTCGTCGGTAATGAGCACGGCTATCTTTTTACTCATGCTTCCTCCGCTATCTGGATGGTCAATGAGGTAATTCCATGATGATGGTGGATACTTACCTTGTAAGGTATTAAGCCTGGAACATGAGCCCGAAAGTGCAAGGCGGAGAATTCTGTAAAGGAGAATCAATGAGTCAGGTATTATTAACCGGCGCGACCGGGTTAGTTGGCGGTCACTTACTCCGGATGCTGCAGAATGAGCCGAGCATCAGCGCCATCGCCGCGCCGACGCGTCGCCCGCTGGCGCCGGCGGAAGGTGTCTTTAATCCTCACGATCCCCAGCTGACCGATGCCCTGGCGCAGGTGGTCGACCCGGTCGATATCGTCTTCTGTTGCCTGGGGACGACGCGTCGGGAAGCGGGAAGCAAAGAGGCCTTTGTCCATGCTGATTACACGCTGGTTATCGATACGGCACTGGCCGGAAAACGGCTTGGCGCGCAGCATATGCTGGTGGTCAGCGCGATGGGCGCCAATGCCCACTCGCCGTTTTTCTACAATCGGGTGAAGGGGGAAATGGAGGCGGCGTTGATCGAACAGGCCTGGCCGCGGCTGACCATTGCCCGGCCGTCGATGCTGTCAGGCGAGCGGGAAAAGAAGCGGGCCAATGAGACTTTCCTCGAACCGCTGTTCCGGCTGCTGCCGGGAAACTGGAAGGCGATTCCGGCGCGTGACGTGGCGATTGCCCTGCTGGCGGAGGCGCTGTCGCCCACCCAGGAAGGCGTGCAAATTCTGACGTCATCCCAACTGCGGGAGCGCGCCGCGCAGCAGGCTGAATAGCGTTTTGCAAACGCAAACATCCGGCGTACTATTCACGGCTTCAATTCATATCCACATTTCTTGCTGGGGAATGCTATGACTGGTCAGTCTTCATCTCAGGCGGCGTCACCGTTTCAATGGTGGAAACCCGCGCTTTTCTTTCTCGTCGTGATTGTCGGCCTGTGGTTTGTCAAATGGCAGCCCTATTACGGGAAAGCCTTCACCGCCGCGGAAACCCACAGTATCGGTAAATCCATTCTGGCCCAGGCCGACGCTAACCCGTTGAAAGCCGCGTGGGACTACGCGATAGTTTACTTCCTTGCCGTCTGGAAAGCGGCAGTGCTCGGCGTGCTGCTCGGGTCGCTGATTCAGGTGCTGATCCCGCGCGACTGGCTGCTGCGCACCCTGGGACAATCGCGTTTTCAGGGCACGCTTCTGGGGGCGATTTTCTCGTTGCCCGGCATGATGTGCACCTGCTGCGCCGCGCCGGTCGCGGCCGGCATGCGCAAACAGCAGGTGTCGATGGGCGGGGCGCTGGCGTTCTGGATGGGTAACCCGCTGCTCAACCCGGCGACGCTGGTGTTTATGGGCTTTGTCCTGGGCTGGCAGTTTGCGCTGGTTCGCCTGGTCGCTGGCCTGGCGACGGTGCTGATTGTCGCGACCCTGGTGCAGAAATGGGTGAAAGAGGCGGCGACGCAGCCGGTAGCAGTGCCTGCTGCACCGTCTGAAGCGGCCAGAGACAGCTTCTTTAGCCGCTGGCTGCGGGCGCTGTGGACGCTGTTCTGGAATACGATCCCGGTTTATATCCTTGCGGTACTGGTGCTGGGAGCGGCGCGCGTCTGGCTGTTCCCGCACGCCGATGGCGCGGTGGATAACACGTTATTCTGGGTCATCGCGATGGCGATAGCCGGCTGCCTGTTTGTGATCCCTACCGCGGCGGAAATTCCGATTGTGCAGACGATGATGCTGGCTGGCATGGGGACGGCGCCAGCGCTGGTGCTGCTCATCACTCTGCCGGCGGTGAGCGTACCGTCGCTGATTATGCTGCGCAAAGCCTTCCCGGCCAAAGCGCTGTGGCTGACTGGCGGACTGGTGGCGCTGTGCGGGGCGATTGTCGGTGCGCTGGCACTGGTGTAGTTTGCCGTAAACGTAAGGATAGCCGGATTGGGTGTCGGGCGGCGGCTACGCCTTACCCGGCACCCAACGCATAGGGGACGGTAGCCCGGCTAAGCGCAGCGCCAGCCGGGAGACTGCAGCTTTATTTGATGTAGGTAAAGGCGGTGGTCACGCGGGACACGCCGCTCACCCGGCTGGCAATATCCGCGGCCGCCCGGCCTTCACGATCGGTCACCAGCCCCATCAGGAAGACTTCACTGTTTTCCGTGGTCACCTTCACGTTCGAGGATTTGACCTGATCGGTGCTCAGCAGCTGCGAACGCACCTTGGTGGTAATCCAGGTATCAGACGAGGCGGTCCCTAAACCAATCGGCTGGCCCTGGCGCACTTCATTAAACACTTCCGTGGTCCCTTCCACGCCCATGGCGATTTGCTTGGCGCGGGCAGAGAGATCCGGCGTTGGCGACTGGCCGGTCAGCAGGACTTTGCCCTGATAAGCCGTGACGTTGATGCGGGCCTGTTTTTTAATCTGTTCATCTTTCGACAAGGCGCTATTGACGCGCAGTTCCAGGGTGCTGTCATCGACCTGGGTTCCCACCGTACGCGGGTCCGTTGCGGCTTTGGTGCCGACAGCTGCCGTTCCGACTACCGCGGCGGCAACACAGCCCTGCAGCAGTAGTGCAGAAAGCAGGATGGCGAGGGGCGAGAGAGCCTTCATGTGTTCTCCTTAATCGTCCTGGTGTGGAAAAAGGGTGTTATCTATCAAATCGCACAGACAGTTGACGGTCAGCATATGCATCTCCTGAATACGCGCGCTGCGATGCGAGGGGATGCGGATTTCGACATCCTGCTGACCTAAGAGGCCAGCCAGCTCACCGCCGTCATAGCCGGTTAACGCGACGATAGTCATGTCGCGGGTCACGGCGGCTTCCACCGCCTTGACGATATCCCGGCTGTTACCGCGCGTAGAGATCGCCAGCAGCACATCGCCGGCGTGTCCCAGGGCGCGCACCTGCTTGGCGTAGATCTCGTCATGCAGGCGATCGTTGGCGATCGCGGTTAAGACCACATTATCGGTATTTAGTGCAATGGCGGGTAAACCAGGGCGTTCCGTTTCAAAACGATTAATCATGCTGGCAGCAAAATGCTGTGCGTTGGCGGCGGAGGTGCCATTACCACAACAGAGGATTTTGTTGCCGTTGAGCAGGGACTGCACGAGCGTCATCGCCGCCCGGGAAATCGCGTCCGGGAGTGCTTCTGCTGCGGCAATTTGGGTTTGAATGCTTTCGGTAAAGCAGGCTTTGATTCTGTCGAGCACGGGATCCCTTACTTCTGGTATTACGCTATTCGCCAAAGGCGTTTTTTAGCCATTGGATGTCGTTTCCGGTGAAGGCTACCACATCGAAACGGCAATCCACAGTCTCAAAGCTCCCATTCTGTCGGCAGAGCCACAAACGGGCGGCTTTAAGCAGTCGTTGTTGTTTTTGCGGGGTGACGCTGGCTGCCGCGTCACCGTACTGGGCGCTCCGGCGGTAGCGCACCTCGACAAAAACGGTGACGGTGCCGTCGCGCATGATGAGGTCAATTTCGCCGCCACGCTCGCGGGCATTGGCGGCGATAAAACGCAGGCCCTGGCCTTCCAGCCAGCGGCGAGCCTGGTTTTCCCAGGCATCGCCAGTCTGTTTGCTTAGCTGGCCGGAACGATTTTTCCCTGCTGGTATTTGAGCCATGACAGTTTCCTGTTAATCACACAATCCTGGGTGGCCGTCAGATCGCCGGTATTCCCGTTCAGCTCGAAGCCCGGCGTTTGGCGCATTTGCGTGAAGTGGTTCGCCAGTGACCAGGCGTCAGCGCCCATGGCATACAGGCGCGCCAGCGAGTAGTCATTACGTACAGCGGACAGCGCCTGCTGCATCAGCGCCGGGTTGCTGCCGGCCAGCATCGGGATTTCACTATACTGCAGGCCTTCCATCTCCAGACGGAAATCCGGCCCTGCGGTGCCCTGAGCGCTGCGTGAGCTGGCGTACAGGGTGACATTGTTTTGACTGCCGTTGCGCATAGCGATCATGGGTTTGATATAGGCAATCTGTTCCGGGGTGGCGAGGATATAGGCGGCGTCTACGCTGCCGCCGCTGCTCACCGGCATCTCATCCGCACCGCCGAGGGAACTGTTCTGGGCCGAAGGCAGGGTGGAGACCGGCGTGCCGCTCAGCGCAATGCCCCCTCCGCCGTTGACGCCGGCGCGCAGCTCAGCCGTGGAGCCAAAGCGCTGCTGCAGGACGCTGGCGCCGCCCAGCTTCAGCCATTCGTCGGCAAAAGCGCTAACCACGCGATCGCCCAGCGCACCGCGCGGAACCAGCAGCAGCGGCGTCTGTTTGCCCTGTTGGTGGATATGTCGGGCGGCGTCACGCGCTTCGTCTTCCGGAGAAAGGGCGAAATAGCAGATGTTAGCGCGGCTTTCGACTTTTTCCGGCTGGTTGAGGGCCAGCACGTTGAGCGGCGTGTTGCTCTTAATCACATCATCCACGTTCTCTTTCAGCAGCGGTCCGACGACTAAAGTGGCGCCGTCCTGCTGAGCCTGGGCAAGCAACTGACTGATGGGCTGGCTGGTGGTGTCGTAAATTTTTAGTTCCGCAGAGGGGTTGGCGGCGGTGGCGACCACGGGTTGAGGCTGCGCGGTCGGGGCGGTGACCGGCTGGGTGGCCGGGGAAGCGGTGGTCTGCGGCGTGGCGGCCGCTGCCGGCGCCTGGGCTGCAGGTTCCGCGGCAGGCGCCGCCTGGTCTTGTGCCGGCGCCTGCACCGGTTCAGCGCGGCTTCCGGTGGCGGTAAGATCGCTGATTTCTGCCTGCGACGGACTCACCACGTCATCATTCCCGGAGACATTCGCCGCCTGGGCAACCTGCGCGGGAACGGCGCTACCCGTCACCGACGGCGCACCATTTTTGGCGGCTTCAAAGCCCTGCTGGATAGTGCGGCCGAAGATCGACGCCTGGCCGTTCAGCGGCAGAAAAAGCGCAATCTTGTTGGTGGACGCGGGCTTATAGTTTTGCATGTTCACCAGCGCCGTCGGCAGCATTTTTGCGCCCGGGTTTTGCGGATAGCGCGTCTGCCAGTCTTTAACGCCCGCCTTCAGCAGCGTCGGATCGTTGCGATTGTCAAACCACATCCGCTGCAGATCCAGCCAGCCCTGGAGGGTATTTTCATCGGCATTGATCACCAGCGCATTGGCCTGATCTTGGGTCATCGAGGTGAGCGCTTGCCAGGTCGCGTCAATGTTTTGCTGGCGTTGTTTGGCATCACTCAGCAGCGGCTGCTGGGCGATTAACGCACGCAGTAACGTAACTGATGGCTTACCCTGGCTGGCATCAATTTGTGCCTGCCAGTAGCGCGCCTGCTGGGGTTGATCCAGGCTTGCCGGGTCGAGTTTTGCCAGCAGAGTACGAGCGCCCTGATAGTCGTTTTGCGCCAGCTTCACTTCCACTGCCAGCAGCGACTGTTCGCGGGCCTGGGTGCTGTTCAGGTTCGACGGCAACTGGTTGTACAGGTCGATGGCCTGTTGTTTCTTCCCTTCCTGCAGCAGTGCACGAATGGCGAGTAATTGCCAGTTGGTCTTGCTATCATTCGTGCTTTGCTGCATCTGCTGTAGGTAGAAACTGGAGTTGGCCTGCGATGTACCCTGCATAAACGCCGTGCTTTGATCCTGCGTGTGGGTGCCGCAGCCAGCAAAAAGAAGCGTCGCCAGCAATACGGGCAGACAGCGCGCGGGCTTAGAACGAAGAAATGTTGACGGTACCATAAGTGTCCAGTGATATTTTTTTGGCTCAATGCTCAATATTAAATCGGCAATACGGACGAGACAATGAAACAACACGAATCAGCGGATAATTCTCAGGGGCAGCTCTATATTGTGCCCACTCCGATAGGGAATCTGTCTGATATCACGCAGCGCGCACTGGAAGTGTTGCAAGCTGTTGATTTAATTGCTGCGGAAGATACCCGCCACACCGGTTTGCTGCTGCAACATTTTGCGATTAACGCCCGCTTATTTGCGCTTCACGACCATAACGAGCAGCAAAAGGCGGAAACACTTCTTGCTAAACTGAAGGCAGGCCAAAACATTGCGCTGGTCTCCGATGCCGGCACGCCGCTGATTAATGACCCTGGCTACCATCTGGTGCGCACCTGCCGCGAAGCGAATATTCGCGTCGTACCGCTGCCGGGCCCCTGCGCGGCCATCGCCGCCCTGAGCGCTGCCGGTCTGCCTTCCGACCGTTTCTGCTATGAAGGCTTCCTGCCGGCGAAATCGAAAGGCCGCCGCGATACCCTGAAGGCGCTGGAAGAAGAGCCGCGCACTATTATCTTCTATGAGTCGACGCACCGCCTGGTGGAGAGTCTGGAAGATATCTGCGCAGTACTGGGGGAATCCCGCTACGTGGTGCTGGCCCGCGAGCTGACCAAAACCTGGGAATCGATCCACGGCGCGCCGATCGGCGAGCTGGTGGCCTGGGTGAAGGAAGACGAAAACCGTCGTAAAGGCGAGATGGTACTGATCGTCGAAGGCTTCAAGGCCCAGGAAGAGGCGCTGCCGGCGGCCGCGCTGCGTACCCTGGCGCTGCTGCAAGCAGAGCTGCCGCTGAAGAAAGCCGCTGCGCTGGCCGCGGAGATCCACGGCGTGAAGAAAAATGCGTTGTATAAGTACGCCCTGGAGCAGCAGGGGGAGTAAGCCTGTAAATTGACTTTGGGATCAGCAAGCCGCTCTTCAGAAATTGAAGGGCGGCTTGAACGTCATCTGATATGTCGGAAGAAATGTCGGAAGAAATGTCGGAAGAAAAGGGCAGAATCGCTTTTCTTGCCGCACAGCATCCCTAACCAACAAGCCCGGATAAATCCGGGCTAAAAGTGTTTAAATTCTCCCGCTCTCGATCAGGTCACCGGCGCCGGGTTAAACACCGCCAGCTGGTTGTGCAAGCCCCATTGATCGGAGAAGGTTTTCTTGCGTCCGCTGGCGACATCGAGAATAAATTCGAACAGCTTCCGCCCGACATCCTCAATCGTCTCTTCGCCAGTGGCGATGGTCCCGGCGTTAATATCCATTAAGTCATACCAGCGGTTGGCCAGCTCGGTCCGGGTCGCCATTTTTATTACGGGTACCGCCATCAGGCCATACGGCGTGCCGCGGCCGGTGGTGAACACCTGCACGGTGATGCCAGAGGCGACCTGCTGGGTGCCGCAGACAAAATCGCTGGCGGGGGTAGCGGCATAAATCAGGCCGCGTTTGGTCGGGCGCTGGCCTGGAGAGAGCACCTCGACGATGGCGCTTTTACCTGATTTAGCAATAGAACCCAGCGCTTTTTCCACCACGTTGGCCAGGCCGCCTTTTTTGTTGCCGGGGGAGGGGTTGGCGCTGCGGTCGGTTTTGCCCATGTCGAGATAGTTATCGTACCAGGCCATCTCTT
This sequence comes from Klebsiella sp. K-Nf6, assembly GCF_002806655.1. Classification (NCBI taxonomy): domain Bacteria; kingdom Pseudomonadati; phylum Pseudomonadota; class Gammaproteobacteria; order Enterobacterales; family Enterobacteriaceae; genus Klebsiella; species Klebsiella sp. K-Nf6. Next base: position 100,197 of record NZ_PIBN01000016.1, on the reverse strand, counting down.
CCAGCAGGCGTTTGCCGACCTCTTCGTTAATCGCCCGCGGGGTTAACAGATGGATGGCGTCGCGGACTTCGGTTACTTCCGAGAACATCACCGTCGCACCGCAGCGCACCAGCAGGTCGGATGCATAACCCACCGCCGGGTTGGCGGTCACGCCGGAGAAGGCGTCGCTGCCGCCGCACTGCATCCCGACCACCAGCTCAGAGGCCGGGCAGGTTTCCCGCTGGCGCTGGTTCAGTTTCGCCAGGTGGCGCTCGGCGATCTGCAGAATATCATCGACCATCGATTTAAAACCAACATGCTTTTCATCCTGCAGGCTGACGATGCTGGCGCTGTCCACCGGGATACTTTGGACGTCTTCCGTGCCCTGCAGCAGGCGTTCCGGTTGCAGCTTTTCACAGCCGAGGCCAATAACCATCACCTCGCCGCCGAAGTTCGGGTTGAGAGCGATATTGTGGATGGTGCGAATCGGCACTACCGCCGCTGGGGCGTTGATCGCCACGCCGCAGCCGTAGAGATGATTCAGGCCCACCACGCCATCGACGTTGGGATAGTTCGGCAGCAGGTCGCGCTCAATGATTTTCACCACATAATCGACCACGCCGGCGACACAGTGCACGCTGGTAGTGATGCCCAGCAGGTTCTTGGTGCCCACGCTGCCATCGGCATTGCGGTAGCCTTCAAAGGTATAGCCTTCCAGCGGCGGTAGCGGTTCAGGCACTTTGGTCGCCAGCGGCAGGGTGTTCAACGGCGGGGCGGTAGGCAGTTCCACCAGCGATTCGTCAATCCAGCTTCCCTGTGGGATGTCGCGCACGGCGAAGCCAATCACTTCCCCGTAGCGAATGATTTCACCGCGGGCAGGGATATCCACCAGGGCTACTTTATGACCCTGTGGGATGTGTTCGACGAGCGTCAGGCCGTCCGGGAAACGTGTTCCGGCGGTCAATCCCCGATCGTTAACAATAATCGCCACGTTATCTGTCGGGTCAACTTTAATATAAAACGCGGTTGGCGATTGTTGTCGAATTGCAATGTCAGCCATTGTCCAGTCATCTCCAAACAGGTGCTAAAAAAAGAATGAAATGGTCATTCTGGTGCTGTAGAAAAGAATAATGAAATAAAGAATGTCAGGAGTAATGGCTTTAAAATGTGATCTGTGTCACCCCTCTCTGCGACGACGCTCACGCACTGACAGGCAATCATGAGAACTGTGGATTAGCGCCCATGACTTGTGGCATTTGCCTAACTAAAGCGTCAGATAAGATGTTTATATTGTGATTATGCATGGTGTCTGGCGATGGCAGGCTGATTATACTGTGTCATGTTTTTGAGGTAGCCGATAGGCAATCAGAGAGCGTTGATATCGTCTATTTAACAAATAAAGAGCCCGATTAAAAAAATAATAAAAGGTGTTCTGTGTTTGATGAATATCTTCATGATCCTGGATGGGATGAGAAAAAAGGAATATCAACTCGCTATTTTATTCTGCTGATTATATTTATGGTTCGCGAGATTAAACGCCTGGAATTGCAGAAGTAAGCAACGATTAACGCAAGGTAAACATCATGGATAACGCAATTTTCCCGAACAAATTTAAGGCCGCGCTGGCGGCTCATCAGGTGCAGATTGGCTGCTGGTGCGCGCTGGCTAACCCGATCAGCACCGAGGTGCTGGGTCTGGCCGGTTTCGACTGGCTGGTGCTGGATGCGGAACACGCGCCGAACGACGTGACCACGCTTATCCCACAGCTGATGGCGCTGAAGGGCAGCCCCAGCGCCCAGGTGGTGCGCGTGCCGACCAATGAGCCGATCATTATCAAGCGCATGCTGGACATCGGCTTCTACAACTTCCTGGTGCCGTTCGTCGAGACGGCTGAGCAGGCGGCACAGGCGGTGGCGTCGACCCGCTATCCGCCGGAAGGGATCCGCGGGGTTTCCGTTTCCCATCGCGGCAATATGTTCGGCACCGTGGCGGACTACTTCGCCCAGTCCAATAAGAACATTTCCGTTCTGGTGCAGATTGAGAGTCAGACCGGGGTGGACAACGTCGAGGCGATTGCCGCGACCGACGGCGTCGACGGCCTGTTCGTCGGCCCGAGCGACCTGGCCGCGGCCTTAGGTCATCTGGGCAATGCCGCCCATCCTGAGGTACAGCGCGCCATTCAGCATATCTTCGCCAGCGCGAAGAAGCACGGTAAGCCAAGCGGTATTCTGGCGCCAGTGGAAGCCGATGCGCGCCGCTATCTGGAATGGGGCGCGACTTTCGTCGCCGTCGGCAGCGATCTGGGCGTCTTCCGCTCAGCAACCCAGAAACTTGCTGATGCGTTTAAAAAATAATCACCAGGATGAAGAGAGAGAACATTATGACAATCAAAGTGGGTTTTATCGGTCTTGGCATTATGGGCAAACCGATGAGCAAAAATTTGCTGAAAGCCGGTTATTCGCTGGTGGTGTCGGACCGTAACCCGGAAGCGATTGCCGATGTGATTGCCGCGGGTGCTGAGACCGCGACGACGGCGAAGGCGATTGCCGAGCAATGTGACGTGATCATTACCATGCTGCCAAACTCTCCGCATGTGAAAGAGGTGGCACTGGGTGAAAACGGCATTATCGAAGGCGCAAAGCCGGGCACTGTGGTGATTGATATGAGCTCTATCGCGCCGCTGGCGAGCCGGGAAATCAGCGAAGCGCTGAAGGCCAAAGGTATTGATATGCTGGATGCGCCGGTGAGCGGCGGTGAACCGAAAGCCATCGACGGCACCCTGTCGGTGATGGTCGGCGGCGATAAGGCGATCTTTGATAAATACTACGATCTGATGAAAGCGATGGCGGGCTCCGTGGTGCATACCGGCGACATCGGCGCGGGCAACGTCACCAAACTGGCTAACCAGGTGATTGTCGCCCTGAACATCGCAGCGATGTCTGAAGCGCTGACTCTCGCGACCAAAGCTGGCGTCAATCCGGATCTGGTATATCAGGCGATCCGTGGCGGCCTGGCGGGCAGTACCGTGCTGGATGCCAAAGCGCCGATGGTGATGGATCGTAACTTTAAGCCGGGCTTCCGTATCGACCTGCATATTAAAGATCTGGCCAATGCGTTGGATACCTCACACGGCGTGGGCGCCCAGCTGCCGCTGACGGCGGCGGTAATGGAGATGATGCAGGCGCTGCGTGCGGACGGTCTGGGCACTGCGGACCATAGCGCGCTGGCGTGCTATTACGAAAAACTGGCGAAAGTGGAAGTCACTCGCTAACAAGAAGGGCGCACCACGCGCCCTGTTATTCTTGCCTTGCGCGGCACTGTCAGGCTACAAACTTATGAAAATCGTCATTGCCCCAGACTCTTACAAAGAAAGCCTGTCTGCCGCCGAGGTAGCGCAGGCGATAGAAAAAGGATTCCGTGAAATTTTCCCCGACGCGCAGTATGTTTCCATGCCCGTCGCCGACGGCGGCGAGGGAACGGTGGAGGCGATGATTGCCGCGACGCAGGGAACGGAACATTCCGCATGGGTGACGGGCCCGCTGGGCGAGAAAGTAGAGGCCTGCTGGGGCATGTCCGGCGATGGCGTCACCGCGTTTATTGAGATGGCGGCAGCCAGCGGTCTGGGACTCGTTCCGCCCGAAAAACGCAACCCTCTCATCACCACTTCACGCGGTACCGGTGAGCTGATATTACAGGCGCTGGCGCATGGCGCGAAGCGGATCATTATCGGCATCGGCGGCAGCGCGACCAACGACGGTGGGGCGGGCATGATGCAGGCGTTAGGCGCCCGCCTTTGCGACGCCGAGGGGCAGGAGATCGGCCATGGCGGCGGCAGTTTGAGCCGTCTGAGCCGGATCGATCTTTCCGCCATCGATCCACGCTTACGCGACGGGATGATCCGTGTGGCCTGCGACGTCACTAACCCGCTGGTGGGCGAGCGCGGCGCGTCGCGGATCTTTGGCCCGCAGAAAGGGGCGACCGAGACGATGATCGTTGAGCTGGATCGTAATCTGGGGCATTACGCCGATGTCATTAAGGCCTTGCTGCAAGTGGACGTTAAGGCGATCCCCGGCGCGGGGGCGGCAGGCGGCATGGGTGCCGCGCTGATGGCCTTGCTTAATGCGGAATTGCGTAGCGGCATTGATATCGTCACCGAGGCGTTGAATCTGGAGGAGCAAATCCTCGACTGCTCATTGGTGGTCACCGGAGAAGGGCGGATCGATAGCCAGTCCATTCACGGTAAGGTGCCGGTGGGGGTAGCCCGGGTGGCGAAAAAATATCGCAAGCCGGTGATCGGTATAGCCGGCAGCCTGACCCACGACGTCGGCGTGGTTCACCATCACGGCATCGATGCTGTTTTCAGCGTGTTAACCACAGTTTCGACGCTGGAAGAGGCATTTCGCGGGGCGTTTGATAACATTTACCGCGCGTCGCGCAATATCGCCGCCACCCTGCAGGTTGGGATGACGACAGAGGGATGACAACGGGCGGTAAACCCTCTATACTGCGCGCCGAAGCTGACCAGACAGTCGCCGCTTCGTCGTCGTCCTCCTTCGGGGGGAGACGGGCGGAGGGGAGGAAAGTCCGGGCTCCATAGGGCAAGGTGCCAGGTAACGCCTGGGGGGTGTCACAGCCCACGACCAGTGCAACAGAGAGCAAACCGCCGATGGCCCGCGCAAGCGGGATCAGGTAAGGGTGAAAGGGTGCGGTAAGAGCGCACCGCGCGGCTGGTAACAGTCCGCGGCACGGTAAACTCCACCCGGAGCAAGGCCAAATAGGGGTTCATAAGGTACGGCCCGTACTGAACCCGGGTAGGCTGCTTGAGCCAGTGAGCGATTGCTGGCCTAGATGAATGACTGTCCACGACAGAACCCGGCTTATCGGTCAGTTTCACCTCTTTATGCAAAAACCCCGCTCCGGCGGGGTTTTTGCTATCTGAATCCGTGAAGCGGATGAATGACTGTCCCCGACGCTATACCAAAAGAACGCGGCTTATCGGTCAGTTACCGTTATTTAACCACCTTAGGATTCTGTAGCGTCGGGATCGTGGAATCTTGCACCTGATGAACCTGGCCGATGATTGTGGCGACGCTGCCATTGCTTAAGGCCTCAACATCTGCGCTGTTATGTGAGCCAAAATTAAAGGTCAGACGTTTATCCGTTTTATTCTGCTCGTCTCTCATGGTCACGGTAAAATAGTAGCTGCCGGCGATACCGCTCATCCGACGAATGTCGACAATCACGCCGCGCACCTTGACCCATTTGCCTAGATAATCGCTGCTGGCTTTTGCCGGGTTGAGGGTAAACGGTTGCAGGAACTGCGCAACTGAATACGTCTGCATCGACGCGACGGCGTCATCTCCCGGTTGAAATAATTTATCGCCTGCGGAATAAAAGGCTTTCGAGGCCAGGCCACAGCCGCTTAACAGCGAGACGACAAAAACCAGCGGTAATACGTGAGTGCGTAATAACATAACTATCTCCTTATATATTTTAAAACATGATATCCCTGCTTTTTATGTATGGCATCTTTCTCGCTAATTAAATGAAGTAACCGTCACTTCTGTCAATCAATTTCCCTTCATGAGCGTTAAAGTTATTTTATATAAACATGTATTCTCCGTGTGAATTTATTGAAGGAAAATATTTTGATTTCTTATGTATTGAGCGGTTTGTGATCAGTTGCACGCTATGAATAATCTTTAGGTATTATTTTTTACATTTATTCACTACCAACTGTAAAATAATAAACCGCTATTTCAGGCACTTTCACTTCAGGATAAAACAATGAAATTAATGACCCGTATTGCGTTTGCAGCCCTTCTGACTACCGGTTTCTCTCTGACGGCACAGGCCGCAGACGTTAAGGCGGCGCCGGCGCCAGCGCAGGATCCCATTGTCCAGCACTTAAAACTCTCCAGCGATCAGGTCGCGAAAATTAAAAGCCTGCATCAGCAACTGGAAAATAATGTTCAGCAGATTTCACAGCAAGATATTAAAGATGGCGCATTGATTAACGTGATTGATTCCGGAAAATGGGATGAGAAAGCGGTCAAGGATCAGCTGGCAGCCTTCAGTAAGATCGATCAGCAGGTGCGTTATTACCGCGTGAAGTACTATTTCGATGTGAATCAGGTGCTGACGCCAGAGCAGCGTACCCAGGTGAAAAAAGATCTTGCCGACGCGCTGAGTGAATAATGCCATCGGCCCCTTTCGGGGCCGATATTATCTTCAGGCCATAAACGAAAATCGAATCATTGATGTTGCCTTTTCAGGCGAGACTTTCTTCATCCCGCAGACGAATTTCCGCTTCGACAACAATGGCTTCCAGTTCGCTCAGCATCTCATCATAACCAAAGCTGACGACCCCAGCGGTTTCCGGCTGCGTCGGGGCTGATGGCGTCGGGGACGCCTTTTTTCTGTTTTTCTTTTTACTCACTGACAGACTCCATCACTTCCGTTGTTACACCGGTAAATCTATCAGCAAAGCGCGCAGCGGCGTATCGGCGACGAGGGTAATGTTAGCTTCGTCACGAATAAATGCCCCATCACCACAGGTGAGAGCCTGTTTTTGTTGCTCCTGCGCAACGGCATGAACGGTGCCGTGGATCGACTGCAGGTAAGCGCGTGGGCCATGGAGCTGCACGCTAATCTGCTCCCCTTCCTCCAGTGCGATATGGTAGACCCAGGCCTGCTGGCGAAGCTGGAGACTGCCATTCCCTCCCTCCGGCGAGGCCAGCAGCTGCAGCGGTGCGCTCGCCACTTCTATTTTCTGCTGCAGCGGGTTTTCCCGCTGCGGGCAAGCGTCGAGCCACAGTTGCATCCGCGTTAACGACTGCTCTTTGCTCAGATTATGCTCGCTATAGCTCACGCCAGGCTGGGTGGCGATAAGCAGCGCTTCACCGGCTTTGGCCTGCATATGGTTGCCGTCGCTGTCGCGATACTCTGCTTCGCCTTCCAGAATCAGGTTCAGGATATCGACTTTTGGGTACGTCCTGGCCTGGAACGAGGCGCCGGGTGCCAGCACTTCCTGATTGAGCACGCGTAAGGACGCGAAGCCCAGTAATTTCGGGTCGAAGTAGTGGCCAAAGGAGAAGGTGTAGCGGGCCTGCAGCCAGCCGAAGTCTGCTTGTCCGCATTGTTTGGCTGTTCGGGTAGTAATCATGTTCTTGACCTCTCTTTACACTAAATCAATGGTAAAGGTATGGACGCTGTATTGTTAGCCAGATATTCTGCCCGGTATGTTCAAATTTCCTGAATGAGAAAGCGATGGCCAAAGAGAGAGCATTAACGCTGGAAGCGTTGCGCGTGATGGATGCGATCGACCGCCGTGGGAGCTTTGCTGCCGCGGCTGATGAGCTGGGACGCGTGCCTTCCGCCCTGAGCTATACCATGCAAAAACTGGAAGAGGAGCTGGACGTGGTGCTGTTTGACCGCTCAGGTCATCGCACGAAGTTCACCAACGTGGGACGGATGCTGCTTGAGCGTGGGCGCGTGCTGCTCGAAGCGGCGGATAAACTCACCACCGATGCGGAAGCGCTGTCGCGTGGCTGGGAAACTCATCTGACAATCGTCACCGAAGCGCTGGTTCCGACCGCGGATCTGTTTCCGCTGATTGAAAAACTGGCGACCAAATCCAACACGCAGTTGTCGATTATCACCGAAGTGCTGGCCGGCGCCTGGGAGCGACTGGAGCAGGGGCGGGCGGATATTGTTGTCGCGCCGGATATGCATTTTCGTTCCTCCTCGGAGATAAACTCGCGCAAACTCTATTCGGTGCTCAGCGTGTACGTCGCGGCGCCGGATCACCCGATCCACCAGGAGCCGGAACCGCTCTCGGAAGTGACCCGCGTGAAATACCGCGGCGTCGCAGTAGCGGATACCGCACGCGAGCGTCCCGTCCTTACCGTTCAGTTGCTGGATAAACAGCCGCGCTTAACGGTGAGCACCATTGAAGATAAGCGTCAGGCGCTGCTGGCCGGATTAGGCGTGGCAACCATGCCCTATCCGCTGGTGGAGAAAGATATTGCCGAAGGGCGTCTGCGGGTCGTCAGCCCGGAATACACCAATGAAATTGACATAATCATGGCCTGGCGACGGGACAGCATGGGCGAGGCGAAGTCCTGGTGTCTGCGCGAAATCCCTAAGCTGTTTGCGGGACGCTAGTCGAGAAGACGCTCCTCCCGCTAGCGGGAGGAGCGGGAAGATTAATAGGAGAAGGGTTTCGGATCGGGTCCGAAGCGATTGTTGCCTTCGGTGCCGCGTTGGCAGTTAAAGATCAAGATCACCAGCCAGCCGATGACCGGGATCAACAGCAGCAGCAGCCACCAGGCTGAACGGTCGGTGTCGTGAAGACGTCGAAACTGCACCGCCCACCACGGTAAAAAGACCAGTACGCCATAGATGGTCGTTAGAATGCCTTCGCCGCCCGCCCGCTGCCAGCCCAGCATTTTATCGATGATGCTCAATACGCCGGTCAGGATGAGGTTGACCAGAATAAACATCCAGTACTCTTTGCGCCGCGCACGGCCGCCAAATCCTATATAGTTTTTTAATGCCTTGAGATACCAGTCCATTTCTACGCCTCAATTAACCGTCAATCACTTGTTTTTTAAGCGATCGTAATAAGAATAGACGTGAATGAATGGTGGGTAAATATCTGTTTTCTGAATTATTGGGCGCCATCACTGGCGCCCGACAGATCAACGGAAGCGCTGATCGCGACCGTGGGGTTCGTTGAGATCCTGCTGCGGTCCAATGGAGATAATGCCGGTTGGATTAATGGTTTTATGGCTGCGGTAATAGTGGTGGCGGATATGCGGAATACTCACCGTCTCTGCGATGCCGGGTATCTGGTAGATGTCGCGCAGAAAACCGTACAGGTTGAGATAATCGCTGATGCGCCGTTTATCGCATTTAAAATGCGTTACATACACCGGGTCGAACCGTACCAGCGTCGTCCACAGGCGAATATCGGCTTCCGTCAGCTGATTTCCCGTCAGGTAACGATGCTGACCGAGGATCTGCTCGAGCCGCTCCAGTGAGGTAAAGACCGCATCGACCGCTTCGTCGTAAGCCTGCTGGCTGGTGGCAAAGCCGGCCTTATACACGCCGTTGTTGACGTTGTCGTAGATCCAGCCGTTCAGCTCATCGATTTTTTCCCGTAGCGCCGGCGGATAATAATCCCCGGCTCTGGCACCCAAACCATCGAAGGCGGTATTAAACATGCGGATGATTTCTGCCGACTCATTGCTGACGATGGTCTGCTGTTTTTTGTCCCACAGCACCGGGACGGTGACGCGACCGGTATAGTGCGGGTCAGCCTGCAGATAGAGCTGATAAAGGAACTGATGATGATAGAGCTGGTCGCCGGTAGCATCAGGGAAATCATCGGCGAAGGTCCAGCCGTTTTCCAGCATCAGCGGATTGACCACGGAGACGGATATAAAGGGTTCCAGTCCTTTCAGCTTGCGCAGAATCAAAGTGCGGTGCGCCCACGGGCAGGCCAGAGAAACATACAGATGATAACGGTCTTTTTCTGCGGCAAAGCCGCCTTCACCCGCAGGTCCCGGCGTGCCATCGGCCGTGAGCCAGTTACGGAAGGCCGAAACGGAACGCTTGAATCGTCCTCCGGTGGATTTGGTGTCATACCAGGTATCTTGCCAGACGCCGTCGACTAATTGTCCCATTACTTCCTCCTGCAGATAGCAAAAGCGAGGAGATATCCCCTCGCTTTTTTAGATTTTTACTCAGTTCAGTATAGTGCGCTTACCACTTTTTATTCAGCACGCGGTCGATGCTGAATGCGCCCGGACCGGTCACGGCCAGCAGCAGGTAACCGCCAGCGATGGTCAGGTTTTTCATGAACATCAGCGAGTTCACACCTTCCGCAAAGTTGCTGTGGAACAGGAACGCGGTCAGCAGCGTAAAGCCTGCGGTGAACAGCGCGGTGGTACGGGTCAGGAAACCGAACAGAATCGCCAGACCGCCGCCGAACTCAAGAAGGATGGTCAGCGGCAGCAGTGCTCCCGGCACGCCCATGGCTTCCATATACTGCTGGGTTCCGGCGTAACCGGTGATTTTGCCCCATCCTGCAGTGATAAACAGAATCGGCATCAGAATACGCGCTACCAGTACACCAACATCTTCTAATTTTTTCATTTCTTACTCCAGAAAACCCAAAGGGCGGCAGTTTTGTTTTTTAGCGCAATCCCGCGTGGTTACGCAGTATTGCTGTCGATGGAGAGGATAGTAACGAGGCGGAGAAAGAATTGTTAGCAAGGAAAACTGTAGTTCTTCTTCAAAGTTTCTGAGCAATAAGTGCGGTGAGGTGAAATTTTTCGGGCCGCGAGGGGTTACCACCTGTCCCGGTATCGGGTGGGGTGAGCGGAATGGACTGAGATAAGAGGGCGGGCTAACCGTGATTGGCGGCGAGGGCACAGGTTGCCGCGAACGGCGTATTGTATCGGGTGGGGAAATGGCAGAGCGGGGCGCCGGGATAAGCGCCCGCGCTCCGGGCTGCTAGCGTATTGACGACTGGCGCAGGATCCCGCGGACCATCCGCCAGGTGCTCCACAGTCCGAGACCGCGTTTGGTCCAGCGCATTAAAAAGTGCGGGTGGCGTATGGACCAGACGGCCATCAGACCGCTGCCAACCATCAGCCACGAACGTAAACTCAGCAGCGTATTCCAGCCGCGATCGAGGGGCGCTGTCGCCTCCAGCCAGTGGCGACGACAGGCACTAAGCTCCAGTCGTTGCTGCTGGATCTGGCGCAGTAGCAGCGCCTTTTGCCGTTCACGCTCCTGTCGGCCATTCACGGTTTATCGTCCTCCAGAAGGGCACGGTCGTTCTCCAGCTCTTTACGCGTCAGGCGCAGCAGCGTGGAGCGGCGCGCCTTACGTAGGGTAAGGATACCCACGATCGCGGCGGCGAGGAGCAGAACGACGGTGGTGGCGATCATGACGTGCAGGCGATACTGGGCGTCAACGGCCCAGATAACCAGCACCAGCAGACTCATGAGGCCAAACGCGGCAAACAGCAGCGTCAGTCCGGTCATGATCAGCAACTGGAAGAGGTTGGCTTTCTCCTCCTCCAGCTCCACGACGACCAGGCGCAGCCGTGTTTCCACCATTTCGACCAGCAGCGTGACAATGCGCTGGCCAATGGAGAACACGCGCTGACCCGGCCCCTGCGAGTGTTGAGTGTTCGCCATAATCAGCGACGCGACAGCAGGACACCCAGTACCAGCCCGACGGCGGCACCAATCCCGACTCCTGTCCACGGGTTTTCGCGAACATAATCATCCGCCCGCGCGGCGGTCTCACGCGTTTGACGCAAAATCGCATCGCTGGTTTCACCCAGGCGGGCACGACTCTCTTTTAGCGCGCTCTCTGCTTTACTACGCAGTTTACCAATCTCTTCTTTCGACTTGTCCGCCGAGGAATTCAGAACTTCCTCCAGGGTATCCGCCAGCGTTTTCAGTTCTGCACGAAGGTCTTCAGTCACATTCTCTTTAGCCATGTCGTTCTCCTGTAGCGTGGTCCGTGTTGCGAAAGTTAACTGTTATTAGTAGTCCCGAGACTCCAGCGTTTTTAACTCCTGTTGCGCTTCATTGAGTTTATGCTGGCGTTTATTGATTTTGTCCGCATCGCCTTTCTTCCGGGCTTCCTGCAGATCGCGCTGACGTTCGGCGATCTCTTCCCGTTGTTTGGCAATTTTTTGCTGATGATCGGCTTTGAGTTTACTGTCGCTGCAGTTCTCCCGTACCTGACGTAGCGCGGTATTTAGCCCATCAATGCGACTTTGATTATGATGCTTTTCGGCATAGCTGATCTCTCGTTGAATATCCTGCTCTTTTTCCTGGCAGGGAGAGGCTGCTATGGCGCTGGCGCTAAGTGAAGTCAGGGCCAGAAGCAGAGCGATGCGGTGTTTCATGGATAGTACCTTCCATTGTCTGAGGGTATACCCGGAGGATATACCCGTTCCCGATGGTGAACGGGAATGTGTTGATTCCCGCAGGTTTAAGCATAGTAACAAATGCAGGAAACCACCAGACTGCGTAAAAAACGCAGTACGGCGGTAGTTTACCCGAGCCGGTGAGGCGCGTCGCGCAGACGGGATAACCAGGCGGTGGCCGAGTTATCGTCCTCCAGCAGGGCAATAATATAACCATGTGGCAGAGCGCGACCGAGAACCTCTTTCGCCGCCGCACCCTGGGCGGTGGAGTCGAACTTAATCAGCAGACCATCTTTTTGCGGCGTAATGCTCTTGAAGCGGATACCGTTGGCGTCGAGGTGATGCCAGACGGAGAAGCCGTCCGGCATGCTGACGCCCTGGCCAACCGGACGGATCGCCAGTGTGGCCTCCTGCTGCTGCACCGCCAGCCAGAGCCAGAACAGCGCGCAGAGCACAAGAGAGCCACCCAGCAGCCAGCTCAGCTGGCGCAGGGAGGGGCGTTTTATGACCATCTTCAGCCCCGGCTTCTGTATTTTTTCTTCCACAGCACCACCAGCGAGCCGATCAGTCCGAAGACCAGCAGCGCAACCGGAAGGAGCATCAGGCAGGACATCAGCTGATCTTCATACTTGAGGAATACCGGGGTTTTGCCCAGCAGATAGCCCAGCGAGGTCAGGATGAGTACCCATAGCAGTCCGCTCATCCAGTTAAAGAACTGAAAGCGAGCGTTATTGAGGCCTGAAAGGCCGGCAATCGTCGGCAACAGCGTACGCACGAAGGCGATAAAGCGGCCGATCAACAGCGCGGAGAGTCCATGCTTATGAAACAGGTGATGCGCGCGCTGATGGTAGTGAGAGGGCAGATGCGACAGCCAGTTTTGCACGATCCGCGTATTGCCCAGCCAGCGCCCCTGAATATAGCTCAGCCAGCAGCCGAGGCTGGCGGCGGCGGTGAGCAGCAGCAAGGTTTCCGGAAAGCCCATCGCCCCTTTGGCGATCAGCACGCCCACGAGCACAAGCAGACTATCCCCCGGTAAAAACGCGGCAGGCAGCAACCCGTTCTCAAGGAACAAAATCATAAACAAGACAAAATACAGCATGCCAATCATGGAGGGATTCGCGAGCGTTTCGTAATCCTGAGCCCACAAGGCATTCAATAACTGGGTTAAAAGTTCCATTCACGATTCCTGGTACATCGGTTAACGGCACGTCTGAGCGCGTGGCATGTTGGGCGACAAGATTTTTATGAGATTTTGGTCGCTGCTTAGGCGCTCTGAACGCTTCCCTGTATAAGACTGAAGTAAGTAAACACCTACCCCCAGAACGGCAAAATGCATCTAATTGTAACAAATCAGCTGACTTTACGTCAGAGAAATTGCAAGGTGTTGCTCGTTGATTTTGCTGATTGCGGCGATGGGAGGCGAGAGGATTTACACAGGCTGACACTATATATGTTTTGCTTACTCCAGCCGGCCTGGCGGGCAGGCGCGCAGGGACCGCGCGCCCTCAGGAAAAGTGATTATTTTGCGCTGTTGGCCGCCGTATCGAGATGAACCACCGGATTGTCGGCAAATAAGTAGCGATCGGCATTAAATTCAAAGTCATCGCTGGTTTCGTTAAACAGCATTTGCTTGGTATTTTCCAGATGCTGCCACATCGCCAGCTTGGCGGCGTTCGGATCTTTACGCAGCAGGGCTTTCAGGATCTGATCGTGATCGTCACACCAGTTATCGACCGTGCGCAGGTCGATATGCTCATGCAGTTTTTTCCAGTATGGGTTATGCACGCGCTGGGTCCACATTTTTTCAACGATTGCCGCCAGCGCGCTGTTCTGCGTGGCCAGCGCCACCTGGACGTGAAACTGGAGATCCCACTCGGAGTCGCGGAAACATTTCTCGTTGCGCGCTTTCTCCTGAATCTCCATCAGCTTCATGATGTCCTGTTTGGTCACCTGAGTCGCCGCGAATTCGGCAATATTGCTTTCAATCAGCTGCCGCGCCTGCAGCAGTTCAAAGGGACCATAGTTGGCAAACTCAAGGCTTTCATCGGCCACCTGCTGGTACTTGGGATGGTTGGAGATGACGTGAATACCCGACCCTTTGCGGACTTCGACATACCCTTCCACTTCCAGCATGATAATGGCTTCACGAACCACGGTGCGGCTGACGTTTTTTTCATCGGCGATAAAGCGCTCGGCGGGCAGCTTATCCCCTACAAGGTAGACACCTTGTTCGATGCGCGTCTTCAGCTCAGCGGCAAGCTGCTGATACAGACGGCGTGGTTCAATGATTTCCATATTCGCTCCCGGAAGATGGCGACAATATTCGATTTGTTATACCACTTTTACACGCTTTCCACCACTGGCAGGCATGAAAAAGCCGCCTGAGAAGGCGGCTCGATAAGCGGTCATATCAGTACAAGATCTAACTCTGCGTGGCCGGTTTGCGGCTGCTAAGCGGTGTTGAGTCATCGTCAGCCGGTTTGTTTTTCAGCACCGTCCAGATAACCAACGCGCCCAGCAGGTCAAAGACGGCCAGTACCGCAAACAGCGGGCTAAAGCCGATGGTATCCGCCAGCGCGCCGACGACCAGGGCGAACATGGTGCTGGCCAGCCAGGCGGCCATCCCGGTCAGGCCGTTGGCGGTGGCGACTTCGTTACGGCCAAAGACGTCGGAAGAGAGGGTGATCAGCGCCCCGGACAGCGCCTGGTGAGCAAACCCGCCGACGCACAGCAGCGCGATGGCGATATATGGGCTGGTGAACAGGCCGATCATGCCTGGGCCAATCATCAGCAGGGCGCCCATGGTCACGACCATTTTACGCGAAACGATCAGGTTGACGCCAAACCAGCGCTGGAACAGCGGCGGCAGGTAACCGCCAACGATGCAGCCGAGGTCGGCGAACAGCATCGGCATCCAGGCGAACATCGCGATCTCTTTCAGGTTAAAGCCGTAAACCTTGAACATGAACAGCGGGATCCAGGCGTTAAAGGTCCCCCAGGCCGGCTCAGCGAGGAAGCGCGGCAGGGCGATGCCCCAGAACTGACGGTTGCGCAGGATTTGCCACGGCGACATTTTCTTCGCGTTATTGGTCTGATGCTGAGATTCCTGGCCGCCAATGATGTAGTCGCGTTCTTCGTCAGATAATTTTTTCTGGTCGCGCGGGTGTTTGTAGAAGATAAGCCAGGCGATGGCCCAGGCGAAGCTCAGTACCCCGGAGATGATGAACGCCATCTGCCAGCTGTGCATGACTATCGCCCACACCACCAGCGGCGGCGCGATCATGGCACCAATAGAGGAACCGACATTGAAGTAGCCCACCGCAATAGAGCGCTCTTTTGCCGGGAACCATTCGGAACTGGCTTTCAGCCCGGCGGGGATCATTGCGGCTTCCGCTGCGCCGACCGCGCCGCGAGCCAGCGCCAGGCCGCCCCAGCTGCCTGCCAGTGCGGTTGAGCCGCAGAATATCGCCCAGGCGATAGCGAAGAAGGCATAGCCGATTTTAGTCCCGAGAATATCGAGGACATAACCCGCGACAGGCTGCATGACGGTGTAGGCAGCGGAATAGGCTGCAATGATATAGGAGTATTGTTGAGTCGAGATGTGTAACTCTTCCATCAGCGTCGGTGCGGCCGCCGCCACGGTGTTACGAGTCAGGTAGCCCAGCACGGTGCCCAGCGTCACCAGCGCAATCATGTACCAACGTAACCCTTTAATTTTACGCATGTAAACCTCATCGTCTGTTATCTTTCCGCACCAGGTGCGGCCTTTCCCGAGCGCGATAAGCGATCGGGAAAGCGAAACGGGGGGTTCAGGAGGGCGATCCCCTCTGGCCCGAACCTTACCATCAGTTGTTATGTTGAAAGTCGGTGTCCATTCCGTATAAGCCGATGCCATAAACACCGGTAATGCATTCCGTCGGTTTATATGTTGCGACGGCAGAAAGATAACTTGTCATACAACTTTAAAAGTTGAGTGCTGTCACAAAAGTGGGAAAGTTAGTGTGGTCTTTAGTCCTTACCGGGAAAGCTAGAGATGGCGCGCTCTGCCGGGGTGATTTCCGATGAGGCGGTCGTTTTTTTATCGACGTTTATTGATCTAACTCACGAAAAACAGCTCGGTCTGTAGAAATTGGTGTGATAACTTTGTCAGCATTGTAGTCAATCATCTGAAAGGCTCCCGCTACGGAGCGAAGAGGACACGCGAATGACACCGTTTATGACTGAAGATTTTCTACTCGATACCGAATTTGCCCGCCGTCTGTACCACGATTACGCCAAAGATCAGCCCATTTTCGACTACCATTGCCACCTTCCGCCGCAGCAGGTTGCCGAAAACTATCGCTTCAAGAATCTGTATGACATCTGGCTGAAAGGCGATCACTACAAATGGCGCGCCATGCGCACTAACGGCGTACCGGAGCGTCTGTGTACCGGTGATGCGTCCGATCGCGAGAAATTTGACGCCTGGGCAGCCACCGTACCCCACACTATCGGCAACCCGTTATACCACTGGACGCATTTAGAACTGCGTCGTCCATTTGGTATTACAGGTAAGCTGCTGTCGCCTTCCACCGCCGATGAGATCTGGGACCAGTGCAGTGATTTACTGGCTCAGGACGCTTTCTCCGCCCGCGGGATCATGAAGCAGATGAATGTGAAGATGGTCGGTACCACCGACGATCCGATTGATTCTCTCGAGCACCATGCGGTTGTCGCCAAAGATACCTCCTTTGATATCAAAGTGCTGCCGAGCTGGCGCCCGGATAAAGCGTTCAACATCGAGCAGGCGACCTTTAACGACTACATGGCTAAGCTGGGTGAGGTGTCCGATACCGATATTCGCCGTTTCGCGGACCTGCAAAGCGCTCTGACCAAACGTCTGGACCACTTTGCCGCACATGGCTGCAAGGTCTCCGACCACGCGCTGGACGTGGTGCTGTTTGCGGAAGCGACCGACGCCGAGCTGGACGCCATTCTGGCGCGCCGTCTGGCTGGCGAGACCCTCAGCGAACACGAAGTGGCGCAGTTCAAAACCGCGGTGCTGGTGTTCCTCGGCGCAGAATATGCCCGTCGCGGTTGGGTGCAGCAGTACCATATCGGTGCGCTGCGTAACAACAACCTGCGTCAGTTCAAACTGTTAGGCCCGGATGTGGGCTTCGACTCGATCAACGATCGCCCGATGGCGGAAGAGCTGTCTAAGCTGCTGAGCAAGCAGAACGAAGAGAACCTGCTGCCGAAAACCATTCTCTACTGCCTGAACCCGCGCGATAACGAAGTGCTGGGCACCATGATCGGTAACTTCCAGGGGGAAGGCATGCCGGGCAAGATGCAGTTCGGCTCCGGCTGGTGGTTCAACGATCAGAAAGACGGCATGGAGCGGCAGATGACCCAACTGGCGCAGCTCGGCCTGCTGAGCCGCTTTGTCGGGATGCTGACCGACAGCCGCAGCTTCCTCTCCTACACGCGCCACGAATACTTCCGCCGCATTCTGTGCCAGATGATCGGCCGTTGGGTGGCAGCCGGCGAAGCGCCTGCGGATATCGCGCTGCTGGGCGAGATGGTGAAAAACATTTGCTTTAACAATGCGCGTGACTATTTCGCCATTGAACTGAACTAAGGCCAGAGGTCGGTTGATATGCAATACATTAAAATCCATTCGCAGGATAACGTCGCGGTCGCGCTGGCGGATATCGCTGCCGGTAGCGTGGTGACGATTGATAAGGACTCGGTCACCCTCGGCCAGGATATCGTTCGCGGCCACAAGTTTGCACTGCGCGCTATCGCGAAAGGGGAAAACGTCGTTAAGTACGGGTTGCCGATTGGCCATGCGCTGGCGGATATCGCGCCGGGCGAGCATGTTCATGCGCACAATACGCGCACCAATCTCAGCGACCTTGACGCGTATCGCTATCAACCGGACCGGGTTGCCCAACCGCCACAGCCTGCGGATCGCGAAGTGCAGATTTATCGTCGCGCCAACGGTGACGTCGGCGTGCGCAATGAGCTGTGGATCCTGCCGACCGTCGGCTGCGTCAACGCCATGGCCAGACAAATGCAGAACCGTTTCCTGAAAGAGACGTATGGCGCTGAGGATATTGATGGGGTGCATCTCTTCAGCCACACCTATGGCTGCTCGCAGCTTGGGGATGACCACATCAACACTCGCACCATGCTGCAAAATATGGTTCGCCACCCGAACGCCGGGGCGGTGCTGGTGGTTGGCCTTGGCTGTGAAAACAACCAGGTTGATGCCTTTCGCGAGACGCTGGGCGAGTTTGACCCGCAGCGTGTGCACTTTATGGTTTGCCAGCACCAGGACGATGAAGTGGAAGCGGGGGTTGCGCATCTGCATCAGCTGTATGAAGTGATGCGTCAGGATAAACGCCAGCCGGGCAAACTGAGCGAGCTGAAGTTTGGCCTCGAGTGCGGGGGATCGGACGGCCTGTCGGGCATTACCGCTAACCCTATGCTGGGCCGCTTCTCAGACTATGTGATCGCCAACGGCGGCACCACCGTGCTGACCGAAGTGCCGGAGATGTTCGGTGCTGAACAGCTGCTGATGAGCCACTGCCGCGACGAAGCGACCTTCGACAAGCTGGTGACCATGGTCAATGACTTTAAGCAGTACTTTATCGCCCACGACCAGCCTATTTACGAAAACCCTTCCCCGGGTAACAAAGCCGGGGGGATCACCACCCTGGAAGATAAGTCGCTGGGCTGTACTCAGAAAGCGGGTTCCAGCCAGGTGGTGGATGTCCTGCGCTACGGCGAGCGCCTGAAGGTTCATGGTCTGAATTTGCTGAGCGCGCCGGGCAACGACGCGGTCGCCACCAGCGCGCTGGCCGGTGCCGGCTGTCATATGGTGTTGTTTAGCACCGGACGCGGCACGCCGTACGGTGGCTTTGTGCCGACGGTGAAGATCGCCACCAACAGCGAACTGGCGGCAAAGAAAAAGCACTGGATCGACTTTGATGCCGGGCAGCTGATCCACGGCAAAGCGATGCCGCAGCTGCTGGAGGAGTTTGTGGATGCCATTGTGGCTTTCGCCAACGGTAAACCGACCTGTAATGAACAGAATGACTTCCGCGAGCTGGCCATCTTTAAAAGCGGTGTTACCCTGTAAAGGGGGATTCACATTGGCGCCCAGGGGCGTGGATCGTGTATCGGCCTGATAGCGTAGCGCCATCGGGCTCGTAACAGCGGCGTTTCAGCCAGTGAAGCGCCGTTTGTTTTTTTCAGTCAGGGAGCTTTCATGACCGCGTATTGGCTGGCCCAGGGTGTCGGCGTCATCGCCTTTCTTATCGGTATTACCACCTTTATCAACCGCGACGAACGTCGCTTCAGGCTTCAGCTGGCGGGCTATAGCGCCATTATCGGCGTCCATTTTTTCCTGATGGGCGCCGCGCCGGCCGGGATGAGCGCCGGGCTCAATGCGCTACGTACGGTCATTTCCCTGCGCACCCGCAGCCTGTGGGTGATGACGGTATTCATTCTCCTGACGCTGATCCTCGGCCTTGGCAAGCTGCAGCATGCCATGGAGCTGCTGCCGATCATTGGCACCGTTGCCAGCACCTGGGCGCTGTTTCGCTGCAAAGGGCTGACCGTGCGCTGCGTGATGTGGTGCTCCACTGCCTGCTGGGTCACGCATAATCTGTGGCTGGGTTCGATTGGCGGGACGCTGATTGAAGGCAGTTTTCTGATCGTCAACGGGCTGAATATCATTCGCTTCCGCCGGATGCAAAAGCGCGGCATCGATCCGTTTAAGGTTGAAAACGCAGTCCAGGAAAAGAGCCCCTCCGCCCGATAGCGGAGGGGAAAGGCATTAGCTGCGAAGGGCGTTTTTCGCCAGCTGGTCGTCTTCCGCTATGCAGGCCGCGGCGGTAAACAGGGCGTCGGTGGAGGAGTTCAGCGCGGTTTCGCAGGAATCCTGCAGCACGCCGATAATAAAGCCGACGGCAACCACCTGCATCGCGACATCGTTCGGGATCCCAAACATATTACAGGCCAGCGGGATCAGCAGCAGCGAACCGCCCGCCACGCCGGAGGCGCCGCAGGCGCACAGCGAAGCGACCACGCTCAGCAGTAGCGCCGTCGGCAGATCCACCGGAATATTCAGCGTATGCACCGCCGCCAGCGTCAGCACGGTGATCGTGATCGCCGCGCCCGCCATATTAATGGTCGCCCCCAGTGGAATGGAGACCGAATAGGTATCGCGATCCAGATTCAGCTTTTCACACAGCGCCATATTCACCGGAATGTTGGCGGCGGAGCTGCGGGTGAAGAACGCGTAGACGCCGCTTTCGCGCAGGCAGGTCAGCACCAGCGGATAGGGGTTACGGCGGATTTTCCAGAACACCAGCAGCGGGTTAATCACCAGCGCTACCAGCAGCATACAGCCGACCAGCACCAGCAGTAGCTGGGCGTAGCCCCATAGGGTCTCGAAACCGGTGGTCGCCAGGGTGGAAGAGACCAGACCGAAGATCCCCAGCGGCGCAAAGCGGATCACCACTTTGACGATGAAGGTCACCGCGTGGGAGACATCGTTGATCAGGTTTTTGGTGGTGTCGTTACCGTGACGCAGGGCGAAGCCCAGCCCCACCGCCCACACCAGAATGCCGATATAGTTGGCGTTCAGCAGGGCGTCGATCGGGTTGGATACCATACTCATCAGCAGGCCGCGCAGCACTTCGACAATCCCCGATGGCGGCGTGATGCTGTCGGCGGCGGTGGTTAAATGCAGTGATGACGGAAAGACAAAACTAAACAACACCGCGGTCAGGGCTGCGCTGAAGGTGCCCAGCAGATAGAGAAACAGAATGGGGCGAATACTGGTTTTTTGTCCGTGCTGATGGTTGGCGATGGAGGCCATCACCAGCATCAATACCAGCACCGGCGCCACCGCCTTTAACGCGCCGACGAACAGGGTCCCCAGCAGACCGACGGCAATGGCCGCTGGCTTAGAGACCAGCGCCAGCAGCACGCCAAGCACCAGACCGATTAAAATTTGTTTCACCAGGCTGCCTTGCGCCAGGCGTGCGATCCACCCCGATGGGGGAGTGCGTGTGGTCATAATTCATTCCTTCCAGTGATGTAGCAAGCCATCCCAGCCACGTATTATTTGTTACGTTTATGTCAGGATGTAAGTAGATGTTTGCATAGTCGAGTATACGGAAAGAACGGCGGGCGGGAAGCGTAAAATGCTGTGATTTTAATCTTGATCTTGTTTTTTAACTATGTAGTAACATAACTGTGACATGAGCAGAGATTGCCGTCGGCGATGGCCGACGGCGCGTTGTGCAGATTACTCAGGCAGTTTGCGCTGCTTGTCGTGTTGCTTGTTGACCCAGGCGTTAATCAGCAGCGTGACGGCCAGGATGCCCCCCACCACGCCCAGCGAGATGGCGACCGGGATATGGTAGAAGTCGACGATGAGCATCTTCACGCCAATAAACACCAGGATCACCGACAGACCGTATTTGAGCATCGAGAAGCGCTCGGCGACCCCCGCCAGCAGGAAGTACATGGCGCGCAGGCCGAGGATCGCGAACAGGTTTGAGGTCAGGACGATGAACGGATCGGTGGTCACCGCGAAGATCGCCGGGATACTATCGACGGCGAAAATCACATCGCTCAGTTCCACCAGGATCAGCACCAGCAGCAGCGGCGTGGCGAACAGCACCCCGTTTTTACGGGTGAAGAAGCGCTCGCTCTCGATTTTATCCGTCATTCGCAGATGGCTGCGGATCCAGCGCACCAGCGGTTTATCGCCGATGCCGGAATCATCTTCTTTCGCCAGCGCCATCTTCACGCCGGTAAACAGCAGGAAGGCGCCGAAGACATACAGCAGCCAGTCGAACTGCGAAATCAGCCAGCTGCCGGCGAAGATCATGATGGTACGCAGAACAATCGCGCCCAGCACGCCATACACCAGCACCCGGCGCTGCAGAGCAGGCGGTACGGCGAAATAGCTGAACAGCATCAACCAGACGAAGACGTTATCGACCGCCAGCGCTTTTTCAATCAAATAACCGGTGAGGAAGGCTAAGGCCTGCGGATCGGCGACGGCCCGGCCCTGGGTTTGTACCAGATACCACCAGAACGCGGCGTTGAACAGCAGAGAAAGTGTGACCCAGAGGATTGACCAGCCCGCGGCCTGCTTCATGGTCATGCTATGCGAACCGCGTCGTCCCTGAAGCAGCAAGTCGATCGCCAACATGATCGCGACGACGACAGCGAACCCACCCCATAGCAACGGCGTGCCGACAGTATTCATTTGATATTCCTTACATAAAAACAAAACGGCTGACGTCGGAAGACGGCAGCCGCTGCGCTTTTATGCATAGACCTCGCCTTCCGGCAAGGTCTCACTTACAACAACCAAAGTACATCGCGATGGGCTTTGGTTATTGCCCGGCGACCGGATGCGGTATTGCACGCATCGTAATGACGATCAACCGGCAAGGAAGTTACTCCCCTTTGCACGTAACAAAATATGTCACAGGGCGGTTTTCGTCAATGGCGGCCGGTCCGGCCTTTACACTCTTTTACGCCAGCGGCTGCGTATCGGCCGGGAAGATCACTCCGGTCTGGCGACGAATTTCGCTCGACAGTTTGGCCGTGATCCGGCTCACTGCCAGGCCCGGGTGATCAATATCCTGTGTCTCCACCAGGCGCGCAAAGGTCTCCGCCTCATACAGCATAGTATTAATGTGCTGGGGCTGCGTCAGGTCCTGGGCTTTGCCGCCGCGCGGCACAAACGCCAGCTTCTGACATTCGGAGATTTTTTCGATCACTAACGCGCCGTCTTCGCCCTGAATTTCACTGGGGATCACGGAATCGCTAACTTTGGAGTGATGCAGCGTCACGTCGAAGTCGCCATAGTTCAGCACCACGGTGCCCTGGGCGTCTACGCCGCTGTCCAGCAGGCTGGCGGTGGCAAGAACGGACCGCGGTTCGCCCCACAGCGCCACGGCAGACGCGAGGCAATAGAAGCCGATATCCATAATCGAACCGTTAGAGAACGCCGGGTTGAAGGTGTTGGGGTTTTCGCCGTCAAGGTAGCGCTGATAGCGCGAGGAGTACTGACAGTAGTTGATGAAGGCTTTGCGCAGTTTGCCCACTTTAGCGAGCGTCTCTTTCAGTAGCAGAAAGTTAGGTAGACTGGCGGTTTTAAAGGCTTCAAACAGCACAACGTTATTTTCTTTCGCCAGCGCTATCGCCGCCTCGACTTCCTGCAGGTTCGATGCCAGCGGCTTTTCGCAAATGACGTGCTTCTTGTGACTCAGGAACAGCCGGGTCTGCGGGAAGTGCAGCGAGTTCGGGCTGGCAATATAGACCGCGTCAACGTCAGGGCTCTGTGCCAGTTCATCGAGCGAGGTAAAGAGATGCTCGACCGGATAGTCATTGGCGAAGGCTTGCGCCTGTTCGAGGCTGCGGGAGTAGATGGCGGTAAGTTTATATTTGCCGGTTTCATGGGCGGCATCGACAAACTGCTTGGTGATCCAGTTTGTGCCAACAACTGCGAAACGTATCATAAACGTTGACGAACTCCATTAAAGGGAACCTGTCGTCACTCTATCATGCCATCATGACAAAACCAGTGCGTCACTACGCAGAACGATTTAACGAAAGGTGCGTCAGCCACAGGCGGGTATCGAACTCCAGTTGATGGTACTGCGGCTCCATATGGCAGCACAGTTGGTAGAAAGCTTTGTTGTGATCCTTCTCTTTCAAATGCGCCAGTTCATGGACCACGATCATGCGCAGAAAGGCCTCCGGCGCGTCGCGAAACACTGTCGCTACGCGGATCTCCGCTTTGGCTTTCAGCTTGCCGCCCTGAACGCGGGAAATCGCGGTATGCAGGCCGAGCGCATTGTTCAGCACGTGGATTTTACTGTCGTACATCACTTTGTTGATCGGCGCCGCCCCGCGCAGAAAGCGGGCCTTCAGATCCTGGGTATACTGATACAGCGCTTTATCGCTGTTAACATCATGCCCCTGCGGATAACGCTTTTGCAGCACCTCGCCGAGGCGGTCTTGCTCGATTAAAGCCGTCACCTGCGACAGCAGTGATTCAGGATAGCCCTGTAAATAAATGAGTTTTGTCATCGTCTTATCATTATGTCTGTCAGGAGGGCAGTTCAGCCACGGTCATGGTAAAGACCAGCGGCGCGGGCCCCGCATTCCGGTACCCGTGCTCCGTTTCGGTGCGGGCCACCGCGGATTCCCCGGCCGCCACCGTGCGGCAGGTCTCGCCAAGCGTCAGCGTCAGCGCGCCGGCTTCCACGTGCAGCAGCTCGAAGGTCGTCGCCGGGTGGCCGGGCGAGGTAAAGGCTTCGCCGGGCTGCATCTCCCAGCGCCAGAGCTCAATCATATTCGGCCCGGCGGTGCCGGCGAGGAGCTTGGCGCTGCCCCCCAGCGGGCCTTGCCAGAGGGTGGGGATCTGCTCGGCGGGAATAAGATGCAACGCGGGTTCGCTTGCCACATTGACAATATCCGCCACCGATACGCCCAGCGCGGCGGCGAGTTTGCAGAGGATCGCAATGCTGGGGTTGGCAGCCTCTTTTTCCATCTCGACCAGCATACCTTTGCTGATGCTGGCCCGGCGCGACAGCTCGTCCAGCGACATTTTTTTCGCTTTACGGTAGGCCTTCAGCCGCGTGGCGACGGCCCGACTTACATGGTCGACATTAGATCCTGAATCGGTCGTTATATTGACTTTTACGTTCATTGGTCACTATGATGAAACAAATTGGTCATTACAGGATTATCGAATGCGTAGCGTAACGCCGTCAATCGAATCTGCGGTCAGCCGCCTGGTGCCGGGCTTTCGGGCATTAAGTATTGTGGTGGAAAGCGCGCCGGTGGCCGATCCCGGCGTCGCGGAGCAGGCACTGGCCGAGGCCTGCCTGGCGGTGCAGCAGGATGATGTGCCCTGGGCGCAAGCGCACCTGGCGGCATGGGATGAAGCGTTCAGCGCCTTCGGCGCGAAGGCGAAACGTACCCCCTGTTCGGCGCAGGCGCTGCGCAAGCGAGTGCTGAAAGAGGGGAGCCTGCCGGCCATCGATCCGGTGGTGGATATCTACAACGCGATCAGCATTCGCTATGCCGTCCCGGTCGGTGGGGAAAATCTGGCCGCCTACCGTGGCGAACCGCGGCTGACCATTGCCCACGGCGATGAGCCATTCGATACGCTAAAATCGGCAGAGCCGGTGGTGGAATATCCGGAGCCGGGCGAAGTCATCTGGCGGGATGATATAGGCGTAACCTGCCGACGCTGGAACTGGCGACAGGGCGTACGCACCCGGCTGGACAGCGGCGCGAAGACGATGTGGTTTATTCTCGAAAGCCTGCCGGCGATGCCGTTGTCGGTCCTGCATGAGGCGGGAGAGCAGCTGGTAGGCTATCTGCAGCAGCTGATGCCCGGCGCCCGCGCGTCGATAACGCTGCTGCGAGCTGATGACGAGGGCGATCTACGCTGAGCGGCGATGATCAGCGATCTCTCTTCAACTGGACAGGATTTGCGTATAAACTCGCGGGTTTTAGTATTCCGGAGGCGGAGAGGCGATGAGCCAGGCAGAGTTAAACGGTGAGTTATTCACATTAGAGCGGTTCCCACCTAACGCTGAAGAAGAAGCGCTACAGGCATGGGAAGCGGCGGATGAATATCTGCTGCAACAGGTGAATGACGTCGACGGCCTGACGCTCATCTTCAACGACGGCTTCGGCGCGCTCGCCTGCGCGCTGGCGGAGCGCAACCCGGTCAGCATCAACGATTCCTTTATTTCCGAGCTGGCGACCCGCCACAACCTGCGGATGAACGGTATCGATGAAGAGAGCGTGCGCTTTCAGGATAGCCTGAGCCCGCTGCCGGCAGCGCCGGCGCTGGTGCTGATTAAGGTGCCAAAACAGCTGGCGCTACTCGAACAGCAGCTGCGCGCCCTGCGCGAAGTGGTGACGCCGGAAACCCGCATTATCGCCGCGGCGAAAGCCCGTGATGTGCACAACTCGACGCTGGCGCTATTTGAGAAAATCCTTGGCACCACCACCACCTCGCTGGCGTGGAAAAAAGCGCGTCTGATCCACTGCGTTTTCACCGCGCCTAAGCTTGCCGATGCGCCGCAAACCTACAGCTGGAAGCTGGACGGCACGCCGTGGACCATCCATAACCATGCCAACGTTTTTGCCCGCAGCGGCCTGGATATCGGCGCGCGCTTCTTCCTCGAACATTTGCCGTCCGATCTGGAAGGCGAGATCGCCGATCTCGGCTGCGGCAATGGGGTGATTGGCCTGCAGGCGCTGGCGCAGAACCCGAACGCCAGCGTGATGTTCACCGATGAGTCGCACATGGCGGTGGCTTCCAGCCGGTTGAACGTCGAGCGCAACCTGCCGGATGATATCGAGCGCTGCGAATTTATGGTCAACAACTCGCTCTCCGGCATTGAGCCGGATCGCTTTACGGCGATTCTGTGCAATCCGCCGTTCCATCAGCAGCACGCGATTACCGACCATATCGCCTGGCAGATGTTTAACGACGCCCGCCGCAGCCTGAAATACGGCGGCGAGCTGTACGTCGTCGGCAACCGCCATCTTGATTACTTCCGTAAACTGAAGCGCGCTTTCGGCAACTGCACTACCATTGCGACCAACAATAAGTTCGTGGTTTTGAAAGCAACCAAGGTGCGTAAACAGCGCTGATTCGTGTCGCTGTTTCCCCCGGCTTGCGGCTGTCGCCTTAGCCGGGCTACCGACTGAAGCGCGCGTTTGGTAATTGCACGACGATTGCGACGAACAATAAGTTTGTCATTTTGAAAGCAACCAAGGTGCGTAAGCAGCGCTGATTCTTGTCGCTGTTTCCCCGGCTCGCGGCTGTCGCCTTAGCCGGGCTACCGACTGTCGCCTTAGCCGGGCTACCGTCCGGGATTATCGTGGTAGCCCGGGGAAGGCGCATCGCGCCGCCCCCGGGACAGCGCTAAATCGCCAGCGCCAGTTTAGTGCCCTGGGCAATCGCCCGGCGCGCATCCAGCTCTGCCGCCACGTCACAACCACCGATTAGATGCACCGTTTTCCCCGCCGCGCGCAGCGGTTCCGCCAGCTCGCGGCGCGGCTCCTGACCGGCGCAGATAATTACCTGATCGACCGCCAACAGTTGGCGCTCGCCGCCGATAGTGACGTGTAATCCTTCATCATCGATCTTTTCATAGCTAACCGCCGGGATCATTTTCACGCCGCGCGCCAGCAGCGTCGCGCGGTGGATCCAACCGGTGGTTTTGCCGAGCCCTTCGCCCGGTTTACTGGCTTTGCGCTGCAGCATCACAATCTGTCGTGGGCTTTTACTCAGTTGCGGACCTTCAGCACTCAGCCCCCCCGCCGTTTGCAGGCTGGTATCGATACCCCATTCACGGCAGAACTCGCCGATATTCTGGCTGGTGGCCGCGCCCGACTGGCTTAAATACATCGCGGTGTCGAAGCCGATGCCGCCGCAGCCGATAATCGCCACCTTCGCGCCAACCGGCGCTTTATCGCGCAAGACATCAAGGTAGCTCAGCACGTTGGGATGATCGATCCCGTCGATCGCCGGCAGGCGCGGGGCGATGCCGGTGGCGAGGATCGTCTCATCGAACGCCAGCAGATCGTCTGTCGTGACGCGGGTGTTCAGGCGTAGATCGACATCATGAAGATCGAGCATGGTGCGGTAGTAACGCAACGTCTCGTGAAACTCTTCTTTGCCGGGGATCTGTTTGGCGATATTAAACTGGCCGCCGATCTCCGGGAGCGCATCGAACAACGTGACATGATGACCGCGGGCGGCGGCGTTAACGGAGAAGGCTAGACCGGCCGGCCCGGCGCCGACGACCGCCAGCCGTTTAGGCGCGTTGGCAGGCAGGACCGGCATCAGGGTTTCATGACAGGCGCGCGGGTTGACCAGACAAGAGGTGACTTTGCCGGCGAAGATCCGATCGAGACACGCCTGGTTACAGCCGATGCAGGTATGGATCTGATCGGCACGATCGTTCTGCGCTTTCGACATAAATTCGGCGTCGGCGAGGAACGGGCGGGCCATCGATACCATATCGGCATCGCCGCGGGCGAGAATATCCTCCGCGACCTGCGGATCGTTGATGCGGTTGGTGGTGATCAGCGGGATCGACACCGCGCCTTTCAGCTTGCGGGTGACCCAGCTGAACGCTCCGCGCGGTACCGGCGTGGCGATGGTCGGAATGCGCGCTTCGTGCCAGCCAATCCCGGTGTTGATGATGGTCGCTCCCGCCGCTTCAATCGCTTTGGCCAGTTCGGTGACTTCCGCCAGCGTGCTGCCGTCGTTGACCAGATCGAGCATCGACAGGCGGTAGATGATAATGAAATCGTGGCCGGCGCGCTGGCGCACCGCCTTAACCACTTCAATGGCGAAACGCATGCGGCGGGTGTAATCGCCGCCCCATTGATCGTCGCGCTGGTTGGTACGCGCGGCGAGGAATTCGTTAATCAGATAGCCCTCAGAGCCCATCACTTCAACGCCGTCATAGCCCGCTTCGCGCGCCAGTTGGGCGCAGTGGGCAAAATCATCGATCAGCGTCAGGATCTCATCGTGGCTCAGTTCATGGGGCGTAAAGCGGTTAATCGGCGCCTGTAGCGCCGAGGGGGCCACCAGCGCGGGCTGATAGCTGTAGCGCCCGGTATGCAGGATCTGCAGGGCGATTTTGCCGCCTTCCTGGTGTACCGCGTCGGTAATATGGCGATGGTGCGCCAGATGGCTGGCATCGTTGAGTACCGCGCCGCCGGCCATGGTAACGCCAGAGGGGGCCGGAGCGATGCCGCCGGTGACGATCAGCGCCACGCCGTGGCGGGCGCGCTCGGCGTAGAAGGCTGCCAGCCGCTGCGCGCCGTCCGGCAGTTCTTCCAGCCCGGTATGCATGGAGCCCATCAACACGCGGTTTTTGAGCGTTGTGAAGCCCAGCTCAAGCGGGGCGAAAAGCGACGGATAGCGGCTCATAATGGCTTCCAATGTAAAATTATTGTTATGTGGTCGGATGAGTTACTAATTTAGCCGTCGCAGAGAAAAAGGGAAAAGGGGAGTGCAGTGATTGTGATGGGATTCAAAGAACGGAACTCGTTGTCCCTCACCCCGGCCCTCTCCCAAAGGGAGAGGGGGAAAGGGGGACCGGCACCAATATTCAAGGCTAGCGCCGGACGGTTCCCTCTCCCTCCGGGAGAGGATTAGGGTGACGGGGAAGACATTATGCGCTGGCGGCGCTCCAGGCCCGGCGCCTGCCACATTGAGGTGGTCAGCCCGCTATCGACAAGGCCAAGCTGATCGGCGTATACCGTCTGCCATTTGCTCATCATCTCCTGATACAGCTCGCGATGCTGCGGATTAGGGGTGAACTCGCGGTGCCAGCTCACTAACTGTTCTCCTGTACTGGCCATATCGCCATACAGTCCGGCGCCGGTACCGGCGGCGATGGCGCAGCCCAGCGCGGTGGCTTCGCGGACCACCGGCACCCGCACCGGCAGACCGGTGACGTCGCTGAGGATCTGGCTCCACAGCGCGCCTTTAGAGCCGCCGCCGGCAAACACCAGACTCTCGAATGTCACCCCGGAGAACTGGGAGATCTGCGCGAGGTTGCAGGCGGAGACAATCGCCGCGTTTTCCTCCAGCGCGCGGAACAGGGTCGCTTTGTTGCACTTCTCCGGATCGATGGAGAGGTTAATAAACGACGGCGCGGCGTGGTACCACTGCTTAAAGTGCATGGCGTCGGAAAAAATAGGCATCACGCCGTGGGAACCGGCGGGCACGCGGCTGGCCATCTCCTCCAGCAGTGAATAGGCATCGACGCCGAGCCGCTCGGCAATCAGTTTTTCTTCCGCGCAGAAGGCGTCGCGAAACCAGCGCATGGTCAGGCCGGTAAAGAAACTGATCGATTCCGCCTGCGCCATGCCGGGAATGACATGCGGATTCACGCGAATGTTCATCTGCGGATCGGTGCGCACCTGCGGCAGGTTGACCACCTGCTGCCAGAAAGTGCCGCCGAGTACTGCGGTTTGCCCGGCACGCACTACCCCAAGGCCCAGGCAGCCGAGCTGGACGTCGCCGCCGCCCATTACCACCGGCGTCCCGGCGCGCAGGCCGCTCTGCTGGGCCGCCGCTTCGGTGACGGCGCCCAGCAGGGTACCGGTCTCTTTGACCGGCGACAGCATATCGGCGCGCAGTCCGGCCATATCCAGCAGCGCCGGGCGCCAGTCGCGGCTGAACAGATCGAGCATGCCGGTGGTGCCCGCGTTTGACGGGTCGACCGCCAGCTCGCCGGAAAGCTTCGCCGCCAGCCAGTCGCTGATCATGGTGATGGTCGCCGCTTTGCGGTAGATATCGGGGCGGTGGTGCGCCAGCCACAGCAGGCGCGGCATGGCGCTTAGCGCCAGGGTTTGTCCCGAGACCTCGTATACCTCGGATTCAAAACGATAGTCGTGGATCTCCTTAAGCTCCGCCACTTCGCGGCTGGCGCGGGCATCAACGTTGGCGCAGGCCCAGATGGCTTCGCCGTCGCGATCATAGAGGACGATCCCTTCGCGCATCGAACAGCAGGCAACGGATTGAATATCGGCGGCAGAGAGCCGGGCGGCGTCGAGCGCCTGGCGAATGCACTGGCAGGCCAGCTGCCAGTTGGTGGTAAGGTCGAACTCCATCGAGCCTGGGACGTTATCGACGCTCAGGTGTTTCCATTCGGCCTGGCCTACCGCCAGTTGGTGGCCATTAAGATCGAAAATAACCGCCCGAATGCTGCCGGTCCCGGCATCTAACGCTAACAGGTAACTCATGACATGCGCCTCGCTGTTGTCGCGCGGCGTATGACCATCAGGAGGCCAGGGTAAGCACCGCGCGTGCTGTTGTCTCTTCCGTTACCAGGCCATTGATGCGCTTGCCAGTCAGAGCGGCATAAATCGCCTGCGCTTTTTCTTCTCCCCCGGCGACGCCGACGATGGTTGGCAGCTGCGCCAGTTCATCAAGGGTTACGCCAAGGAGTTCCCGATGGATCTCCAGTCCTTCAACCGGCCGGCCGTCGGCCTGCAGGAAATAACCTAAAATGTCGCCGACCGCGCCTTTGCGCGCGTACATCAGCTGTTCGCCCTCGCTGATATAGCCGGAGCGTAAAATGGTGGCGTCGCGCCGCTGATCGATGGCGCCAATGCCAACCACCGCCGCGTCAGCCGCCATCGCCGCCAGCATCACGTCGCGCACGCTCGACTCGCGGCGCAGGATCTCGGCGACCTCCGCCGAAGAGACCCGCAGCGGCGCCGGAATAATGCTGACGCTGCAGGCGGCATCAAGCTGGCCGATGCCGGTCATATAAGGGCCGACGCCGCCGGAGAGGGTCACCAGCCGCACCTGCTGCGAGCCAATAAATCCGCTGAGATGCTGCAGGCAGCTCATGGTGGCTTCGCCGAACCCGACCGCCAGTAGTTGACCCGGCTGCAGAATGCCCATCAGCGACTGCGCCGCGCCGATCCCCAGCCGGGTATTCATCGGCGGGGTATTGAGCGCCGGCAGCACGCGGGCAAGCTTGAGGCCAAAACGCTGCTGGAGTTCGCTTTCCAGCGCCAGGCAGCCCTCATAGCGCGAGTTGATCTGCACGCGGATCACTCCGGACTGGCGGCCTTTCTCCAGCAGGCGGGAAATCTTCAGCCGTGGCAGTCCCAAACGCTCGCCGATGTCATTTTGCGTCAGGCCGTCGTGGTAGTAGCACCACGCCACCCGCGCCACCAGCTCTTCCTCGGCTAACGCCAGCCCGGCGTAGCGGTTCTCTTCCGTAATGCGTTTTTCGCTCATAAATTGAACTCTTATAAAAATTTAGATCATATGTTCGCTATTGCGCGGTCGGAAAGTGTGAGCCGACTGGCAAAACGGATCTTTCATCGCTGGCGCATTTATTCCTGACGATCTAAAGCACCAAAGTGTGATCTTCGCACGGTTGTAAATATAGTTCACCGTCTACGCTTTTGAACATTATTAAATTTAAAAATCATTTGTTCAATCGAGGCGCGATGATGAAGCCACTGTTTGAAGCTCGTCAGATTTGCAAACAGTTCTCCGGCGTTGCGGTGCTGAAGGGCATCGATTTCACGCTAGGCGCGGGCCAGGTGCATGCGCTGATGGGCGGCAACGGCGCGGGTAAATCGACGCTGATGAAGATCATCGCCGGCGTCGAAACGCCGGATAGCGGTGAACTGACGATCGGCGAACGCGCGTTTGCGCGCCTCAATCCGGCGCTGGCTCATCAGTTAGGCATCTATCTGGTGCCGCAGGAGCCGATGCTGTTTCCCAACCTCAGCGTGCGCGAGAACATTCTCTTCCGCCTGCCGAAGCGGGCGGACATCGCCGCGCGGTTGCAGGACAAACTGCAGCAGCTGAACTGCCAGATCAACCTCGACGCCAGCGCCAGCACGCTCGAGGTAGCCGATCAACAGATGGTCGAGATCCTGCGCGGACTGATGCGCGAGGCCAGGATCCTGATCCTGGATGAACCCACCGCCTCTTTAACGCCGGGTGAAACCGAGAGGTTGTTTCGCCAGATCCGCGCGTTACAGGCGCTGGAGGTTGGGATCGTCTTTATCTCACACAAATTGCCCGAAATCCGCCAGCTTGCCAGCCATATTTCGGTGATGCGCGATGGCGCGGTGGTGCTGAGCGGCGAGACCGCGGCTTATCGCGATGAGCAACTGATTAACGCGATGACGCCGGCCAGCCGCGACCATGCGCTGAGCGACACGCAAAAGCTGTGGCTGGCGCTACCGGGAAACCGGCGTACTCAACCGCAGGACTTTCCCGTGCTACGGGTGGAAGATCTCACCGGAGAAGGTTTTATCGATCTCAATCTGGAGATCCGCGCCGGAGAGATCGTCGGTCTGGCCGGGCTGGTGGGATCCGGGCGCACCGAATTTGCCGAAACCCTATACGGCCTGCGCCCACCGCGCGCCGGGCGGATCTGGCTGGAGAACCGCGAGATTAGCCGCGACAGCATCCGCGCCAGGTTGGCCAGCGGGCTGGTCTATCTGCCGGAAGACCGCCAGGTCTCGGGGCTGTTTCTCGATGCGCCGGTGCGCTGGAACACGGTGATGTTCAATCAGCCGTCGTGGTGGCAGCAGGGGAAACGGGAGGCAGCGGTGGTTGAGCGCTATCACCGGGCGCTGGGGATCAAGCTGGCCGATGGCGATCAGCCGGTGCGCACTCTCTCTGGCGGTAACCAGCAGAAGGTACTGCTGGCGCGCTGTCTGGAAGCCAATCCGTTACTGCTGATTGTCGATGAGCCGACGCGCGGCGTGGATGTCTCCGCCCGCGCCGATATCTATCAACTGCTAAAAAGCGTTGCCGCGCAAAATGTGGCGGTGTTGATGATCTCCAGCGATCTGGATGAGTTCGTTGGCCTGGCCGACCGGGTGCTGGTGATGCATCAGGGCCGCTACAGCGGCGAACTGGCGCGGCAGGCGGTGACCGTCGATCGCATGATGACCCTGGCCTTCGGAGGGCAGGCATGAAAACGTTACTGAAGAATCGCGAACTGAGCGCCTTCTTTGCCATCGTGGCGCTCTTTGTTGTGCTGGTGGCGCTCAATCCCGCCTATTTCAGCCTGCAGACCCTGGCGATGATTTTCGCCAGCTCGCAGATCCTCTGCCTGCTGGCATTGGGCGCGACGCTGGTGATGCTGACCCGCAATATTGATGTGTCGGTAGGCTCGACCGTCGGGCTGTGCGCCATCGCCGTTGGCGTGGCGCTGAACAACGGTTACGGGCTGGCGACGGCTATCGCCTTCGCGCTGACGATTGGCGCGCTGGCCGGGGCGTTTAACGGCCTGCTGGTGGTGGGGCTGCGCATCCCGGCGATCGTCGCGACGCTCGGTACGCTGGGGTTGTATCGCGGAGTGATGCTGCTGTGGACCGGCGGGAAATGGATCGAGGGCTTGCCCGACAGCCTGAAATCGCTCTCGGAGCCCGCGTTTATCGGCGTGTCGCCGCTGGGCTGGCTGGTGCTGGCGCTGCTGCTGGCGGGCGCCTGGCTGCTGTCGCGTACCGCCTTTGGTCGTGATTTTTACGCCGTTGGCGATAACCTCGCCGCCGCGCGCCAGCTGGGCGTGGCGGTCAACCGCACGCGGATGCTGGCCTTTACCCTCAACGGTATGCTGGCGGCCTGCGCTGGGATCGTCTTCGCCGCGCAAATTGGTTTTGTACCTAATCAGACCGGCAGCGGCCTGGAGATGAAAGCCATCGCCGCCTGCGTGCTGGGCGGGATCTCGCTGCTCGGCGGCACCGGCACGCTGCTCGGCGCGTTTCTCGGCGCCTTTTTCCTCACCCAAATCGACACCGTACTGGTGCTGTTCCGTCTTCCCGCCTGGTGGAACGACTTTATCGCCGGCCTGGTGCTGCTCGGCGTGCTGGTGCTCGATGGCCGCCTGCGCCAGGCCCTGGCCCGCCATCAGCGGGCGCTGAAGTACAGCCGTTTCCAGCCCGGTAACAAAGGGGGCAAACAGATTGCCCGCTTTCCCGAACGCAAAAGCAAAGAGGTGGCTTAAATGAAGCTGAAGCTTAACTGGGAAAGCGCGCTGCTGGCGTTGCTGATCGTGGAGATCCTGCTGTTCGGCGCGCTGAATCCGCGCATGCTGGATCTCAATATGCTGCTCTTTAGCACCAGCGACTTTATCTGCATCGGCATCGTCGCGCTGCCGCTGACGCTGGTCATCATCAGCGGCGGGATTGATATTTCGCTGGGCTCGACCATCGGCCTGTGCGCCATCGCCCTCGGGGTGATGACCCAGGCGGGCTGGCCGCTGTGGCTGGCGGTATCGCTGACGTTGCTCTTGGGGCTGCTGTGCGGGTTATTCAACGCCGCGCTGATTCACTACACCGGCATCAGCCCGCTGGTGATCACCCTCGGTACGCTGTATCTGTACGGCGGCGGCGCGCTGCTGCTTTCCGGGATGGCCGGCGCGACCGGTTACGAGGGGATTGGCGGTTTTCCCGATAGCTTCACCGCCTTCGCCAATTTAACCCTCGCCGGACTGCCGCTGCCGCTGGTGCTATTCGCGATTATCACCTTTTTCTTCTGGCTGTTGGCCCATCGCGGGCGCTTTGGCCGCCACCTCTTTTTACTCGGGCAAAACCCGCGCGCCGCGCGCTATGCCGCGCTGTCGGTGAACGGCATCCCGTACGTGCTGTATGGCCTGGTTGGCGTCGCCTCGGCGGTCGCGGCGCTGGTGATGGTCTCCTATTTCGGCTCGGCGCGTTCGGATTTAGGCCGCGACCTGCTGATGCCGGCGCTGACCGCGGCGGTACTCGGCGGGGCCAATATTTACGGCGGCTCGGGATCGATACTGGGTACCGCGCTGGCGGCATTGCTGGTGGGGTATCTGCAACAGGGTTTACAGATGGTCGGCATCCCCAACCAGGTGTCGAGCGCGCTGTCAGGGGCGCTGTTGGTTGTGGTGGTGATGGGGCGCTCGCTGAGCCTGCACCGTGAATGGGTGCGCGCGACCTGGCGGCGTCTTTTCTCGCATAAAACAATCGGAGCATAACAATGAAATTAAAACTGATCGTGCTGGCGCTGGCGATGAGCGTGGTTACCGCACAGGCGGCGGACCGCATCGCCTTTATTCCTAAGCTGGTCGGCGTCGGCTTCTTTACCAGCGGCGGCAACGGCGCGAAAGAGGCGGGGAAAGCGCTGGGCGTGGATGTCACCTATGACGGCCCCACCGAGCCCAGCGTCTCCGGCCAGGTGCAGCTTATCAACAACTTCGTCAACCAGGGCTACAACGCGATTATCGTCTCCGCCGTCTCGCCGGACGGCCTGTGCCCGGCGCTGAAGCGGGCGATGCAGCGCGGGGTGAAAGTCCTGACCTGGGATTCCGATACCAAGCCGGAGTGCCGCAGCATCTATATCAACCAGGGCACGCCGCAGCAGCTCGGCGGCCTGCTGGTCGAGATGGCGGAAAAACAGGTGACCAAACCTGCCGCCAAGGTCGCGTTTTTCTACTCCAGCCCGACGGTAACCGACCAGAACCAGTGGGTGAAGGAAGCCAAAGCCAAAATCGAAAAAGAGCATCCGCAGTGGCAAATCGTCACCACCCAGTTTGGCTATAACGATGCCACCAAATCGCTGCAAACCGCCGAGGGGATCTTAAAAGCGTATCCGGATCTCGACGCCATTATCGCGCCGGATGCCAATGCGCTGCCGGCGGCGGCGCAGGCGGCGGAGAACCTCAAGCGTCAGGGCGTGGCGATCGTCGGCTTTAGTACACCGAACGTGATGCGCCCGTACGTTGAGCGCGGCACGGTGAAAGCGTTCGGCCTGTGGGATGTGGTTCAGCAGGGCAAAATTGCGGTTAACGTCGCCGATCGATTGCTGAAAAAGGGCGATCTAAACGTCGGCGACAGCGTTGAGGTGAAAGATATCGGCTCGCTGAAGGTCGAACCGAATAGCGTGCAGGGCTACCAGTATGAGGCGAAGGGCAACGGTATTGTGCTGCTGCCGGAGCGCGTGGTGTTCAGCAAAGAGAACATCAACAACTACGACTTCTGACGGAGGATGAGATGGCTGATTTAGACGACATCAAAGAGGGTAAGGACTTCGGTATCGACCGCCCGCAGCAGAACACGCTGTATACCCTGAAAGGCTGTGGTTCACTGGACTGGGGGATGCAGTCGCGGCTGGCGCGCATCTTTAATCCGCACAGCAACCGCACGGTGATGCTGGCCTTCGATCACGGCTACTTCCAGGGGCCAACCACCGGGCTGGAGCGTATCGACCTGTCGATTGCGCCGCTGTTTGCCGACACCGACGTGCTGATGTGCACCCGCGGCGTACTGCGCAGCCAGGTACCGGCGGCCACCAATAAGCCGGTGGTGCTCCGCGCCTCCGGCGGCAATTCGATTTTGAGCGAACTCTCCAACGAATGCGTGGCGGTGGCGATGGAAGACGCGCTGCGTCTCAACGTTTGCGCGGTGGCGGCGCAGGTCTATATCGGCAGCGAATACGAACATCAGTCGATCAATAACATCATCAAGCTGGTGGATGCCGGCAATCGCTACGGTATGCCGGTCCTGGCGGTCACCGGGGTTGGCAAAGAGATGACCCGCGACGCGCGCTACTTCTCGCTGGCCAGCCGGATTGCCGCCGAAATGGGGGCGCAGTTTGTGAAGACCTATTTCGTTGAGGAAGGCTTTGAAAAAGTGACCGCCAGCTGTCCGGTACCGATCGTTATCGCCGGCGGTAAAAAGCTGCCGGAGCACGAGGCGCTGGAGATGTGCTGGCGGGCGATCGATCAGGGGGCGTCCGGGGTGGATATGGGGCGCAATATCTTCCAGTCCAGC
Organism: Klebsiella sp. K-Nf6; assembly: GCF_002806655.1. Classification (NCBI taxonomy): domain Bacteria; kingdom Pseudomonadati; phylum Pseudomonadota; class Gammaproteobacteria; order Enterobacterales; family Enterobacteriaceae; genus Klebsiella; species Klebsiella sp. K-Nf6. The sequence goes on along the minus strand of NZ_PIBN01000016.1, from coordinate 62,906 downwards.
GCCCCGCGCGCGATGCTGAAGGCGGTGAAAAAGGTGGTGCATGAGAATCTGAACGCGCGCGAAGCGTATCAGTTCTGGCAGGAAGAAAAACAGGGAGAGCTGAAATGAACGTCACGCTGGTGGAGATCAATATTAAACCCGAGCGGGTGGATGAGTTTCTCGAGGTGTTTCGCGCCAACCACGAAGGCGCGCTGCAGGAGCCGGGTAACCTGCGCTTTGATGTCCTGCAGGATCCCGAGGTGAAAACCCGCTTTTTTATCTACGAAGCCTATAAAGACGATGAGGCGGTGCTGGCGCATAAGAAGACGCCGCACTATTTAGCCTGCGTCGAAAAGCTGGAGGAGATGATGTCGCAGCCGCGGCAGAAGCGCAGCTTTATCGGCCTGTTACCGCAGGTGTGAGGGTATTCATTCACCCTCCCCCTCTCTCTGAGAGAGAGGGGGAGGGGCACTTATTACGCTTCTTCAACCGAGACGCGCAGGGCCGCCAGCGCCTTACGCGCCGCTTTCAGCACCTGCTCACACTGCTCCAGGGTGAGGGTCAGCGGCGGTTCAACGCGGATCGTCTTGGCGTTGTTTAACGTCCCGGCGACCAGCACCCGCTGTCTGAACATCTCGCTGGCAAAGTCGTAGCCAATCTCGTTATCGACAAACTCGATGGCCATCAGCATGCCTTTCCCGCGCACTTCATTCACCAGGTCCGGATACTCCTGCGCCAGCAGGCGGAACCCGTCCAGCAGCATATCGCCTTTCTGCGCCGCCTGCGCCGGCAGGTTTTGCGTCAACAGCACGTTGATCGTCGCCAGCGCCGCCGCACAGGCCAGCGGGTTGCCGCCGAAGGTGGTGGTGTGCAGGAACGGGTTGTCGAACAGCACCGAGAAGACCTCTTCCGTCGCCACCGTCGCGCCGATCGGCATCACACCGCCGCCGAGCGCTTTCGCCAGACACAGAATGTCGGGCTGAACGTTCTCATGCTCGCAGGCGAACATCTTGCCGGTGCGGCCCATGCCGGTCTGCACTTCGTCGAGGATCAGCAGGGCGCCAAACTCGTCGCACAGCTTACGCACCGCCGGCAAATATCCCGTTGGCGGGAGGATCACGCCCCCTTCGCCCTGAATCGGCTCGAGGATCACCGCTGCCACGTCGTCGCCGGTTTTCTTGCACTCGCTCAGCATGGTGCGCATGGCGTTGATATCGCCGAACGGCACGTGGCGGAAGCCCGGCAGCAGCGGCATAAAGGGTTTGCGGAAGGTCGATTTCGCGGTGGCCGACAGCGCGCCCAGCGATTTACCGTGGAAGGCGCCGCTGGTGGCGATGAAGGTAAATTTACCGCGCGGCGACTGATAGGCTTTCGCCAGCTTGATGGCCGCTTCCACCGATTCGGTACCGCTGTTGCAGAAGAAACTGTACTTCAGTTTACCGGGCGTTAACGCTGCCAGGGTTTTCGCCAGCATCGCGCGTAGCGGATCCAGCAGCTCCTGGCTGTGAAGCGGTTGTTTCGCGAGTTGATTCTCGACGGCGGATACCACAACTGGATTACGGTGCCCTACATTGAAGATGCCAAACCCACCAAGGCAGTCGATAAATTCCTGTCCCTGGGTGTCGACAAGCGTATTTAACCCTCCCGCTTGCCACTCTACGGCTCCGTAATCCCCGCCGGCTGTGACCGATTTTCGATACTCTAAAAACCCCGGATTCACATGCTCTTTAAAGTATTCCCTGACCTCCTGGTTAAGTGCTTTCATTTCCTCATGATCAAGCGTGCGCTTTTCAATGAGATTCAGTGCGTGTGCGCTGCAGGCCAGAGCCGATGCGCTGGAAGGTAACCTGTTCAAAATGTGCTCCTGGGGCGGACGTATCACACGATACTGGATTAAGTATTGCAGGGATTACGCCAGTTCGGCAGAAGCGGTGAAAATCGGGATAAATGCAAGGTAAAAGACGAAATGTGTAAAATTTAATCTCATTGCGCCACTATTGGCACGTTTTATTCCTGAGCCGACAAGATTTTCTGCCTTGCTGCGGTGAGCGGGGCGATCCGCCGTGGTGCGGGCTGCCCTGGCACGGGGCAGCCGGTGGTGAAAAAAGAGGCTTAGTCGAGCTGAGAGATCTCCATCGCCGCCCGGTCGATAATGCCGATGATCTGCTTGAGCTGGGCGGCACTGCTGGCCTGCTGGTTCACTTTCAGGTCGAGGACCGCTTTGAAGTTTTCCAGCGCGCGCTTCATCTGCGGATCTCTTCGCAACTCACAGCCGACCATCCGGGCCTGCAGGCGCTCCTGGATATGGGCCAGATGCTCCTGGTTCTCCGCGTGCAGCTGTTTTCCCTCCTCGCTGATGACGATTTTTTTGCGTCCGTTGTCGTCTTCCACGCTGATAAGGCCCTGGTCCTGGAGCAGATCCAGCGTCGGGTAGATCACTCCCGGGCTGGGGCTGTAGTTCCCCTGGGTAAGCGTTTCGATCTCTTTGATCAGCTCATAGCCGTGGCTGGCGCTGCGGCTGAGGATGTCCAGAATGATCAACCGTAGCTCGCCGTGGCCAAAGAAACGCTGGCGACGTCCGCCGCCGCGGCGGCCATGGTCGCCGTGTTCGCTGGGGTCACCGTGGCGCCCGCGTGGCCCACGCCCTTCTTCATGATGATGTCGCATGGTTACCTCCTGCTGTTTTTGATATATCTAATTTATATCTAAAAAATGAATGTTCGCAATGCTGGTTGCTATTTATTTTTTAATATATTGATATATATGTAATTATTTTATGGTTGTGGATTTTGATGCGGTTTGTTTTGACTATATCAAAAAAAGACTTGCATTCTTTTTAGTTGGCAATCATTATCATTTGCATCAAGTTTAGATATATCTATTTACCGTTCACGAAGGCAATCGATGATGACAAAAACAAAAGCAGACAAGTACCCGCAGCGTGTCCGCAATGAGCTGCGTTTCCGTGAGCTGACGGTCCTGCGTGTGGAGCGCGTTGGCGCGGCGTTCCAGCGCATCGTGCTGGGAGGCGAGGCGCTGGAAGGCTTCGCTTCCCGCGGCTTTGACGATCATACCAAGCTTTTCTTCCCGGAGCCGGGCGCGGCATTTGCCCCGCCGCAGGTGACCGAGGAGGGGATTGACTGGGGCGAGGGCGTGCGGCCAGCCACCCGCGACTATACGCCGCTGTACGATGCCGAACGTCACGAGCTGGCTTACGATTTCTATATCCACGATGGCGGAATTGCCAGCCGTTGGGCGCTGGAAGCAAAAGTGGGCGATAAGCTGGTGATCGGCGGGCCGCGCGGCTCGCTGGTGGTGCCGGAAGATTATGCCTGGCAACTGTATGTCTGCGATGAGTCCGGCATGCCGGCGCTGCGTCGTCGTCTGCTGGGATTACGCCAGCTGCCGGTGACGCCGCAGGTGACAGCCATCGTCACAATCGCCGATGCGTCATTTAAAGATTATCTGGCGGATCTCGACGGCTTTAACATCGAGTGGGTGGTGGGCCACAATCCGGCGTTCGTTGCCGAGCGTCTGGCGCAGGTTAAGGTGCCGGCGGAGGATTATTTCATCTGGCTGACCGGCGAAGGCGCGGTGGTGAAATCGCTGCTGGCACGCTTTGAAGACGAGAGTATCGATCAGCAACTGGTGCGTTCCCAGGCGTACTGGCACAGCAAGTAAACAGCCATCGTGGTAAAACCCGGATAGCGGCTTGCGCCTTATCCGGGCTACCGGCGGTGCCGTTTTTTTGTCGGGTGGCGGCTAACGCCTTTCCCGACCTATCATGCGGCGGTGTGACGTCGCCCCGGTAAGCGCTGCGCCACCGGGGGAGACTTATCGTTCCGCGAGCGCCTTAAACACCATCGCCACCGCGTGGGCGCCGGGGTCCATATTGCCGAGCAGGCTATCGCTATTGAGATAGGACGCTCGTCCGGCGCCAGCTTTGCCCGACTGGCAGGTGCGATCCGCGCCGGCCTGCGCCGCGGCAAAAGCGGCCTGCAGATTATCCGGTTCGGCGAGCAGCGCCGCCAGCGCCGGCTGCAGAGCGTCGATCATCGTCCGGTCTCCCTCATCGGCTCCGCCGTAAAACTTCATCTGCTCCAGGCCGGCGTTCAGCGCCTCGGCCACGCTGGCGCCTTGCCCCAGCTTCTGCCCGGCAGCGGTGAAGAAGATCGACATCAATACCCCGCTGGAGCCGCCCATCACCACCGTCAGGCGTTCGCCGATCAGCGCGAACAGCGTTGGCAGATCGTTTAGCGGCAACTGCTGGCGCTGCAGCAGGTCGGCAATCTCACGCGCCCCGGCGGCGAAGGTGGAGCCGGTATCGCCGTCGCCCACTTTGGCGTCCAGCGCGTTGAGATGGGCTTCAAGGCCGGAGAGGGTGCTGGTCACCTGCGCGACGTAATCGTCCACCTGCGGGTTGGTTGAGGGCGTAAAGTCGACGCGCGCGCTGGCGAGAGTGGACGGCATGATGTTAACTGCCCGCGGCTGCACCGGCTTCTGCCAGCTGGCGGTTTCCACATCCGACAGCAGGGCTTTCTCAATACTCTCTTCCAGCACGATGGTGGTCAGCGAGAAGCCTTTCATATCCAGCGCTGTCACCAGCGAGGCCGGGCCTATCAGCCAGTCAACGCGCGCCTGCAGCGGGGTGTTGGCCAGCTCGTGGGTGAGGATCGCCATCTCAGCCACCGACACGCCGCCGAGGTTATTAAGCATCACCGCCAGGCGGCCGGTTTCCGGCAGGGCGTCAGTCAGTTTTTCCACCATCAGGTTGACGATTTCCGCGCTGTTATGCGTGGCGATGGTTGAGGCCCCGGGCTCACCGTGGATGCCCATTCCCAGCTCGGCGTGACCGGCCTGATGGCGCGGCGCGCTTTCCGCTTCCTGCGGCAGATGACAGCTGGCCAGCGCCACCCCGATACTGGCGGTATGGTTGGCGGCGTATTGCGCTTCACGCAGGACGGTGGCGAGGTTGAAGCCGCGCTCGGCGAAATAGCCCGCCACTTTATGTACCAGGATGGTCCCGGCGATGCCGCGCGGCTGTTTGTTATCCGGCAGCGAAATGTCGTCGCCAACGATCAGCATTTCAACGTTATAGCCGAGTCGGCGCGCTTTCTCCGCCGCCAGGCCGAAGTTAAGCCGGTCGCCGGTGTAGTTTTTGACGACCAGCAGGCAACCTGCCTCGCCGGTCACCGCCTGAATGGCGGTAAGCACCGCGTCGACGCTCGGTGAGGCGAACAGATCGCCGCAGACTGCAGCGGTCAGCATGCCTTTACCAATAAAGCCGACGTGCGCCGGTTCATGGCCGGCGCCGCCGCCGGAGATCACCGCTACGTTGTTTTTATTCAGGTCGCGACGGACCACTACCCGGATCGCCGGGTCGCTCTCCAGCCGGGCGAGGTTATTCCACGGGCTGGCGATAATGGTTCCCTCAATCACATCGTTGACGAGGCTGGCGCGCTGGTTAAAAAAGAATTGAGACATAGTGGTTCCTGAAGAATAAGCGAAAACTCACCCTCCGGAGGCAGGCCTCCGGAGCGGTAACGGTCAACGTGAATTTTAGTCACGGATAAGGCGTTGGTTACGCATATCGAGCGCGATGGCTTCGCCAGGCTGAATATCATTCAGCGCCTCGCCCTGCAGGCACAGCCAGGCGATCCCCGCGGCGCGGGCGATAATCGCGCCGTGGGCCTGTTCGCTGCCGTCGCGCAGGCACAGGCCTTTGACGAGGCTGGCATCCAGCTGTAAGACGGTCGATGGATAAATGTTGTCGGCAATAATAATCGTCGGCTCGCCGGGCGTCGGCAGCGTCTCCTGAATACCCTGCAGATGGCGCAGGGTGCGCTGCAGAATATCTTCGATATCGATGTAGCGCGCCTGCAGATAGGGGTCATCCAGCTGGCGGTACTGGTGGCTGATCTCCATCAGCACCTGATGCCACGCCCATTCCGCCGAGCATTGTTCGGTGAGCAGACGATCGTTGGCGGCATCAAACAGATCGTCATCATCGAGCAGAGTTTGGTGCCCGGCGAAGATCGCCGCGATGTCGGCGTTCAATTTATTTTCTGCCAGCTCGGTCAGGGCGGTGAGATCCGCCAGCGTCTGGTCAATGGCCCGGCGCAGGCGCTGCTGTTCGCGGGCGACATCGGCGGCAGCCGGGCTGACTGGCTGGATCAGGGCCAGCGGATAGCGCAGCGCAACGCCTTCGACGCGCTCGGGCGTTGCCGGAGCCGCTGCCGGTTGCCCCGCAGGTGATTCACCGAAGTTATCGGCGGCCAGCGCCTGAAACGCCGCCAGCGCCGCGTCGGCATCCGGACCGCGGGCCAGCAGGCGCAGTTTATCGTTGCGGCGTACCTGCAATAGCGCGATTTGGTTGAGGCTGTCCGGTTTGACGCACTTCCCGTTTTTCTCCAGCAGCAGATCGGCATTAAAACCCGCCAGCGCGGCGACCAGCTTCGACGCCGGTCGCACGTGCAGGCCGTTGTGGTTCTGAATGATCACCGCAAGCGATTTGCGGTCGCCGTCGTCGGCAAGCGTCGGCGTTGGCGCGGCGTCAGGGGTTGGCGAAGGTAAACCCAGTTGGATCCGCTTGGCTTCCAGAGCGCTCATGGCATCGGCGATCACCTTGTCGATCCCGGCGCCGGAGGCGGCGCTGACGGTGGCCGCCAGCGTTCCCTCCACCAGCGGCGCGGCGCACAGCCGTACTTTCGCGGCTATCGCCGGATCGAGCAGATCGAGGGCGGTTTCGGCGCTGAGCAACGCGCTGCCGATATCCATCATCACCAGCACGTGATCGGTATCGGCGACGGATTCAATCGCTTCCATGACTTTTATTGGATCGGTGCCGATCGGGCTGTCGGGATCGTCGATCCCGGCGGCGATCGCCAGCTTGCAGCCATCGTTCATTAACATCTGCCGGGCCAGTTCTCCGACACCTTCGCCCAGCCGGGCGCTATGAGAAACAATAACCAGGTTTACCATCGCGATTTCCTTACTCTTTGGCGGCGGCGGCCAGCATCTGAACCATAAACAGCACCGAGGTCGCGCCGGGATCCTGATGTCCGATGCTGCGCTCGCCGAGATAGCTGGCGCGGCCTTTACGCGCCTGCATAGTGATGGTGGCGTGGGCGGCGCGCTCGGCCACTTCGCAGGCGGTATCCAGCGCGGCGGCGATCGACAGGTGCTGCTCGCTGGACTGGCGCAGGGAGTCCGCCACCGGCAGCCAGACGTCGCACATGGTTTTATCCCCTGGCTCCGCTTTGCCGCGGTTGACCACCCCGTCCGCGCCTTCGCGGATCATCAGGTACAGTTCGTCGAGGGTCAGGCTTTGGTGGGCCTGGGTGACCTGCGCGGCGCGAATAAAGAAGGTGCCGAACAGCGGGCCGCTGGCGCCGCCAACGTTGGAGAGCAGCGTCATACCGGTATTTTTGAGAATAAAGCCGATGTCTTTATCTGCGATCGACGGCAGCTTTTCCACCACCTTGCTGAAGCCGCGGTGCATATTGAGGCCGTGGTCGGCATCGCCGATCTCTTTATCGAGGCCGGTGAGAAAGTCGCTCTGTTTGGTGAAGATATCGCCGCAGCGGTACAGCCAGTCGACGATTTGCGTTCTGTTCAGTGACATGGTGTGCTCCTTAGTTTCCCCAGTTCAGCGCCGGGGTATGAACCGGGGCGTCCCATAGCGCCAGCGTCTCATCATCCACTTTCAGCAGAGTGATGGAGAAGCCCGACATATCCAGTGAGGTACAGTAGCTGCCGATGAGGTTGCGTTCGATGATGATGCCGGACGCTTCGCAGCGCTGGGCGAGGCGGTTATACACGCCATACAGTTCAGAAAGCGGGGTGGCGCCGAGGTTATTGACCAGCGCGATAACCCGGTCGCCGTTTTGCAACGCGGTTTTGCTCTGCTTCACTTCCTGCCACGCGCCCTTGACGGTATCCCACTGGCGCAGCGTGCGGCTGTAGGCGCCGTTTTCCAGCAGGGTATCGAACATCTCATCGACGGTTTGGTCCAGCGAGCTGAAGCGGCGGCGGTCGATGCCCGGCTCGCCGTGAATGCCGACGCCAAACTCCATCTCGTCATCTTTCAGCGTAAAGGAGGGCTGCCCGGCGGCGGGTACAGTGCAGGCGCCGAGGGCGATACCAATCGAGTGGCCGAGATTGTTCAGGCGGCGGCCCAGTTCAGCACAGGCTTCCAGCGAGTCGCCGCGCTCGGCGGCGGCGCCGACCAGTTTTTCGATCAACACGGTATTGGCAACGCCGCGGCGACCGGCGGTATAGAGGCTGTCTTTCACCGCCACGTCGTCGTCGACCACTACGGTGGTGACTTTAATGCCGCTCTCATGCAGCAGCTCGGTGGCGGTTTCGAAGTTCAGGATGTCGCCGGTGTAGTTTTTGATAATCAGCAGAACGCCTTCGCCGCCGTCAATTTGCATCGCGCATTCGAACATTTTGTCCGGCGTCGGCGAGGTGAAGATTTCCCCCGGGCAGGCGCCAGAGAGCATCCCCTGGCCGATGTAGCCGCAGTGCATCGGCTCATGGCCGCTGCCGCCGCCGGAGAGCAGGGCAACCTTGCCGGCCACCGGCGCGTCGGCGCGGGTGACATACAGCGGGTCCTGATGCAGGGTCAATTGCGGATGGGCTTTAGCCAGCCCCTGTAATTGTTCATTCAGTACATCTTCAACACGGTTAATCAGCTTTTTCATTATTCAGTGCTCCGTTGGAGAAGGTTCGATGCAGCCTCTCTGCTGACGGAGGCGGTCATCGTGTAGGGGTATCGTCTGACGGTGCAGCGTGCCTGGCGATATGATGATTCTGGCTGAGCGGGCGAAAAAAAGAATGCCCCTGCGATTAGGTTCCATTACGAAACATTGCTTCCTGGTTTTGTTTCTTTATGGAACGTTTTTGCTGAGGAAACGATGAAAATGCGAGCTGGCGCGCTTTTTTTCTCCTGCCATAGGCGCCGGTCAGGGGGGGCTGACGAAGCGGGTGGGAAAAAATTTTTTGCTGATTTTCATCCGACAGTGGGAGAAAAGACGGCCGAAAAAGGGGGATGGTAAGGGCATTATGCGGCAGAGGAGCGGATCGCGATCGCAATCCTGACGGAGAGTAGGGTTTTTTGTTCCAATATGAAACGTAAAAATTTAAGCTGTGTTTCATATCAGAACAAAAAGGTGAAAGATTTTTTTGTTCCCTGCCGGCCCTACAGTGATCGCACTGCTCCGGTACCGTTCCATTCAGGCCGCGTTTTACCGGCCGGCGCGGATAACGCCAGGGCTCATCATGTCTACATGCGCACTTATTTGAGGGTGAAAGGAATGCTAAAAGTTATTCAATCTCCAGCCAAATATCTTCAGGGTCCTGATGCTGCTGTCCTGTTCGGTCAATATGCCAAAAACCTGGCGGAGAGCTTCTTCGTCATCGCCGACGACTTCGTGATGAAGCTGGCGGGGGAGAAAGTGGTGAATGGCCTGCAGAGTCACGATATTCGCTGCCATGCGGAACGGTTTAACGGCGAATGCAGCCATGCGGAAATTAACCGGCTGATGGCGATTTTGCAAAAACAGGGCTGCCGCGGCGTGGTCGGCATCGGCGGCGGTAAAACCCTCGATACCGCGAAGGCGATCGGTTATTACCAGAAGCTGCCGGTGGTGGTGATCCCGACCATCGCCTCAACCGATGCGCCGACCAGCGCGCTGTCAGTGATCTACACCGAAGCGGGCGAGTTTGAAGAATATCTGATCTATCCGAAAAACCCGGATATGGTGGTGATGGACACGGCGATTATTGCCAAAGCGCCGGTGCGTCTGCTGGTCTCCGGCATGGGCGATGCGCTCTCCACCTGGTTTGAGGCCAAGGCCTGCTACGATGCGCGCGCCACCAGCATGGCCGGGGGGCAGTCCACCGAGGCGGCGCTGAGCCTCGCCCGCCTGTGCTATGATACGCTGCTGGCAGAGGGCGAAAAGGCGCGTCTGGCGGCACAGGCCGGGGTGGTGACCGAAGCGCTGGAGCGCATCATCGAGGCGAACACCTACCTCAGCGGCATTGGTTTTGAAAGCAGCGGCCTCGCCGCCGCCCATGCGATCCACAATGGCTTCACTATCCTCGAAGAGTGCCATCACCTGTATCACGGTGAGAAAGTGGCCTTCGGTACCCTGGCGCAGCTGGTGCTGCAGAACAGCCCGCTGGACGAGATTGAAACCGTGCTGGGCTTCTGTCAGCGCGTTGGTCTGCCGGTGACGCTCGCGCAGATGGGTGTCAAAGAGGGGATCGACGCGAAAATCGCCGCGGTGGCGAAAGCCACCTGCGCGGAAGGGGAAACCATTCACAATATGCCGTTTGCAGTGACCCCGGAGAGCGTTCACGCCGCTATCCTCACCGCCGATCTGTTAGGCCAGCAGTGGCTGGCGCGTTAATTCGCTGTGACTAAACCGCTGGCGCAGGTCAGCGGTTTTTCTTTCTCCCCTCTGGCAGTTGCTGCCGGAGGGGTTCTCTATGGTAAAACGCGGAAAAGGATATGACTGTTCAGACTCAGGATACCGGGAAGGCGGTCTCTTCCGTCATCGCCCAGTCATGGCATCGCTGCAGCAAGTTTATGCAGCGCGAAACCTGGCAAACGCCGCACCAGGCCCAGGGCCTGACCTTCGACTCGATCTGTCGGCGTAAAACTGCGCTGCTGACCATTGGTCAGGCGGCGCTGGAGGACGCCTGGGAGTTTATGGACGGCCGTCCCTGCGCGCTGTTTATTCTTGATGAGTCCGCCTGCATCCTGAGTCGCTGCGGTGAACCGCAAACCCTGGCGCAGCTGGCTGAACTGGGATTTCGCGACGGCAGCTACTGCGCGGAGAGCATTATCGGCAGCTGCGCGCTGTCACTGGCCGCGATGCAGGGGCAGCCGATTAACACCGCCGGCGATCAGCATTTTAAGCAGGCGCTGCAGCCGTGGAGTTTCTGTTCGACGCCGGTGTTTGATAACCACGGGCGGTTGTTCGGCTCCATCTCCCTCGGCTGCCTGGTGGAGCAGCAGTCCAGCGCCGACCTCTCCCTGACGCTGGCCATCGCCCGCGAAGTGGGGAATTCCCTGCTCACCGACAGCCTGCTGGCGGAGTCCAACCGCCACCTCAATCAGATGTATGGCCTGCTGGAGAGCATGGACGATGGCGTGATGGCGTGGAACGAGCAGGGCGTCCTGCAGTTTCTCAATGTTCAGGCGGCAAGACTGCTGCATCTTGATACCCAGGCCAGCCAGGGAAAAAATATCGCCGATCTGGTGACCCTCCCGGCGCTGTTGCGCCGCGCCATCAAGCACGCCCGCGGCCTGAATCACGTTGAAGTCACTTTCGAAAGCCAGCATCAGTTTGTCGACGCGGTGATCACCTTAAAACCGATTGTCGAAGCACAAGGCAACAGCTTTATCCTGCTCCTGCACCCGGTGGAGCAGATGCGACAGCTGATGACCAGCCAGCTGGGTAAAGTCAGCCACACCTTTGAGCAGATGTCAGCCGACGATCCGGAAACCCGGCGCCTGATCCACTTTGGCCGTCAGGCGGCGCGCGGCGGCTTCCCGGTGCTGCTATGCGGCGAAGAGGGGGTTGGGAAAGAGCTGCTGAGCCAGGCCATCCACAATGAAAGCGAACGGGCGGGCGGCCCTTATATCGCCGTCAACTGCCAGCTGTATGCCGACAGCGTGCTGGGCCAGGACTTTATGGGCAGCGCCCCCACTGACGATGAGAATGGCCGCCTGAGCCGGCTTGAGCTGGCCAACGGCGGCACCCTGTTTCTGGAAAAGATTGAGTATCTGGCGCCGGAGCTGCAGTCGGCCCTGCTGCAGGTGATTAAGCAGGGGGTGCTCACTCGCCTCGACGCCCGGCGCCTGATCCCGGTGGATGTGAAGGTGATTGCCACCACCACCGTCGATCTGGCCAACCTGGTGGAACAGAACCGCTTTAGCCGCCAGCTGTACTATGCGCTGCACTCGTTCGAGATAGTCATCCCGCCGCTGCGCGCCCGGCGCAACAGTATCCCGTCGCTGGTGCATAACCGGCTGAAAAGCCTGGAGAAGCGTTTCTCTTCGCGGCTGAAAGTAGACGATGACGCGCTGGCGCAGCTGGTGGCCTACTCGTGGCCGGGGAATGATTTTGAACTCAACAGCGTCATTGAAAACATCGCCATCAGCAGCGATAACGGCCACATTCGCCTGAGTAATCTGCCGGAATATCTCTTTTCCGAGCGGCCGGGCGGGGATAGCGCGTCATCGCTGCTGCCGGCCAGCCTGACCTTTAGCGCCATCGAAAAGGAAGCCATCATTCACGCCGCCCGGGTGACCAGCGGGCGGGTGCAGGAGATGTCGCAGCTGCTCAATATCGGCCGCACTACCCTGTGGCGCAAAATGAAGCAGTACGATATTGACGCCAGCCAGTTCAAGCGCAAGCATCAGGCCTAGTCTCCTCGATACGCGCCATGGAGAACAGGGCATCCGACAGACGATTGCTGTAGCGTTTGAGCGCGTCGCGCAGCGGATGCGAGCGGTCCATGGCCATCAGCAAGCGTTCGAGCCGACGGGCCACCGTGCGCGCCACGTGCAGCTGGGCGGAGGCGAGATTCTTCCCCGGGATCACAAACTGTTTTAACGGGCCGCTCTCGGCCATATTGCGGTCGATAAGCCGCTCCAGGGCGGTGATCTCCTCTTCGCCGATCGTCTGGCTCAGGCGGGCCAGACCCCGCTCATCGCTGGCCAGTTCAGCCCCCAGCACAAACAGCGTCTCCTGAATCTGATGCAGGCTTTCCCGCAGCCCGGCGTCGTGGGTCGTGGCGTAGCAGACGCCCAACTGGGATATCAGTTCATCGACGGTACCGTAAGCTTCGACGCGAATATGGTTTTTCTCGATGCGGCTGCCGCCGTACAGGGCGGTGGTGCCTTTATCCCCGGTGCGGGTATAGATACGGTACATTCAGTTTCTCTCACTTAACGGTAGAACTTTTACCAGCTGCCCGGCGTTGGCGCCGAGCGTACGCAGATGATCGCCGCTATCGGTGATGTGCCCGGTGGCCAGCGGCGCGTCCGCGGGCAATTGGGCATGGGTTAGGGCTATCTCGCCGGACGCGCTGAGCCCGATGCCTACCCGCAGGGGCGAGCTTCTGGCCGCCAGCGCGCTCAGCGTACCGGCGTCACCGCCTCCGTCATAGGTTATGGTCTGGCAGGGGACCCCCTGCTCCTCCAGCCCCCAGCACAGCTCATTGATGGCGCCGGCATGGTGCCCGCGCGGATCGTAAAACAGGCGTACGCCTGGCGGTGAAAGCGTCATGACGGTCCCCTCGTTAACCCTTAGAAGGCCTGGCGGAAAATCGCGGCAATCTCCTGCTCGTTGCCTTTACGCGGGTTCGAGAACGCGTTGCCGTCTTTCAGGGCCATCTCCGCCATGTACGGGAAGTCGGCCTCTTTTACCCCCAGATCGCGCAGATGCTGCGGAATACCGATATCCATCGACAGACGCGTGATAGCGGCGATCGCTTTTTCCGCCGCGTCGAGGGTGGACAGTCCGGCTATGTTTTCGCCCATCAGTTCAGCGATATCAGCGAATTTTTCCGGGTTGGCGATCAGGTTATAGCGCGCCACGTGCGACAGCAGGACGGCGTTGGCCACGCCGTGCGGCATGTCGTACAGCCCGCCCAGCTGGTGCGCCATGGCGTGCACGTAGCCGAGGTTGGCGTTATTGAAGGCCATCCCGGCCAGCAGAGAGGCGTAGGCCATATTTTCCCGTGCCTGAAGGTTGCTGCCGAGGGCCACGGCCTGGCGCAGATTGCGGGCGATGAGGCGGATCGCCTGCATGGCGGCGGCGTCAGTGACCGGGTTGGCGTCTTTGGAGATATAGGCCTCTACGGCGTGGGTCAGGGCATCCATCCCGGTCGCCGCGGTCAGGGCGGCCGGTTTGCCGATCATTAGCAGCGGATCGTTGATGGAGACCGACGGCAGGTTGCGCCAGCTGACGATCACAAACTTCACTTTGGTTTGGGTGTTGGTCAGGACGCAGTGGCGGGTGACCTCGCTGGCGGTGCCGGCGGTGGTGTTGACCGCGACGATGGGCGGCAGCGGGTTGGTCAGGGTCTCGATTCCGGCATACTGGTACAGATCGCCCTCATGGGTGGCGGCGATGCCGATGCCTTTGCCGCAGTCGTGCGGGCTGCCGCCGCCCACAGTAACGATGATGTCGCACTGTTCGCGGCGAAATACGGCGAGGCCGTCACGCACGTTGGTGTCTTTTGGGTTGGGCTCGACGCCGTCAAAGATCGCCACCTCTATACCGGCCTCCCGCAGATAATGCAGGGTTTTATCCACCGCGCCATCTTTAATTGCCCGCAGGCCTTTGTCGGTGACCAGCAGGGCTTTTTTCCCCCCCAGCAGCTGGCAGCGTTCGCCGACCACGGAAATAGCGTTGGGGCCGAAAAAATTAACGTTTGGCACCAGATAATCAAACATACGATAGCTCATAATATACCTTCTCGCTTCAGGTTATAATGCGGAAAAACAATCCAGGGCGCACTGGGCTAATAATTGATCCTGCTCAACCGTACCGCCGCTAACGCCGACGGCGCCAATCACCTGCTCATTAAAAATAACGGGCAGGCCACCGCCAAAAATAATAATTCGCTGTTGGTTGGTTAGCTGAAGACCATACAGAGATTGTCCGGGCTGGACCGCTGGCGTAATTTCATGGGTACCTTGTTTGAGGCTGCAGGCGCTCCAGGCTTTATTCAGGGAAATATCGCAGCTGGAGACGAAGGCCTCGTCCATCCGCTGGATAAGCAGCGTATTACCTCCGCGGTCGACCACGGAAAATACCACAGGTACGTTGATCTCAGTGGCTTTTTGTTGCACCGCTGCCGCCATTTTCTGGGCGGCGGCCAGGGTGATTGTCTGAACTTGTTGGCTCTTTTCCATCATTCTCTCCCGCGCCAGGATAATGCTGTCGCGCATAGTCAGTAGGGGGCGATAGTAAAAAACTATCACCAGTCGGTTGGCTTGCTTTATTTTTGTTAGCGTTATTTTGTCGCCCGCCATGATTTAGTCAATAGGTCTAAAACGGCTTCGGAAAAACGCGAGGGGAGGCTTTTTTAATTAATTGATTTATATCATTGCTGATGATCACATTTTTTATTTTTGCCGTGGGGATGGAGTTTCACAGTGAAACTGTTTGCCGATTTAACGTGCCAAATTGAAACGAAATTAATTTTATTTTTTTCAGCACTGGCTCATTTAAAGTTCCGCTATTGCCGGTAATGGCCGGGTGGGCGGTGACGCTGGCCCGGCGTGTTCGCTACCGCCTGCGGATTTCACCTTTTGAGCCCATGAACAATGAAAAGATCAAAACGATTTGCAGTACTGGCCCAGCGCCCTGTTAATCAGGACGGATTGATTGGCGAGTGGCCTGAAGAGGGGCTGATCGCGATGGAAAGCCCCTTTGACCCGGTCTCGTCGGTAAAAGTGGAAAACGGTCTGATCGTCGAGCTGGACGGCAAGCGCCGGGACCAGTTTGACATGATCGACCGGTTTATCGCCGATTACGCGATCAACGTTGAGCGCACGGAGCAGGCGATGCGCCTGGAGGCGCTGGAAATAGCCCGCATGCTGGTGGATATTCACGTCAGCCGGGAGGAGATCATTGCCATCACCACCGCCATCACGCCGGCCAAAGCGGTTGAAGTGATGGCGCAGATGAACGTGGTGGAGATGATGATGGCGCTGCAGAAGATGCGCGCCCGTCGGACCCCCTCCAACCAATGCCACGTCACCAACCTCAAAGATAATCCGGTTCAGATTGCCGCCGACGCCGCCGAGGCCGGGATCCGCGGCTTCTCCGAGCAGGAGACCACGGTCGGTATCGCGCGCTACGCGCCGTTTAACGCCCTGGCGCTGTTGGTCGGTTCGCAGTGCGGCCGCCCCGGCGTGTTGACGCAATGCTCGGTGGAAGAGGCCACCGAGCTGGAGCTGGGCATGCGTGGCTTAACCAGCTACGCCGAGACGGTGTCGGTCTACGGTACCGAGGCGGTATTTACCGACGGCGATGATACGCCGTGGTCAAAGGCGTTCCTCGCCTCGGCCTACGCCTCCCGCGGGTTGAAAATGCGCTACACCTCCGGCACCGGCTCCGAAGCGCTGATGGGCTATTCGGAGAGCAAGTCGATGCTCTACCTCGAATCGCGCTGCATCTTTATTACCAAAGGCGCTGGGGTGCAGGGGCTGCAGAACGGGGCGGTGAGCTGCATCGGCATGACCGGCGCCGTGCCGTCGGGCATTCGGGCGGTGCTGGCGGAAAACCTGATCGCCTCCATGCTCGATCTCGAGGTGGCATCGGCCAACGACCAGACCTTCTCCCACTCGGATATCCGCCGCACCGCGCGCACCCTGATGCAGATGCTGCCGGGCACCGACTTTATTTTCTCCGGCTACAGCGCGGTGCCGAACTACGACAACATGTTCGCCGGCTCGAACTTCGATGCGGAAGATTTTGATGATTACAACATCCTGCAGCGTGACCTGATGGTCGATGGCGGTCTGCGTCCGGTGACCGAGGCGGAAACCATCGCCATTCGTCAGAAAGCGGCGCGGGCGATCCAGGCGGTTTTCCGCGAGCTGGGGCTGCCGCCGATCGCCGACGAGGAGGTGGAGGCCGCCACCTACGCGCACGGCAGCAACGAGATGCCGCCGCGTAACGTGGTGGAGGATCTGAACGCGGTGGAAGAGATGATGAAGCGCAACATCACCGGCCTCGATATTGTCGGTGCGTTGAGCCGCAGCGGCTTTGAGGATATCGCCAGCAATATTCTCAATATGCTGCGCCAGCGGGTCACCGGCGATTACCTGCAGACCTCGGCCATTCTCGATCGGCAGTTCGAGGTGGTGAGCGCGGTCAACGACATCAATGACTATCAGGGGCCGGGCACCGGCTATCGCATCTCCGCCGAACGCTGGGCGGAGATCAAAAATATTCCGGGCGTGATTCAGCCCGACACCATTGAATAAGGCGGTATTCCTGTGCAACAGACAACCCAAAATCAGCCCTCTTTTACCCTGAAGACCCGCGAGGGCGAGGCGGCTTCTGCCGATGAGCGCGCCGATGAAGTGGTGATTGGTGTCGGCCCTGCCTTCGATAAACACCAGCATCACACTCTGATCGATATGCCCCATGGCGCGATCCTCAAAGAGCTGATTGCCGGTGTGGAAGAAGAGGGGCTTCACGCCCGGGTGGTGCGCATTCTGCGCACGTCCGATGTCTCCTTTATGGCCTGGGATGCGGCGAACCTGAGCGGCTCGGGGATCGGCATTGGTATCCAGTCGAAGGGGACCACGGTCATCCATCAGCGCGATCTGCTGCCGCTCAGCAACCTGGAGCTGTTCTCCCAGGCGCCGCTGCTGACGCTGGAGACCTACCGGCAGATTGGCAAAAACGCCGCGCGCTATGCGCGCAAAGAGTCACCTTCGCCGGTGCCGGTGGTGAACGACCAGATGGTGCGGCCGAAATTTATGGCCAAAGCCGCCCTGTTTCATATCAAAGAGACCAAACATGTGGTGCAGGACGCCGAGCCCGTCACCCTGCACGTCGACTTAGTAAGGGAATGACCATGAGCGAGAAAACCATGCGCGTGCAGGATTATCCGTTAGCGACCCGCTGCCCGGAGCATATCCTGACGCCTACCGGCAAACCATTGACCGACATCACCCTCGAGAAAGTGCTCTCTGGCGAGGTGGGCCCGCAGGATGTGCGGATCTCCCGCCAGACCCTTGAGTACCAGGCGCAGATTGCCGAGCAGATGCAGCGCCATGCGGTGGCGCGCAATTTCCGCCGCGCGGCGGAGCTTATTGCCATTCCTGACGAGCGCATTCTGGCTATCTATAACGCGCTGCGCCCGTTCCGCTCCTCACGGGCGGAGCTGCTGGCGATCGCCGACGAGCTGGAGCACACCTGGCATGCGACGGTGAATGCCGCCTTTGTCCGGGAGTCGGCGGAAGTGTATCAGCAGCGGCATAAGCTGCGTAAAGGAAGTTAAGCGGAGGTCAGCATGCCGTTAATAGCCGGGATTGATATCGGCAACGCCACCACCGAGGTGGCGCTGGCGTCCGACGACCCGCAGTCGAGGGCGTTTGTTGCCAGCGGGATCGTCGCGACGACGGGCATGAAAGGGACGCGGGACAATATCGCCGGGACCCTCGCCGCGCTGGAGCAGGCCCTGGCGAAGACGCCGTGGTCAATGGCCGATGTGGCTCGCATTTACCTTAATGAAGCCGCGCCGGTGATTGGCGATGTGGCCATGGAGACCATCACCGAGACCATTATCACCGAGTCGACCATGATCGGTCATAACCCGCAAACCCCGGGCGGGGTGGGCGTTGGCGTGGGGACGACCATCGCCCTCGGGCGGCTGGCGACGCTGTCGGCGGCGCAGTATGCCGAGGGGTGGATCGTACTGATTGACGACGCCGTCGATTTCCTTGACGCAGTGTGGTTGCTCAATGAGGCACTTGACCGGGGGATCAACGTCGTGGCGGCGATCCTCAAAAAGGACGACGGCGTGCTGGTGAACAACCGCCTGCGTAAAACCCTGCCGGTGGTGGATGAAGTGACGCTGCTGGAGCAGGTCCCCGAGGGGGTGATGGCGGCGGTGGAAGTGGCTGCGCCGGGCCAGGTGGTGCGGATCCTGTCGAATCCCTACGGGATCGCCACCTTCTTCGGGCTAAGTCCGGAAGAGACCCAGGCCATCGTCCCCATCGCCCGCGCCCTGATTGGCAACCGTTCAGCGGTGGTGCTCAAGACCCCGCAGGGCGATGTGCAGTCGCGGGTGATCCCGGCGGGCAACCTCTACATTAGCGGTGAAAAGCGCCGCGGAGAGGCCGATGTCGCCGAGGGCGCGGAAGCGATCATGCAGGCGATGAGCGCCTGCGCTCCGGTACGCGACATCCGCGGCGAACCGGGTACCCATGCCGGCGGTATGCTCGAGCGGGTGCGCAAAGTGATGGCGTCCCTGACCGGCCATGAGATGAGCACGATATACATCCAGGATCTGCTGGCGGTGGATACGTTTATTCCGCGCAAGGTGCAGGGCGGGATGGCTGGCGAGTTCGCCATGGAGAATGCCGTCGGGATGGCGGCGATGGTGAAATCGGATCGTCTGCAGATGCAGGTTATCGCCCGCGAACTGAGCGCCCGACTGCAGACGGAGGTGGTCGTGGGCGGCGTGGAAGCCAACATGGCCATCGCCGGGGCGTTAACCACTCCCGGCTGTGCGGCGCCGCTGGCGATCCTCGACCTTGGTGCCGGTTCGACGGATGCGGCGATCGTCAACGCGGAGGGGCAGATAACGGCGGTGCATCTCGCCGGGGCGGGGAATATGGTCAGCCTGCTGATTAAAACCGAGCTGGGCCTCGAGGATCTTTCGCTGGCGGAAGCGATAAAAAAATACCCGCTGGCCAAAGTGGAAAGTCTGTTCAGTATCCGCCACGAGAATGGCGCGGTGGAGTTCTTTCGGCAAGCCCTTAGCCCGGCGGTGTTCGCCAAAGTGGTGTACATCAAGGAGGGCGAACTGGTGCCGATCGATAACGCCAGTCCGCTGGAAAAAATTCGTCTCGTGCGCCGCCAGGCGAAAGAGAAAGTCTTTGTCACCAACTGCCTGCGCGCGCTGCGCCAGGTTTCACCCGGCGGTTCCATCCGCGATATCGCCTTTGTGGTGCTGGTGGGCGGCTCATCGCTGGACTTTGAGATCCCGCAGCTTATCACGGAAGCCCTGTCGCATTATGGCGTGGTCGCCGGGCAGGGCAATATTCGGGGAACAGAAGGGCCGCGCAATGCGGTCGCCACCGGGCTGGTACTGGCCGGTCAGGCGAATTAAACGGGCGCTCGCGCCAGCCTCTCTCTTTAACGTGCTATTTCAGGATGCCGATAATGAACCAGACTTCTACCTTAACCGGGCAGTGCGTGGCCGAGTTTCTTGGCACCGGACTGCTCATCTTCTTCGGCGCGGGCTGTGTCGCTGCGCTGCGGGTCGCCGGGGCCAGCTTTGGTCAGTGGGAGATCAGTATTATCTGGGGCCTTGGCGTCGCCATGGCCATCTACCTGACGGCCGGCGTCTCTGGCGCGCACCTTAATCCGGCGGTGACCATTGCCCTGTGGCTGTTCGCCTGTTTTGAACGCCGCAAGGTACTGCCGTTTATTGTCGCGCAGACGGCCGGGGCTTTCTGCGCCGCCGCGCTGGTGTATGGGCTCTATCGTCAGCTGTTTCTCGATCTTGAACAGAGTCAGCATATCGTTCGCGGCACTGCCGCCAGCCTTAACCTGGCCGGGGTCTTTTCCACGTACCCGCATGCGCATATCACCTTTACACAGGCGTTTGTCGTGGAGACCACCATTACGGCTATCCTGATGGCGATGATCATGGCCCTGACCGACGACGGCAACGGAATTCCGCGCGGGCCGCTGGCGCCGTTGCTGATTGGCTTACTGATCGCTGTGATCGGCGCGTCGATGGGACCGCTAACCGGCTTTGCGCTGAATCCGGCGCGCGATTTCGGCCCTAAACTGTTTACCGGTCTGGCCGGGTGGGGCTCGATCGCCTTTACCGGCGGGCTGGCGATCCCCTACTTTCTGGTGCCGCTGCTGGCGCCGGTGGTGGGGGCGATTATGGGGGCGTTTTTATACCGCAAGCTTATCGGCCACCATCTGCCGTGCGAATGCGGTATCGATAAGTGAGACGGGGCCTGCCGCGTCACGGCGGGTAACGAGGTTAACTTTCCCCGGCGGGACGCCGGGGAGCAGGATTATTTTTTGATGGCCGCGCTGAGGTCGCCGAGTTTAGCGGCGGGGTTCTTGTGGCACTGCTGCAACATTTTTGGCACCGAGACGGTCTCGACTTCATGCCAGTCGACATAGTCGCCGCCGCTGAAGTCGGTGTTGCGATTCACGACCCAGAAGGCCACGGGGGTCATGCTTTTCGGGTTCATATCCATAAATTCCTGACAGGTCATATTCTGCGGTGTGGTTTCCTGAACCGCAAACGCCGGGCTGGTCATCAGACAGAATGTGGTGGCCGCCGCGGTCAACACGAGTGCTTTAGGTAAATTCATTTTCTTCTCCAGTGATAAAATACGGCTTAAGCCTGAGCATGCTTCATCTTATTGCGCAGGACCAGAAAGCCGATGGCGCTAAATATCATTTCAACGCCGATAAAAGCGGTGATAAATAACCAGCTTTGCTGCGGGTTCATTGCCAGCCACAGGCAGGCGATAATTAAATCCAGCAAACCGATAAAAATATTCCAGCCAGCGCCGCTTTGTTTTCGGGTTTTACATCCGCTGACGATGCGGGAAATACCGCCGAGAACAAATAAAAAGCCGAATAAGAAGGCCAGACTGCTCATGCCATTGAGGGGATTGACGACAAAGCTCAGGCCGAGCACGATCCAGGCAATGGCGAAGATCAGCGCCACCAGGCGCGATTTCCAGTGCTGCTGACGGAAGACAATCAAGCTGTACAGCGAATAGAAACCACAGATCATCAACAACATGCCGGTGACGACGGCGAGATACCAACCAGCGACCAACGGCCAGGCCAGGCAACAAGCCCCGCAGATAAACAGCAGGGCGGCCATCATGCCGGCATGCCGTTTATATCGTAAGAAGACGCGTGGGCTAAACGCATTTAAGGTGTAATGGCTAAACATAAACATAATTGCTCCGCAGATCCCAGTTGGCGGCCTGGCGCTGAAATAAATGTATGGTTTATTCAGCGGGCCAAAATAAATGTCTAATGAAAATAGTAGGCCGCGCTATCGCCTGGCGTAAATAAGAGCGCCGAGGTCACTTTATACGCCTTGTCTGACAGCTGTCAGACAAGGCCCGCAATATCGCTTCCGGGCTCTGATTCTCAATAACCACGATATTTTTTAAGCTGGCTGCGTTTGGTGATGCTTACCGATTTTAATCAGGAGTCAACAATGAAAAAAGTTATTCTGGCGAGCCTGCTGGCAACCATGATGAGTACCTCTCCGGTGTGGGCGGCAGACAGCGCGACGGCAGCGCCAGCCACGGCGGCCACGGCACAGGTTCAGAAAGAAGCTGCCGATGTGCTGCAGGTGGCGGTGCAGGGCGCGAACGCAATGCGCGACGTCCAGTTTGCCCGTCTGGCGCTGTTCCACGGCCAGCCGGATAGCGCCAAAAAACTGACAGACGACGCCGCCGCGCTGCTGGCCGCCGATGACGCCAGCTGGGCAAAGTTCGTGAAAACTGACGCCACAGCAAAAATGATCGCCGATCGCTATGTGGTGATCAACGCGACCGTCGCCCTGTCTGAAGACTACGTGGCCACGCCGGAAAAAGAGAGTGCCATTAAATCTGCCAACGAAAAGCTGGCGAAAGGTGACCAGAAAGGGGCTATCGATACCCTGCGCCTGGCCGGCATTGGCGTGATCGAGAACCAGTATCTGATGCCGCTCAACCAGACCCGCAAAGCGGTGGCGCAGGCGCAAAAACTGCTGAAAGCCGGGAAGTATTACGAAGCGAATCTGGTGCTGAAAGGCGCTGAAGAGGGCATTGTGGTGGATAGCGAGATGCTGGTGGCAGGTAACTGATCCTCGTTCCACCCTGAGAGAGCGCAGAGGAAGAAACTGACAAGGATGTCCCCTTAACGCTCGGGCAGCGGACTGCCCGAGCGGAACGGCTAGCGGCCGATCAGGGCGTTGATTTCGCCGTCGATCTCGCGCATGACGCCGGTGATGTGCTGTACCACCTCCAGACAGCTTGCCGGCGTCAGCGAATCAGGTCGCTTAGCCTCAAAAGGGGCGCACAGTTGTTGTAGCGCAGTAATCCCCAGAATTTGTGCTGAACCGTGCAGACGGTGCAGCGCCCGCAGAAAGATCTGCGGTTCATGCCGGACGATAGCCTGTCCGGCGGCCTGCAAATCTGTGGCCGACGCATCGCGGAACGTCTCCAGCATTTCAGTCATCAGCGCCTGGTCTCCCCCGGTATTTTCGGTCAGCACGCTGAGCTTCAGGTGCCGGGTGACGTTAGGAGATGCGCGGCCCTCCGCTAAACGGCTGAGCTCATGGCTCAGCGTCTGAACCGACACCGGCTTAAACAGACACATATTCATCCCGCTGGTCAGACATGCCTCACGCGACTGCGGGAGTGCGCTGGCGGTCACGCCCCAAATGACCAGGCCCGGATAGCGACGGCGTAACGAGGCCGCCAGCGCCAGACCATCTTTCTTCGGCATATTGAGGTCCGTTATCAGCAGATCGTAATGTTTGCTGGCGAGCTTATTCTCCGCCTCTTCACCGTCGCAGGCTTCATCGACGCTATAGCCGATGGTGCTGAGCTGGCGTTTAAGCAGCAACCGGTTGGTGGGATGGTCGTCCGCTATCAAAATCGCCAGCCCGGGCAGGGCCTGCGGCCTGGCGGGCAATGCCTGCGGCGCATGAATCGCGCAGCGACTCGCCTTGACCGGCAGAGTGAGGGTGAAAGTTGTTCCTACACCCGGGTGACTGACCATCTCCAGCCGACCCTGCATCAGCGCAACCAGCTCTTTGCAAATGACCAACCCCAGTCCGGAGCCGGTCTGCTGGCGCCCCTGGCGTGCCTGAGCATAGCGGTGGAAGAGGGTAGCCTGCTCTGCTTCACTGATCCCGCAGCCGCTGTCGCTGACGGTGAGGGTCAGCTCCCCCTGCGTCTCATCCGCTTGCACCAGCCGGCAGCTGACCTGAATCGCGCCCTCGG
Organism: Klebsiella sp. K-Nf6; assembly: GCF_002806655.1. Lineage (NCBI taxonomy): Bacteria > Pseudomonadati > Pseudomonadota > Gammaproteobacteria > Enterobacterales > Enterobacteriaceae > Klebsiella > Klebsiella sp. K-Nf6. Next base: position 39,169 of record NZ_PIBN01000016.1, on the reverse strand, counting down.
CGGTGAACTTCAGCGCATTGCCGATGAGATTATTGAGGATTTGCCGTAGCGCCTGCGGGTCGAGCCACAGCATGGTCCCTTCCTGCAGCGCGTTATGGTGGTGCAGAACGATGCCCTTTTGCTGCGCCAGCGCGCCGAAGGTGTGGCACTGCTGCGACACTAACTGTGCGACATCGCTCCACTGCGGGGTGACCTGGTATTTTCCCGATTCAATCTTGTCGATATCAAGAATATTGCCGATAAGCCCCAGCAGGGTTTGCGCCGTTGACCCCGCCAGCTCGATCGCTTCTTTACGCTGGCCGATGTTCAGCTCCGGGTTCGCCAGCAGTTCCAGAAAGCCGACAATGGCGCTCACCGGCGTGCGCAGCTCGTGGCTCATGCTGGCCAGAAAGCGGCTCTTCGCTTTTGTCGCCTGAATCGCTTTATCTTTCTCGTGCTCCAGCGCCCGGGAGAGCGCCTCCTTCTGCGCCAGTTCTTCTTCCAGCCGCTGTTGGGAGTCTTTGCGTTTGCGCACTTCCCGGCACAGGGAGAGTCCCCAGCCGAGGCTGATGGCGATCAGCACCAGCGCAAAGGCGATCAACTGGTAAAACTGTCGGCTGTACTGGCTCCAGTTCTCAATTTGCTGGCTGGATATTTTCGACCACTTCTCGGTCATCTGCAGAATATCCCGTGGCGGAATCGCCTGCAGCGCTTTGCCAAGAATGGCGGCCAGCACCGGTTCATCGCGCGGGATGGCCAACCGAATGGCGGCGACCGGGAGTCCGTCGATGCGGGTGTAGTGCAGACCCTGTGGATAGTAATGATCGATCATATAGCGGGCGGAGAGTTCCGAGGCCACTGCGGCATCCACTTCGCCCTCTTCCACCATCTTCATGGCGATACCAATGTTATCTGTCTCCACCCAGTTGACCTGTGGAAAGCGCGCTTTCAGGTCGTGGGCGGCAAGCGGCCCCACTGGCAGGGCGATCCGCGCCGCTCGCGTCAGCAGATGCTGGTCAGGCGCGCTGCCGCGAGCGACCAGCACAAAAGCCACGTTAATGAGCGGATCGCTGAGGGTGACATAGTCCTGCGGCTGCGAATTGAGGGTGGCGGCGGGCATGATCGCCCAGTCCTCTTTTTCCATGCGCTTTGCCAGATCGTGGCGATTGCGCACCAGGATGGGTTCAAACTGTAGTCCGGTCTGCAGTGAGAAAATATTCAGCATATCGGCCATGATGCCGCGTAGCTCATCTTCGTCATCCACCAGGGTAAAGGGCGGAAAGTAGGGGTTGACCAGCAGGCGGACGCGACGATGCTTCTGCAGCCAGCGCTGCTCCTCGGCGCTAAAGGGGAGGGGGGTATTGAGAAACGACAGATCGCCGCGGTTGAGCCAGTTTTGCATGATCCGCATCGCGGTATCGCTGTCGATGGCATGAATGAAACGATCGAGGATCTGGTGTAACTCCGGCCGATCGTCGCGGGTGACGAAGCGGTTGTGTTGTTCCTGCTGACGAAAATAGTGCGCAATGACCAACGATTGCGAGAAATACTTCGAGATACAGTGGCCAGTAGTGATGTTGTTGCCAATGAAATACTGATTTTCACCGCTGACCACCGAGGCAAGCGCCTGGTAGTCGCTATCGTAAAGGGTGATTTTGGCGTTGGGAAACGCCTGCTGAATAATATCGAAAAAGGCGCATTCGCGGGTGCAGGCCAGCGTAACGCGGCGGTCAGTGGTCAGCGGCGGCAGGGGGGATTTCAGCGAGGTAACCAGCGCCGGCCAGGTTTTAATCAGCGGCGCGGTTCGCTCCAGGCCCGCGGTGAGCGCATCCCGGTGCGCCACCTGAGTGAGCAAGGTATCGACCTGCCGATCGTCCAGGGCGGCCAGCGCCTGCTGCTCGGTGTCATACTGGCGGATAATCACCTTCAGTCCGAGGCTGCGCTTCATCAGCGCCAGATAGTCGGCGTTAATCCCCTGATAGCTTTCCTCATCGCCGTCATAGACGATGGGCGTCATCTCGGGAAGCCAGGTGCCGATGGTTAACGTCGGTTGTCCGGCAAGCCAGGCTTTCTCCTTAACGCTAAGCGGGATATCGATCGCCGCGATATGAGAATGGCTCTTCAGCTCCAGCTGTTTCATGGCATACGCGGCAGGAGAGAGGCTCAGCGTCAGCCCGACAACGACGGATAAAATAAGACGAACCACCATGCCATCACCCTATTTTATTGCGTTGCGCAAAGTCATAAAGCTCAAGCAGGGAGCTGCAGCCTAATTTATCCATCAGACGGACCTTATAGGTACTTACCGTTTTATTGCTGATATTCATTTTGCTGCCGATGGTGGTGTAGTCGACGCCACAGAGGATATAGCGGAAGACCTTCATCTCCTGCGTTGACAGCGTATCCAGCCGGTCCTGATCGGTGATGCCGTGTGTGCAGAAGCGCTCCAGTGAAAAAGGGAAATAGCTGTAGCCATTATTGGCCGCGTCGATCGCGGCGAGGATATTATTCATTCCCTCTTTTTTACTCACAAAACCATTGGCCCCGCAGTCGGCGCTGCGTTTGCCGTAGAATCGTTCATTCTTTGCGGAAATGACGATGATTTTTCCCTGGTAGCGGCGTTTGCGCAGCTGCTCCAGAACGTCGATGCCACTGAGCTCGGGAATATCGACGTCGACGATCAGCAGGTCAGGCTGCATGCTTTCTGCGGTCTGCACCGCATGGGCGCCGCTGTCGAGTTCTGCCGCGACGGTAATGCCGTTGGTGTCGAGAAGGTTGCGAATGGCAATACGTGCCAATGGATGATCGTCAATGATTATCGCATTCATGGGGGCGTAAATCCTGATATAAAAAAGAATAGCGATGCCTGGTGCAGGTGCGGCGGGGATTATTTTTTATAGGTGCCGGAATAAGGCGCAATTGTAACACAAATCGTTTTCGGCCGGGAAAATATTGTGAATGAGTGCTTGTTGAATATATTTGCATATCTGGATGACAGTTGTAGGAACAGGCGTTCACTGACTTCAGCGCTGTCTGCTGTTAAAAAAAATGCAAACGATTAATCTGCTCTTTTTAAGGTGAGTTGCCGGGAATTCTCTCCGGTGACAGCTGGCAGGTAAAATAATAACAATGGCAAAAGAAAAGCACACACTCTGGCGAAAATGGGTTTGGAAACGACTGATGGCAGGAATCATCGTATTGGCAATGAGTAGCGCGGCGGTGGGAAAGGAGGTAGCGCCCGATGTGGTGCAGACCCGCGATATGATGCGCTGTCAGGATTATCTGCAGCTGGACCCGCGCACCTGGACGCCGATGGTGATCTGGTTGATGAACGATCCTTTTTCACTGCAGCCGCCGGAGTGGACCGACTTTCATGAAGCTGAACTGGTGTTGACGCCGATCCTCACCGAAATCTGCCGCCAGGAACCAGATGCGTGGCTGACTTCGCTGCGTGAACGGCTCAACTCTTACCAGCAGGTGCGGTCGCTGAATTAAGCGACCGCGGTAAAGCGGCAGAAAAAGTGACTAAGTGTGCAGTCAGCGGCCTTCTCCTGCGCAAAGACTCAGCAGCGGCCCGCTTTTTTCGACAGGGCGTCGCAGGTTTTGCTCGCTGGCGTCGGGTTGCTGCCGGCGCAGATAGCATCCGAGACAGTGCTGCCGCCGCCCAGTGGGATCAGCCCGTAAAGTTTCGGCTCGGCGGCTTTCGTCACATAGCAACGATGGCTGGTTTTGCCGATAGTGGCCACAAAGTTGGTTTTCACATCCTGCTGCTTCGCATCGGAAATTGTCACCTGCGAAGCATCGACATTAAAAGCAAAGGCGGCCGCCTCTTTCATTTCACTTTCCGTCGCCATTGGCGGTTTAGCTACGCAACCCATTAATAACAGTGCCAGACAAGTACTGACTGATATATCCCGTATTTTCATCATTTCATCCTTTTTGTGAGTCAACGGGTTATATATAAGAGGGGCGAGAGGGGAGTATTGATTTTGATCAGCTGGCGCAGGCTATGGTTATTTTTCAGATATTGACCTGAAATTTAACGAACCTGGTCGCTGCGGCCGCTGCCGTTTGCTCTCCTGCGTGCCGGCTACCCTCTTTTGCATTCATTTCCGGCGGCAGAAAAATGTAGTTTTAGCCCAACGCCGACCTCATTAATTTTGATAAAACGCGCCAGGCTAACCTTAGCCGCAAGATCGGTACAATGGCATGGATAGAGGGAATCTGGGGACAATGCTTTAAGGTAATCCCCTGTCTTCGTGAGGCGATCTTCATCGGCATTTTGCAGATGGAACCCACCAATGACCGAAACAATGTGATTTTCTCCGGTAACCTGTTTTGCATATTCGATAATGTTAGCTATTCCCGCGTGAGAACAGCCTGTGACTACCACCAGTCCATCTTCTGTCTTTATTGCCAACGCAGAATCATCCATAACGTAATCATCAGTGATTTCGCCTTTATCATCTACCGTTTGGCCTACCGGTGTCAGCATCTCGAATTTATTGTTCCTTGGTATTTGACCAAGGAAGATGATGTTTTCAGTGAGTGGATAAGGTTTTTTGCTGCAAATTTTGTCGAAGAAGAGATCATTTTGATCGAATCTATAGTTGAACCCTATAGATTTTGCATCAAAATACTTTGGGTTTAATGCATCTGGATGGCAAACCAAGTTTATCTTTTTCTCAGGCGTGAAATTTAGGCGATCATAATGTTGGGTTAAATGATTGAGGCCCCAGGTATGATCGTTATGCCCATGAGATAAAACGATACTATCGATAGTGGTTAAATCAATTTTCAACGTTTGCGCATTCTGCAAAAAAACATCCGAATATCCGGTATCGAAAAGGATTTTTTGACCATCATGCTCAATCAGATAGGATACACCAGGCTCACCGACAAGATACCTGTCAATTAATGTATTATTATCAACCAGAACCGTTAATTGCATCAGCAAATCCTCGATGTTGCGCCAACAATATGAAAAGGAAACTCTTTCTATTATGGACCGGTGTTATGCCACATTCATTGCGGATAAGCAATTCACCAACATTTGGCTTGCAGGTTAATGCTGACTAGCCACCTGCAGGAAAAAGAATGCGCATCGCTAAAAAATTCGCAAAGCCCGCTTCTTGCTTGAGTTAGCTATTAATACAGGCGCCGCAATTATCATGTCAATGAAGACGGTGGCAGGGCAATCGCTGTCTTTCATCCCTGACAACTTAACCAGTCTATGAGTATACCGGCATTGCGCCACGCCCTCGTGGTCGACCGAATGAACGCGACCGTCAAGTCGGCCCGTCCGACATCAACGATCCTGAGGGCCGCAGGGATGGAAATGCGCAATTGCCCACATCGCTGACCTGACTTGAGAAACGTCGTATCCAGTAGCATTGCTAATATTGATATATCTTATTTCTATTTGTTATTACTGAATCATTGACAGCATTTGGTTGAACTGATTCAGCCTTGGTGTGAAAGATGAAATTTATAAAAAAATCATGTAGTTAAAATTTAAAGGTTTGTAATCAGCTCGCAAGGTAGAAAGATCGTCTGGATTTTATCCGCTATCATCAAACTGCCAGGAAGGCAGTATGAGTCGTCGTGGTAACTGTCACGATAAAGCAGTTACAGACAGTTTTTTCCCGCTACAGAAACGCGGTAAGTCGCTCTCAGTGATGTTTTTGATGACTTCAAAATGTTTTATAAGAGTAAGCACCGGCATGGTTCGCGCGCTCAGATATCACCAGCAGAATATGAAAACCAATATCATCACTGGTCCGAAAATGTCGGGATTATCCGTGATGGTTATACTGTGTCGGGTATTTTTCTGTTATCTTATCGACTTTTCCTAATATTATTACAGCGTAGGTTGATAAGATTCATTTCAAGTATATCTCGACAGAGAAGCAATCCATCTATTTTAGCCGTAGTAAGACCTAGTTTGCGGATAGTATCATTTTTGATAGTGTAGACCATCTTTTTACTTATGCCTAATTTCGTTGAAAGCTCATGCGTACTGACTCCTGAAGATAGCATTTTTATTATTTTGTACGATTTTTTCCAACCGTTTTTATAGCTGTAGTTTGAGGTTGAGTTAAGTGATGAAAACAAAAAATCAAGAGTTGAGCATTGTGGTGAAATAAGCATTGAATTGTTATTTGTATCATTTTCGTTGAGCTTTAATGGTGTCAATATTATCACGCTAAGATCGTGTGAAGCTGCCAGTCTTAATACTCTACGGCGTTTTCGGAAACAGTGTATATATATTATTATTTTTTGTAGCGGGGTCTTTAATATTTCATCTCGAGTGTGTTTCCAGCTATTTACATTAATGTTATTACTTATGATAAACCCTTCTTTGATTACTGCTTTCAACGCTGCGCTAGCTCCTAATAAGAAAAAAATGTCATCTGAAATGATATGATAGATCATTAAAACCCCTTTGTTTATTTGTTGGAAGCTGTTCGCGTTTGTTTTACATTCAAATTAAATGCTTTATTAATAATGTAAGCATCAAATAGAGGTTTAATTTGTATGCCTTTATGCATCTGGATTCACAATCGCTCAATTAGCTGATGATTAAAATTTCTTTCGGTGCACGAAAATAAAATCTGGTAATGACATAGCGCCATGCTGGGAGGGTTTGATGTCTCATCACACTGGCTTATGAGATGCAGAGTAAGGTCATTTTCCTAAATGGTGAATTTTTTTTGTTAAAACATAAGTAAAACTTGTTATTTAACAACTGGTTATGATGATAAGTAAAACTAAGGTTTTGCTTATACTCAGAAAGTTGTGTGTTAGTCAGACTGCGAACTATTGGGAAGTATTTTTTTAAAATAAAGCGTTAATTACGTTAACGCAGCTCGTTTAAAACATCCGGAGTTATGCTAATGTATTGATATGTTTTGTATTAAAAGTACTTTCATTTTGTTGAGGGGCGTATGGATAAATATATTATTGATAATGAGATTGTTTTCTCCCCTCAGGAGAAACAGCTGTTATCTTTAAAGAATTCATCAACATTTACTATGCATAGCGCCAGCTCCAGTTGTTTGACACTTTTACTTGAGAAACATGGCGAGGTGGTAACCCAGCCTGAACTCATGGTGGCGGGTTGGGGGACGAATGCTATGCGTACCGTATCCAATGCAGCTTACTATCAATGTTTTGTTAATTTGCGTAAGGTTTTCAGGGAATTAGGTTATCAGAAGGAAATACTCACCACGGTCAGAGGGAAGGGAATTCGTGTCAATAAGTATGTTAGAATAAAAAAAGTTGTTGAGGATGGGGCTACCATTTCGCCACTTCGTCAACAGGATATTTCCAAACCAGAACAACCGGTTAAGCATAATTTACGCCGTGCAGAACTTTCCCCGGCTTTTCTGACCTCAGAGGCTGCATTTCTGCCCGCTCGAGAGGCGCAACCGGAGACCGCTAGCGAACCGGTTGTGGTAAAAAAAATATTTTCTCAACGTATAGTCTATCTGCTACTGTTACTTGGTGGCCTGCTATCTATTGCTTTCTTTATATGGACGATTATCAATAAAGAGAACGAGTTTACCATCGATGGCTATCGTAATTTTGCCAAGGAGCCATCCTGTGTTTATTTTAACGACCGAAACGATAATAATGATTTTGTTGTTGGTTTTTTACAACGTCACGGATACAATTGCAGTGCCGGGAAAAAATATTTTGTTTCCTATTTTTCGACTTCACCACGGTTGACTATTTTTATCTGTGGTCCTCAAGCTACCCTCAAATGTGATTCTGTAACCTACATTGTGGATAAAAATGACTAGATCTGTTTTTTCTGCTATATGCATGCTCCTGATGTTTCTTCCATCGGGTGTCTATGCTAATGATGATGTCACTTGTGAAGTTAATCATAGTTTGTATCACGATGATCTTGTGATTAAGGCATTCTACCGGTTTATCCTATCTAAAGGAACTGGGGTGATATTAATAAATGGAAAGGTTAATAATGACAAGGCTGCATATATCATCAGCCGAGAGGTCCGTTTTACTTATAATAAAAAAAGCGCCACTGATTATTTTTTGATAAATGATATCATCCACAAAAATCCGCTGGACAATGTTCCAGATTTCTTGCTCATGAAGCATTATCCCTCATTCTTTGTCGAAAATGGTAACTCTTTAACCTTTCGGATTAAACGAGAGAACAAAAGTGACTTTATTATGAGCTTTGTCAATGCACCTTTTTTTTATTGTAATGGCAGCAGCATCAAACGCTAATTATCGGTATGGTATGGCACCATGAAAAAATCTTCATCCCAGCATGCCTGGAGCTTTTTTTTCATAAATATACGGCAAGCGCCATCAGGTAAACAGTCAATTTTTCCAAATTCCTCCCAGCCGCTTTTCTTGTAGAAACCTGGAGCGTGGATATTCATGGTGTACAGAAATCCGGCAACACACCCTCGTTTTCGGCCTTCATCTTCGAATCGTTGTAATAACCCTTTCCCAATCCCCATTGATCTGAGTTCTGGTGGTAGATAAACAAAATCTATGAACAGTAAGCCCAGGGAAGAACGTCCGAGTATTCCCCCAAGAACCTTCCCACTATTTGTCTCGCGGATAACCACAGATAGAGGCTTTCTGTCACTAATATTGGTAATTTGATCGGTGAAATTTTTCAAACCGTTTTCAATTGATATCAGGTCCTCCAGGGCAATATTTTCTGACACATCTATCCTGAATCCTTCCATTCGTTCCATTCCTTCCTCCTGATTATTGGTTTTTGTCCGTTTTCTATCAAAGGGAGTGCCAAAAAGACTTCACCTATACCGCCCTCCTGAGTCGCACATGAGTCAAGTTCCAAAGGACAGCCCTCAGCATGGTGTTTATCTCGTGGCTTCTGATTTCTTTTACTGCCCTAAGTGATTGCGCTCCATGCCATAATCGTCAATCCAGGTAAATGATTTCAGCTGTGTCCTGAGGGTTGCCGACTGCGGGAGCATAATACTCAGCGACGAAAATGGCTGGAGCAGTCCGTCGGCCGGCAGGTTGCCGATCTCATCCCCGTTATCGAGGACAATTTTTAGCAGGGTATAGTGCAGTGGTGAGAGGTTACTCATCTTAAGGCATATTTTTCCATCGCAGCGTGTTGTTGTTGAGACGATCTTCTTAACGTTCTTTTCGGGGGTTATGTTTGCCAGTGCCGCGGGGCGGTAAAAAAGTTTGATGCGCGTGCGGAAAGCCATCTGCAGCAGAATTTTTTCCCCTTTTCCGGCCCCAGCGGCCTCAGGCGGGATTTCCAGCGCGTTAAGCCAGAATAACGATTCGCGATCGGTCGGCAACGTGCTGCGATCGCCAGCCAGCTGTAGGCGCACGATGCGGGAATCATGTCCGTTGAGGCGGAAAACCGGCGGCTGGATAAGAAATGGCATTCTGATGATTTCCGGACGATCCAGATAGTTGTCCCGGTCGGTCCACAACTGCATAAGGACCGCACTGTTCCCCTCATTCATAATGCTAAACGTTACCTCGCGATCCTGCTCGCTGACCACCAGGCGGGTGAAGTTAATATAGGTTTCAGCCGTTACCGGGGCGGTTAAAAAAATTACCAGAAAAAGTGAAGCCAATTTTGTAATGAAGGCCATGACGTACGCTCCCGGTGGCGATATTTATCTGTAGCGAACGGTAAAGACTACCGCCCCGTTGATACTGCCTGATGTAACGTTATTTTCCGTCTGGTAAAGGCCCGCGCGCAGCGGTACCGAGTAGTTGGCATTACTTTTGGTGGTATCATAATCGTCCAGGAGATACTCAGTATTGAACGACAGGGGTATATCCTGGTCGTTCAGCAACTGAATGCCCACCCCGCTGGCGGTAGAGGCGCTGCTCAGGGCAAAGACCCCCTGCGTATTATCAATAATCGACGAATTTGGGGTAAACAAATAGCTGATGCTGGCTAAGCCGGCAGGACACTTTTTAAAGTCCAGGTTAAAGTCGGTCCGCGAAGTGGTATAGCCGATGCCGGTAAAGCCAGCCCGGCTCGCAGGGGGGAGATCGACGGTAACATTGGGGGTAGTGCAGGTTCCACCGGTGGTTGAAATTACCAGCCCGCCGGAGCGGAACTGGGCGATCATATAGGTGCCGCTACCGAAGGAGGTATTGCCCTGATAGCTTTGGTAATGACGCATATAAACTGGGTCAAAAATGTTGAGACTTCCCGCCGTTAACGACGTTGAGGTCTTGACAAAACGTACCTGAACATCGACGCCAACATTCCATGAACTGCCGCTGTCGCTGGCATTGAATAGCTGCGCGGGCGTCTGGTAAATGCCGTTTTTGGCGGTCAACGGGTACCAGTCGCTGACCTGGCCCTTTACCGTATAACGCCATCGTGCGACGTAACCCAGGCCGGCCTTTACCGCAGTGTTGTAAATCGTGTAGGTCTGGCCATCGATCTGGGCAGTACTCCAGATGGTATAGGGCGGATATGCCTGTACCGCAACAGGGATATCCGAGTCTTGATAGGCGGTGCGATGGTTGCAGGTCCACGCCGTGGGATTCGACGAGGTGAACCAACTGCCGAGTAAATCGCCCACCTCCGCATCTTTGCCCACCTGAACAGTAGCGGAGTCAAAGTACTGATAATAGCCGTTGGTTCTGGTGCAATCGACCCAGCTTCCGTCTGCCCGGGCGAAACCACATAAGCCGCTGAAAGCGAGCAGGTACGGGGCTATAATACGCAAAATGCTTTTCATTATTCACATCTCCTGTTACTGGCAAACTGCGTTAAGCTGCGGCAGCTCACCGGCAGGCGTTGATTTTCCGCTCGGCAGGCGGTAGCTAAATGAGCAGCGTTGGTTTCCTCCACTCCCCCAACGTACGTGAAGCTGTCCGTTCTCATTTTTCACCCGTACAAACGCCTGCCCTCCCTGGGTGACATATCCGACGGTATTGTTAGCTTCATCAAGAACGGATGCACCAAACGGCAGTTCAGTAGACGGGTGTCTGAGTGTCAGAAGCGCAGAGTGGCCGACATCGGTTTTATACTTCATTAAGACCACCGCTCCCGCCGTGGGGACGCTATTCAGGCTGGTAACTTCCAGTGAAATATCGTTTGATAAGCCTTTCGGATCGAGCCCAATGGTATTTTGTCGGTACGGCGTTAAATACGGCACAGCCGCCTTACCCGAGCTGTTTAGCCGCAGGCTGTTGTTATTGGTAATTTTGGCTCCTGCAGCGTGATCTGCTTCAATTACGGCCATGGTGTCGCCCATCACCGGCGTCAGCGCCACGCCGCTCTGCCATGCCACACCGCCGCCGGATAGACTCACCCCGTACTGCTGATAGCCCTTTCCTGCGGACATGCTGCCGCCAATGTTGCTCCACGGCGAGGTCCAGTTGCCGCTCAGACCGCCGGTTGTTCGGGTCCCAACATCCTTGTAACGGTCTACGCTACCAAAGGCGCTATAGCTGTACTGGCGGTTGTCGCCAGCGGTTCCTGCAAGCGAGTTCTGTATGCCCCGATGATCGCGTTCCTGAATGTAGGTGGAGTTGAGATAGGCCGAACGGCCGCTGTCGCCGAGCGGCAGCGAAATGCCGATCGCAATCTTATTATCCCACTTGTCCTTCATCAGGTCCCAGGTACGGCTACCGTTAATGTTGAGGTTAAAACGCTTGAATACATTGGTGTAGCCGAACTGGTATTCCGTATCGCGGCCACTGCGGTTCCAGTAGTCCTGGCTACTGATGCTGATATTAAAGCTGCCCCACGAATCGTCGATATCTTGCGTGGCACTCAACTGAACGCGGTTTTTGCGGTTAGCGGTATCGTTGAACCAGCTGCTGTCGCGTAACTGCCCGGCGCGCAGCCTCATGGCGTCGTCAATACCGTAATAGCCCGAACTAGAATAGCGGTAGCTGGCGAGAGTTACGTTGGTATTCACCACCGGCAGTATTTTGGCAAAAGAGAAGCGTAAGCTTTGCCCTTCACGCTTGATATCGTCGCGCAACGTGCTGCGGGCGTGGGTGATATCCGTCGAAATTGCGCCAGCAGAGGTATTCAGGGCAACGCCACCTGCGACCGATTGATAGTTCTCGCCGCCCAGGATGCCGGTGTAGCCGGTAATCAGGTTGCTGAAGCCGTGGCGCAGCGTGCCCTGCATGATGTCCGGTTTTTCATCCACGGAGGCATTATGGTAGCGTCCACCCATTAAGGTATAGCGGGTGGTGCCTGGGCGCAAAAGTTCTGCAATAGAGGCGTAGGTAACGGTAAAGCGACGCTCGCTGCCGTCCGCTTCTTTAATCGTTACCAGCAGGTCCCCCCCGACCCCTGTCGGATACAGGTCGTCCAGCGTAAATGGCCCCGGCGGCACGGTTGTTTCATAGATACGTGTGCCCCGCTGGCTCACCTGGATCAGCGCATTGGTGTTGGCAATACCGTTGACCACCGGCGCAAATCCGCGCTGAGAATCCATATACATCCGATCGTCTGACGACAGCATCACGCCGCGAAAGCCCACGCTATCAAACACATTCCCGTCGGTGGAGGATTCGCCGATCACCAGCCTGCTACGCAGTGGAATAATCGCACGCTCAAGGTAAGTATTGGTATTGTCGTACTGCCAGCCCTGGCCTTTGTTCCAGTTAAACGAGCCACGGTAGCGCAGACGCCAGGCGTCCCAGTTGATGCCGCCGCGTAGCCCCAGGTACTGTGTTTCCAGCGAGTCGCCGCCGGACATGCTGGAATGGTAGGCGTTATAATCATACTGCAGCGTCGCGGCGGGAATACCGTGATCCCATAGCTCAGGGCTGACGTAGCCCCGGGCATGGCGAAGTAGATAAATCTGTGGCGCCTGAATGTTAATTCGCTGAGTACCAATATCATATTCGGCGCTCAGATCGGGGACGATATCTTTAGCGCGGAGGCAAGCGTTAGCCGATTGTAGCTTTTGTAATATTTCGCTGGTTAACTTATCAATGTTCATACCCAGCATGGAAACCAAATTAATATTAAAACACGGCTTAGCAACGATTGGGTTCTCTTCGTCATAGGTAAAATTAACGTCCGTACGGCCTTTCCATTTATCATTAACATAAATATCAACCGTATGAGTCCCGCTGGCTATGGGATTACCTTGGGAATATGCGCCAACGTCAATAGCTGAACGCATAAATGCACTATTAAAAACAACTTCTTCATTTTCTTTTGCTGATGCCGCTTGAGATAAGGCAATGGATAATATAACCAGTTGTGCAATACGTGATAAACGAACTGAAGAAGTTTTCTTGTTATTATTTTGGCAATTCCTGCTCATTTTTGGTTTCCCCTCCGTAATCATTAATTACACTGTAGAAAAGTGTGAGGCCTTTCAGGCTTTCAGCTCTTTTTGCTGTCAGCGGGAGACTCATTTCACCCTGAGGTGCCAGCATGCGTCGCGGAAAATTATCAACGGTGGCGACAACCGCAGCATGTTTTGATTTACGGAGCTCGATGCTGCTGAATGTAACAAAATAGGGGGATTTATTTTTTACATTTAACGTATTGCCGTGCAACGTAAATTTAAGGTTCTTATAAGCCTCCAGAGGAGTTTGCTGAAGGTTGGTTGGACGGTAGAACAATTTAATTCGCGTTCGAAAGGCAAGCTGTAAAAGGTTAGTGCCACTCTCCACTAAACTAGTGGGTTTTGGCGGAACCTCGAGCATATTGAACCAGTACAGCGTCTCCCGGTCCTGGGGCAGGGCGGCATTAGTGAACATGATCCTCACCGCCTGACCTTTTGTGGGGTCGATGCGTACCACTGGAGGATTAATAATAAAAGGAACCTTTACTTCACCGGGTTTAGCTTTAGGATTCCCATCATCAATCCACAGTTGTAACAAATACGGATTCTTACCATTGTTTTTTAACTGGACAACAGCTTCTTTATCTTTTGAATTAAAGATGATGCGTGTTCCGTTAATTGCTACGTCCGCTACAGCGCTTGAGGGAATAATACTCGAGGCTATGAGGATGCAACCGGAGAGTAAATATTTAAACATCAAAAAACCTCATTATTATTGGGAGCAGGCAATCCTGCTCCCTGATTTGTTACTCGTAAACCATGGTGTAATCGACCTGGGTCGTCACGGTACCGGCATTTGCTGCGCCGGTTGCGTAGTACTGAGCGAAGTAGTTTAAGGTGCCGCTACCGCCAGAAATATCAACCGGAACATCGTTTTGACCATTGGCCACGGAAGCGCCGGCGACGATCGGGTTACGCGCAGAGTTCAGCAGCTGAACCTGTACATTGCTTGCCGCATCCGCTACACCAGAATCAATATTCAGACGGCCGCTCTGGCTATCAACATAGGCGCCTGGTTCAAAATAGGTGCTGGCCGTAGCAAGAGCGGTACCGGAGCAGCCGCCCAAAGAGATATTGAACGGCGTTGCACCGGCAGTTGCGCCCGCAGCGGCCAGCGTAGAAGCTGAAACCGTTGGTAAGGTTATGGTTGCACTATTCGTTCCGCCATTAACGGAAATAGTACACGTTGTGTCGGTAATCTTGCCGTTAATAGTGATGGTGCCGTCAGCTGCAATTGCTGAAGTTGCTGCTGCAGAAGAGAGGATCAGCATCAGCGCTGAAAGAGTGTGTTTAGAGTTACGCATAATTTTAATTCCTTTATTTGTATTGGTATAATCAGAAACATAACAATGCTATCGAGGTTATTTTTAATAAATAACTCATGTTTTATTAGCATAGAACGTCGATAGCATCATTTTTCATTAGCAATTGGAAGTGCTTGTTAATGAATGACAACGATGCTCTTGCAATTATTTCAGTATTTGTATGAAATCCCTGGTGGCACATTTTAGATTGGTATGACTCTGTGTGTTATCGCTCCGTTTTAAATTTTCTGGTGGTTGATGGGGGCCAAATAGATAAAATTACATGTTTGTAAATTATGCCTCCATGGTAAACATGAGATTTTGGCACCTATCTATTGGCTGTTTTTTATTTTTATACAGCCAGGGTTCAGCTGCATGTTTAATTTTTAACGTATATAGATGCCCATTTACAATAGTTTAAAGCAATCAAAATTGATGTATTGATTTTCGTTTCCTATTGATGTGGGCTCGTTCTCAAATCTTAGTAAACACAATTTAGTAACACATTGAGAGGGTGTTAAAAAATATTATTTAAAATTATGTTGTTATGATTTGTGACGCAGGGTGTTTTATCAGGGAGGGAGATATGCTGGTGTGTTTATTAATCACTTGAGGTTTGCATTATTCTGGTTTTTTATTTTGTTTTAATTTATTAGTCTTGTGTTTTTAATTGTTCGGGCATTTTTTTATGGTGTTATTGGTTGGTTGTGGTGCTTGTGGTGAATTATATGTATTAAAAATGTTAAAACTCATTTATTTTCCAAAACGACATTTTGATAAATGAGAATGTTGCCGACCCCTTAAAGGGGAAAATTCTTATTTATTAACATGTATTATTTTGAAAAGGCAGTTACCAGATTAGCTCCTCTATTTTTGGTTACTTCATAAGGGTTATCTGATTGGCCTGCTACTGTCTGTTTTCGACCCGCAGTATGACCGACCGTTATAGTATCAACTGCCGGAGGTAAAGTATCCTGGCTACCATGTTGTCCGGTTGATTCAGTTTCTGTCACTGACGTCACGGTGAGTGGCGCAATGTTGTCACCGTTTGAGGAGAGATAGACAGCGTTAGCAGGCAGGGGCTTGTTGCCGCCCTGGCTGAACAGTCAGAAATGACAATCAGAATCTGGATTCGCTATCGCAAAAGCGTCACACCCATAACAGACTGACCTATACAGAAAAAGGAATACCTGCACCCATCATTCGAAATGAAAGCGGTTCTGCCTGATGCATATCGTATTGCTCAGTTCAATTAGGGCTGGTCCCCGAAAAGCGCAAAAGAGCTGGCAGACCTGGCCGTGAAGAGAGATAAGAGTATTAAGGATCCGGGGAGGCTGAGCGATAAAATTATTTCTGAAATAAAGACTATGCGAGTGGTTGTTGTTTTGACTATGGCCATGCAGAGGCTGCAGTGGTTTATCTGATCATACTTCTGCGCGATATCGTGTTGTTATCCTGGAAAAGACAAAGGGCCTGCGATTGCTCGCAGACCCTTGATTTTTGGTGGCCCCTGTTGGGTTTGAACCAACGACCAAGCGATTATGAGTTCCTACCTGAACAACCGAAAATCAATGGTTTGCGTTATTTATCATTGACATAGATTGCCATCATTTGCCAATGATTACCCATTATCAGCCATTTCTACCGCCACTTTATCGCCACTAAAATGCGCTATGTTTGTGAATGCAGTTACATACATATGGGTTAAAAAATAGTAAATTGGACATATCTTTTTTTTCCACCCGAGGACATAAAGTGAACGAAAATAGCCATGATAAAAATGTTACTGAAGATGAGTACGCTGAATTTTGGAAGCATTTTAATGCGAGATATGACGATCCACTAGTGAAAGATGTAAAGAAAACATATCGATGGTTTGTTGAGGTTATGGGGGAAGAAAAATGGTTTGAGCGAAGAGATAATGTTCTGCGGTATTTTCGTACCCTCACTGAAAGGTTATATAGCAGTCAAACAGATGTTTCTTTACATGAAAAAGATTCGCGTATGGCCTTTTATGATGATTGGATCGCTTGGTATTTGTACCTTGCAGAATCACTTGCCGATCGCCCAACAGTTGATGAACCTGCACAATCCTCTAGAATTTTGCCGTTCTTTGCCACCATCGGAGAATTTAGCGAAGAGTTAAAGCGTACAAAAGGTATTGAAAATAAACTTAAAGATTTACTTATTAAACCTGAGAATCAACCAGACTCTGTCTTATTTGAATTAGTAGTTGCTGCCTGTTATATAAAAAATGGTTGGGAAGTAGAGTTTATACCTGAGTCAGGTGCAGGTAAAACACCAGACCTTCTGGTGAAGAAAGGAAATGATAAACTATATGTAGAATGTAAAAGGCTTGCAAAGGTAACTCAATATTCAGAAAATGAACGTATGGAATGGGTTAAAAGATGGCATAAAGCTCTACCTTACATAATTTCTTACCCATATCCTGTTTTTTTTAATGTAAAGTTCAAATGTGAGGTCAATAGCACCAATCCTGATATTTTTTTGAATATTGTTAGGCAATTATACGCCTCAGGAGATTTGATGCAATGCGGTGTTGTATCTTGTGAAAATGATGAGATATCAGTAGTTGCAAATTTAATTGATATGGACCGAGTAAATGAACACTTTGCCAAATGGATAGTAAAGTATCCTTCGCCACAACTTAACTATCTTTTAGATGATAACTATGAACCCCATGGTAGTTATACGATGGCATTACAGGCTAAACTTTGCACTTATAGCGAAGATGAATATAGTACAATTAATGTTTTTGCCGATGAGATAAGGAGACCTTTCTGTGCTAAATGGGAATGTATAGCAGATGAATCGATTTCCAAAAAAGCTAAAGATGTTAAGGGGTTACTTGTGAAAGCTGTAAAGCAAGCCCCAAGTGATGGTAAAACAGTTATCCATATTGGATATGAAACATTACATGGCCCTCATGTCGAGGTGCTTCGTGATAAAAAAATTACTAATATGTTAGCTAATTTTGATTGCGAGGGTAAGGATATTGAGATTATATATTGCCACTCGTTCCAACCAAGGCTATTTTCAGATAACAATTGGGATTTTGCCGAAACTGTTAGGTATTATACAAGAGGTGTTAGCAAAAAGTATCTTTTGAAGAGAATGATGCTTTTGGAAAGAGAGGGTATTGTTGAGTCCAACGATACCCATTGGGAGCAAGATCTACGAGAAATGAATAATAAATAAGCCTAACTAAATGTATTTAATGGATTAAGCTTAACAGCGTCTTCTAAGTGGTCTGGAGCAAAATGTGCATACCGCATTGTCATTTTGATATCGGTATGCCCCAAAACGCGTTGTAAAACTAAAATATTACCACCATTCATCATAAAGTGACTGGCGAAGGTGTGGCGCAAAACGTGGGTAAGCTGCCCTGCCGGTAGTTCGATGCCTGTTCTTTCCAGAGCTGAGCGGAATGCGCCATAACAATCACTAAACAACCGGCCTTTTTTATCATCAGGCAGAGACTCATAGAGTTCTTTGCTGATTGGGACGGTGCGGTTTTTTCTGCCTTTCGTGTTGGTGTATGTGATTTTGTATTTCGCGAGTTGGCTTTTTCTCAGACTCTCGGCCTCTGACCACCGTGCGCCAGTGGCGAGACAAATTCTTACCACTGTTTCTAAATCAGGGTGGTCGTGCCGTTTACACTCTCCAAGTAGTTGCGAAATTTGGTCGTGAGTTAGCCAGGCCATTTCCATTTCTTCAATGCGGAATGGGCGCATATTTTTCAGTGGGTTTTCACCTTTCCATTCTCCGAGGCGGTTTAGCTCATTGAACACTGCCCGGAAGTAGGCCAGCTCAAGATTAAGCGTGCGAGGCGATACCTCTTTCACTCTGTTTGAACGGGCATGCTCACCTTTCAACCGTTTTTCTCGGTAGCGGGAAAACATCTGTGCATCGAAATCGCGTGCGAGTGGCTCGCCCATACACTCAAAAGCATGGTGCATGGCTAACTGACGTTTCAAGCCATCTTTCAGTGTGATGCCATGAGCGCTATACCATGAGTCAACCAGCTCTTTTAACGTGCGCCTGTCTTCCTTTTCTTCCTGCCACGGGTTTTGAACGGTGTACTGTTCAAACGCCAGAGCCTCGCCTTTAGTAGCGAATTTCTTTCTGATGCGTTTGCCTTTTGCACCGTTTGGGTAGAGCTCACAAATCCAACCGCCAGTTGGATTTTTACGCACGGTCATTAGTTAACCTCGCTGTATACACCCATCACGCGACCTAATGCTTTAATGTCATCAAATCCACATTCGAAGGGAACCTTGCCCCCTGCTACATGTAGTCTTCTGCCTGGCAATTTTGTTAATTCTCGAATGCTAATAGCACCTTCAATATCGACGAGCCATTCTCCATCTGATAGGGATGCGTCTCGCTCGATGAAATGGAGTTTTCCGTCAGCGTAGACGGCAATTGGATTCGTAAGCGGCTTGCTAAAGAACTTGCCAGCAATACTCAAATCGCCATCACTAACCAGAGACTCTTCACTTAATGTGAATTTCTCCACATTTTGGGTATCGGTATTCATATTGCCGGTTGTAGGTGACCCTTTGCCGGTGAGTAGCCAAGCGAGATTTGCGCCAGTTTCTAGGGCGCAATGCACAATAAAGTCATAAGAAATGGAATCGCGACTGTACCTGTTAGCAAGAGAGCTTGATGCAATTTCGAAGTGTCTAGCTAATTGAATTTTCTGAGAAAATCCGTAAGCCTCGCAAATCCTGTCCAGCACTTCTTCATTGTTTAAACCAAGACCTTCAATTCTCATATAGCTTTAACCTATTTACAAACTCCACTTTGGGAGTTATGTTAAGCCTAAACCTAGGCAATTAATGGCGAACGTTGGCAAACAGATGGCTATTAATTGCAATCTTTAGTAAAAGGGGAATCATGCAACATGGCTTCTGAAATCGCAATCATCAAAGTTCCCGCACCAATCGTTACTTTGCAACAATTCGCAGAGCTTGAGGGTGTTTCTGAACGCACCGCCTACCGCTGGACAACCGGCGATAACCCTTGTGTACCAATCGAACCACGCACCATCCGTAAAGGCTGCAAGAAAGCAGGTGGCCCGATTCGCATTTATTACGCACGCTGGAAAGAAGAGCAGTTGCGTAAGGCGTTGGGTCATTCCCGTTTTCAACTCGTCATCGGCGCTTAATTCACTTTATGTGAATTGTAAGGATGCAACATGTTTGATTTTCAGGTTTCCAAACATCCCCACTATGACGAAGCATGCCGGGCTTTTGCGCAACGTCACAACATGGCGAAGCTGGCCGAGCGTGCGGGTATGAATGTTCAGACGTTACGCAACAAGCTCAACCCGGAACAGCCTCACCAGTTCACGCCGCCTGAATTGTGGCTGCTGACTGACCTGACAGAAGACTCAACCCTCGTAGATGGCTTTCTTGCGCAGATTCACTGTCTACCGTGCGTGCCGGTAAATGAGCTGGCTAAAGACAAATTGCAGTCTTATGTCATGCGAGCAATGAGTGAACTCGGCGAGCTGGCAAGCGGTGCGGTCTCTAATGAGCGCCTGACCTCTGCACGTAAGCACAACATGATTGAAAGCGTAAATGCTGGCATTCGCATGTTGTCATTGTCGGCTCTGGCGCTGCATGCGCGGATTCAGGCTAACCCGGCAATGACAAGCGTTGTAGACACCATGAGCGGCCTCGGTGCCTCATTCGGTCTGATGTGAGGTGCTTATGTTGAATAATGAACCGTCATTCGCGTCTCTGCTTAAAAAGCAAAGTCCCGGCATGCACTACGGCCACGGCTGGATCGCAGGTAAGGACGGCAAGCGCTGGCACCCGAGCAACTCACAGGCTGATTTACTGGCTGGTCTCTCTACTCAAAAGCAGGGGGAATCATGGCTATCGAAGCTGTTTCCGCGACTGTTCCGCTAAAAGCGGGTGAACGTCTGGCCGGTCTCAATCATGTGGCTGAATTGCGCGCAAGATATTGGGGCGATAGCTGGAAAGAGGTTGAACGTTTTGTCGATGATATGCGTGATAAACGTGACCCACAATTTGAAGAAAATAATCGGGCGCTGGCCGCTATTTTCTTTCTGGCAAAAATCCCTGCGGCTCGTCATGAGCTCCAATTAAGTGAGCTGACTACTGACGAGAAAAAAGCGCTTATTACAGCGATGAATCATTTTCGCGCAGTGGTGAGCTTATTTCCAAAACGGCTAACAATGCCGAATTAATCCAAACAGAAATTTAATGGCGTAAATCCGCCGGGCTTCTTATTGCCCGAAATCAGGAGAATAAATTATGCGTAATACCGTAACCCGTAGTTTTAATACAGATAGCGATGCGCTGGCCATATTGCTGACTGATGCCAAAAAAGAAGAGCGTAAAGACCGCGCGCTCGCTGTTTCAATCCGTCTTGAGGCACTGGCGATACATATCATCAAAGAGGGGATGAGCTGTACCGAAGCCGCCGAACTGCTGCGCCGTGAAGCCACTCGCTTTGAGAATGAATCACAGGAGCTGCACTAATGGCCGACGCAATGGATTTAGCACAACTGCGCGAGCAGGAAGACCACGAACGCCACATCAGCAACGCGCGTAGCCGTATCGCCTCACCTTCCCGTTTTCTCTGCGAAGAATGTGACGAACCAATCCCGGAAGCTCGCCGCATTGCGATTCCGGGTGTGGCCTTTTGCGTGACCTGTCAGGAGGTCACCGAATTGAAATCTAAACATTTTCGGGGGGTATGACTTGGCGGTTCAATTCGCTTATCCGTGGAATGTTCCACGGTCGGCAATAGCCAGCCCATATCTTACCTATGACCAACAGTATCGCCGCGACCGTATGTTCGCGGCTTTGCTGCATGCAAAAAAGGTACTTTCTCTCCAGCCAGAGTGCGTACGTTTTGACGTTTATCGCACTGCGGCGGTGCTGGAGCAAAATCAGAGCAGTCAACGAGCCAATGCTTTTTTAATCAGTTTCTGCAAAAAGGCATTGCCGCGTCTTGAGCTGGTCGCAAAAAAATATGAGAGCGCGGGTATCAACACTAATGTATCAACCGCCGTTTTCGGTGGACATTTTGACACCCGACTCATGCAATATCTGGCATCTCGCATGGTTAATCTTGTCGCCAGATATAACCGCCTCCCTGATTTGTCGCGCGCCGATGTTGACTTGCTGGCATGTGACATCGCTAATTTCATTCGTTCTGAGCTGGCAAATATTGATGATTCAGGTTTTGGTGAGCTCAAAACTCTATACACCTGGTACATGCACGCTGGTTTTATTTCTCTGCAATTCAATGTCACCCCTCCCCATTGGGAGCGCGTAGCAAATAAATACTTCAACAAAGATGATATCGCCCCTGCAATAATCCGTATGTTCACTGAGTCATGGTGGCGTAATCGTCTGCGTCGTGTCGCGTCGGCATGGCGCGAACACCTACAAATTGCAGTCGGCAACGTCAGCAAGAAAAAGCACGCCTACGCGAGTAAAAACTGCGTAACAGACTGGCGCGAACAGAAGCGCCGAACGCGTGAGTTTCTCAAGGGACTGGATCTCGAAGACGAAGACGGCAACCGCATCAGCCTGATTGAAAAATACGACGGTTCGGTCGCTAATCCTGCGATACGCCGCTGCGAACTGATGACCCGCATCCGTGGGTTTGAAAATATCTGCAATGAACTCGGTTATGTCGGGGAGTTTTACACCCTGACTGCACCGTCTAAATATCACGCCACGACTAAAGCGGGATACCGTAACAGCAAATGGAATGGTGCCAGCCCATCGGACACGCAGAGCTATCTAACTGGCCTTTGGGCGCGCATACGCGCCAAGCTGCATCGGGAAGAAATACGCATTTTCGGCATCCGTGTTGCCGAACCTCATCACGACGGAACGCCGCACTGGCACATGCTTATGTTCATGTTGCCGGAGGACGTCGAGCGCGTGCGCCTTATCATCCGTGATTATGCATGGGAGGAAGACCGCCACGAACTGAGAAGTGATAAAGCCAAAAAAGCGCGCTTTCATGCCGAGGCCATTGACCCAGAAAAGGGCAGCGCTACCGGCTATGTTGCTAAATACATTTCGAAAAATATCGACGGTTATGCTCTCGATGGTGAAACCGATGACGAAAGCGGTGAGCTGCTGAAAGAGACAGCCCCCGCCGTTTCAGCATGGGCGGCGCGCTGGCACATCCGTCAGTTTCAGTTTATTGGTGGTGCGCCGGTGACGGTCTACCGTGAGTTGCGTCGTCTCGCTGATACCGAGACCGCGCACGGTTTAAGCGTTGAGTTTGCCGCCGTTCATGATGCCGCTGACGTCGGTGACTGGGCTGGTTACGTTAATGCGCAGGGTGGCCCGTTTGTCCGTCGTGACGATTTGCAGGTGCGCACGCTGTATGAGCCTCGCGCCGAGTTTAACCAGTATGGTGAGGAAACTATCTGCATTCGCGGCGTGTACGATTCCGCCGTCGGCGCTGACACCCCGATTTTAACCCGGCTAACGCAGTGGAAAATTGTGCCGAAGCGTGCCGTTGATTTGGCCGTTGACGTTAAGGGCGCTCCTGCGCCCTCTCGGAGTTCTGTCAATAACTGTACGGGAAGCGAAAGCGATCCACCGGAGCTGGATTTATCCAAACCGTTGAGTCGAAGTGAAAGGCGGAAGCTAACGGCCAGACTCAGGGACAAAAGAAGGGTGACCAGGCAGGAGTTTATCCACGGAACGGATAAACAAAGCGCAACCATTGACAGAACAATAGACGAGATTCAGATAGCGACCGGCGAAACCATTAGCCGGGGTGAGGCGCTGCACCTGATGTCCGGTGGCAAAAGCTGCATAAATGGCAAGTGGTGCCGTGGTTCAGCAACCGGTGAAATTTTTCCAGCAGCACCATCACACGGGGCGCAGGCCAGACAAATCCTAAATCGAGTCGCGGGGTTAGCGTCAGTTACTAAGTTGAGACTGTAACTAATTCATATCCATATCATGCACATACGTTATCTTTGTGTGTAACTTTTTTCTTTCATCTTTTTATCGATACATGATACTGTATATTTATACAGTATCCCGTATTGGAGGTTGTGTGGATAGAGATTTAAACGAGCAAGTCATGATTGAACGGGTCGAGATGATTGCGCGTCTGACAACAGAGGGTGTGTGTCAGGAAAGGGATCGTGAAATTGCTTTAAATTTAATCGCGGAGATAGCAAGAGGTAACTTGATGAAAAACAATTATTTTTCTGTTGTTTTTACTCCCGCCCCTGTAGAAAAACGATTAAAAAAAGGGGGAGAAGTGAGGGTTAACATCACGTTGGATAAAGACGCAAAAATTGGGCAGCAAGTTGTCGATGCTTTTCAGTGCGAGTTAACTCGACGCGTACAGTCAATTTTCCCATCAACGAGAGTGACGGTAACAAAAGGGGCAATGACAGGCGTAGAGCTGGTTGGGTTCGATCAGGAATCAGACCGTGAAGCGTTGGACGGTATCCTTCAGGAAGTATGGGAAGATGAGAGCTGGCGTTAGTTCCTGAAAAATGTACAACCATCGGCCCCGTGTTTGATAGCATGGGGTTGTTTTGTATGGGGATTACACATAAAGAAAATCATGGATACCGTAATAGTATTTATATCTTTGGCACTCTTTATTTCTTTCATCTTGGGTTTAATCAAGCCGTCGCTGATTCGGATGCCGAACCGTAAGCGATCCATTGCGGTTTATCTTGGAGGATGTCTGGCGTTGGGCATTATCGGTTCAATCTTATGGCCGACTGAAAAAGTCATCTAGTAGCAAAAAATGACGTACCGGCGGTTAAAGTGGAACCGGCTACACCAACGTTTGAGTATGCAGATAAAACCCTCAAAGAATATCGCAACGAGCAAAAAGAAACTCGGCACTTTATCGTTGAAGAATATGTCGGCTTCAAAGGTGTACCGTTCAGCGTGGCTGATACCTTTTATGCCTGTATGAATGAGTACACTTTTACTAAAGATGATGCGGTAAAGCTCGGTGATGTGTTGGGATGGTGTTTCAACGATTTCGACAAGGATCCTCAATCTCTGAATAATAAAATCAATATTGATGCATTTCAGGGTAGTTTTAGAGGTTGGGATGGCTCGATGATTATTCCTCTTATGAACATATTTCAACGGTCTACTATCTGTTTTTGAATAAAGACCCGCATGCTGTTGTAAAAACAACGTTTCGAGGCAATAATGCTTATGATGGGGTGGTTAAACGGACTGTAGTGGCGCGCGTCAATGTGGGAACAAGCGAGGTCGTTTCGCAATTAACCAATACAATGACAAACGCTGCCGGTACTGAAAATTGATTTCAGTGCTGGCAGGGTTGGACAACTTGCAAAGTGAGTTGTAAGGACCCCCTCTGTTTTAGCATCCATTCTGATTTAATAATAACTGGAGCAAATGAAATTCTATGAATAAAAGTAAGGCAATCTCAAGAATAGAAAGAATATTGAGGAAGTTAAAGGATGGAACCTTTACTGACAGTGATATAGATGTGCTTTTTGTGACGGCTCGTGAGTTACCGACTGCGACCAAAAATATTTTTGAAATTGGAAGTTTTGTTGCTCATAACCATCAGAGGGATCAAGGTTTAATAAATGATATGATGCTGAGAAATCACTTGTTATTAAGCTTGGGGTTTGGTCGGGATAAACATGATGTAAAACCTGAGTTGAATGAATATCCGAAGTTCTTACCATTATTAATTAAGCTGCAATTGAGAATGTTTAATGATGATTATTTCAAAAAAAAATTAGGATTGAAAGGCGGGCAGATTAATACTGCGCGAAAGAAGCTTAACAATAAAAAATCTTACGAAATAAAAGGCGATATCTGTAAGCTAACGCAAGATATTGGCGCAAATGAAAGGCGGATGATTCAAGAAGCCTTGTCACTATTAAATTGTTCTGACTCAATTGAATATGATGTTTTGTTTGATGAGTTAAAGGATTTGCTAAAAAGAGAAATACCCAATGTGGACTTAACTCCACTTGATATCAACAGAATGAAGATGGCGGGCATTTTAATTTGTTTGTTGAACAATATTGACTTTTCTTTAATGGATGGGGTTGAAGCAAAAACAACACTTAGCATTAATTCCGATGAAACTGTATATGTTTACGGTCGGTATTATATTATTCATGATAAGGAGCCATTTAATAAAGTATCTATCATTAGCCCAGTTTTTCATGCGGGATATAAAACGGAGGAGCTTTTTGATGCTCATGTGACGAATGAAAACATAGATGCTGGGGATGTTGAGTTTAATGTTGATTTGGGGAAAGTGGTGGTATTGCAGCAATAGTTTTTTATAAAAATTAGCTACCCTATAAGACTTTCAGCCATGCATGCATCTGGTGCATGGTTTTGCATGCGCCGAGATAGCCCGTTCTGACCGTGCGCCGCCAGAGTTGGCGCGGATCCCGAATGGTCAGGCAACTGCAATAAAACCGCCCCACGAAGCGGGCAGGCGAGGAGGGGAAAGCACTGCGCGCCAGCGTACTTTTGCGCATTTATTTTCGCAGCCTGAGCGCGTCGCTGTGCCGCGCAGGTTCGCGAGGGTGTCGGTGGGTGATGCCGAGGCGTTCGAGGCCGTGGCAGGTTTCTGAGGCGGTCAGGCGTGGGGGTCAGAAAAAGCCGCCCGGAGGCGGCGGAAATCAGTCACTTTCGGTGTCGAGGGTGTAACTTTTGAACCGGATCACCTCCTGATCGGCCCACGCGTTGACCTCGCGCATTCGGTCCTGTAGCGGGATGAGCTCGTTACGCACAAATACCTTTGCCACCTTCTCGATGTCACCGAGCGAGCCGACGTTTTCAGGCTTGCCGCCCATCAGCTGGAACGGGATGCGGTGCGCGTCGAGCAGGTCGGCGGCGCTGACTTTTTTGATGTTGAAAAAGTCGTCTTTCGTGGCTACCTCGCTGAGCGGCACAATTTTAATGCCGTCCGGTTTTCCGTGCGGTGCGTAGAAAAACAGATTTTTGAAGTTCCCAAGACCTTTTGAGCTGCGCATCGCATCACGCAGCGCCTCAACATCGGTACCGCTTTGCGCGGCGTCTGTCACATACATGATGTAACCGGCATGTGCGCCGTTCTGGTAATACTTGCGACGGAACAGCGTTGCTGCCTCGTTCAGCCAGGCGGAATTGAGCGCACTGAGATATTCCGGCATACCGTACAGCTCCTGATTGATGTCAGGCTCCAGCAGGTGAAACACGGAGCCAGGCGCGAACGGGTGCGGCTGGTCGAATGACGGCACCCACCAGTAGATATCCTCCTCAATACCACGCCGCGTGTATTTTGCCGGTGACGTTTCCAGCTTCAGCGGGCGACCGGTCACGCTCTTTCGTTGCTCTAAAAAGGCGTTGCCAAACACCAGGAAATCGAGCGCGAAGCGGCTGAAATCCTGTTGTGATAAAAGCGGGTGCGGAATAAACGTTGAGGCCAGAATATTGCGCTTAACGTAAATCGGCGAGCTGTGATGAACGGCGGCACGCAGGCTTTTCGCCAGCCCGTTAAAGCTGACCGGCGGTTCGAACCATTTGCCGTTATTGACGCATTCCACGTAATCCAGAATATCGCGGCGGTCGAGCACGGCGCTCGGCTCGCCAAAGGTAAACGCCTCCATTTTTTGGGGGGCGGTGTCTTTCATGTTGCGCGGGCGCTTTTGTGGCTGTGGCTTGCGGCCTTTGTATTTACTCATAAGTTGAACTCCAGAATGGATGATGTGGCCTGGCCGCTGCCAGCGGTCAGCGGTTCGTTTAACAGCGCGTGCATGGTCGCCCAGGCGACATCCGCGTGGCTGGCTTCCTCGGTGCGGCTGGCCTCATATGTGGCGCTGCGCCCGCTGCTGGTCATGGTCTTGCGGATAGCCATAAACGAGGTGGTAATGTCGGTGGCGCTGACGTCATATTCGAGACAGCCACGGCGGATAACGTCTTTTGCTTTCAGCACCATTGCGGTTTTCATTTCCGGCGTGTAGCGGATATCGCGGGCGGCGGGATAAAACGAGCGAACCAGCTGGAAGACGCCAATACCGAGGCCGGTCGCATCGATACCGATGTACTCGACGTTGTATTTTTCGGTGAGCTGGCGGATGGATTCGGCCTGAGTCGCGAAGTCCATGCCTTTCCACTGATGGCGCTCCAGAATGCGAAACTTGCCCCCGGCGACAACCGGCGGCGCGAGCACCACACATCCGGCGCTGTCGCCGCTGTGCGAAGGGTCGTATCCCACCCAGACCGGGCGGGAGCCGAACGGGTTGTCGGCGAACGGCGCAAAGTCTTCCCACTCTTCCAGACTGTCGACCATGCAGCGTTGCAAATCCTCGAACGGGAACACCGACGCCTTGTCGTCAACGAACTCGCACATAAACAGGTTACGGAAGTCGTCGACGCTGTTTTCCTGCCGGAGTTGCTCAAGGTTAAACAGCGTACAGCCCCCGGCGAGCGCATCCTCAATGGTGACAATCTGCCGCCACTGACCATCGGGACACGCCACGCCAGCGGCGAGGGCATCATGACTGATATCGATGTCGACGCGTTCACTGACGCGGGCGCGGCCACGGTTAAATAATTCCCCGGACCAGAACGGGTAAGCGCCGTGCGCCAGGGTGGAGGGTGTTGAAAAGTAGGTGCTACGCAGGTGGCTTTGTGACGCCATGCCCGACGACACTTTGCGCAGTTTCTGGAAGTTGGGGATCCAGAATATCTCATCGACATACAGGTCGCCGTTATGACTTTGCGCGGTGTTGGAGTTGGTGCCGAGAAAAATCAGCTTTGCGCCGTTGTTGCCGATGACGATCGGGTCGCCGGTCAGCTCCACATCAACCCGGCGGGCAAACTGGATGATGTACTCACGGAATACATACGCCTGCGTTTTACTTGCTGACAGAAAAATCTGGTTATGGCCGGTTTTCAGCGCGTGCAGCAGCGCCTCGCGGGAAAAGTAGAACGTCGCCCCAATCTGGCGCGATTTCAGAATGTCGCGAATACGGTGCTCAAGCCCGGCGCGGTGCCAGCGGAGCTGATATTCGAAAGACTCCGCGAAAAAAATCTCTTCCAGTTTTTCGATAGCCTCGTCGCTGAAAAAGTTCTTTGTCGGCTTTTTACGTTCACCTTTGTTACGGTTGGCCACGCGGGGATTCAGGTCAGCCTCGTTTCCGGTCTGGCCATAGCGGTTAATCCGCGCGAAGCGCTCCATCTGCCGGGCCAGAAAATCGGCGACCTTGAAATCATGGGGCGTCAGGCTGGGTTTCGCATAAAGCTGGATCAGCCGGGCCTCCAGGGTGCTTTCGACCCGGTTCAGCGGTGCCGTTTCCTCCCAGTGGTCGCGCTGTTTCCAGCTCTGCACCGTGGGGCGTTTGGTCTGCAACATGTCGGCAATCTGCGGCACGGAGAACCCCTGCCAGTACAGCAAGGCCGCCTGGCGTCGCGGGTCGTTTAACAAAGTGGTGTCAGTGGTGATGGTCATGGATGCCTCGCCGTGATTGATACAGGGCAAGGCTAAAGAAACGGGGGATGTGAATCGCTAAGGTGCTGTTGTGTGAGGGATAAGCCATCCGGGACTGATGGCGGGAGAGTGGCGACGTCGGGAAACTAGCCCCGACCCGTTAACCCGACATCAGGACTCCTGACAATGGCAAAAAAAGTTTCAAAATGGTTTCGCATCGGCGTCGAAGGCGATACCTGTGACGGCCGCGTTATCAGCGCGATGGATATTCAGGAAATGGCTGAGACCTTTGACCCCCGCGTCTACGGTTGCCGCATTAACCTCGAACACCTGAAAGGCATCCTGCCGGAGGGTCCGTTCAGCCGTTACGGCGATGTGGTTGAGCTGAAGTCTGAAAAAATTGACGACGACTCGGTACTGAAAGGCAAGCTGGCGCTGTTCGCTAAAATCACCCCGACCGATGACCTGATCGCAATGAATAAAAAATTGCAGAAGGTTTACACCTCCATGGAAATCCAGCCGAATTTTGCCAATAGCGGTAAATGCTACCTGGTCGGCCTCGCCGTGACCGATGACCCGGCCAGCCTCGGCACCGAATACCTCGAATTTTGCCGGGGTGCCAAATTTAACCCCCTTAACCGCTTCAAAGCCGCACCGGGCAACCTGATTTCTGTTGCCACCATCGCCGAGCTGGAATTCGAAGACCTGCCGGAAAATGTTTTCACCGCCCTGAGCGACAAGGTGAAGTCGATTTTCAGCCGCAAACAGGCCAGTGATGACGCCCGTTTTCAGGATGTGCATGAAGCCGTGACGACCGTCAGTGAGCATGTGCAGGAAAACCTCACCGCTACCGGGCAACGTCTTGCCGAACTGGAAAATGCCTTTGCGACACTGAAACAGGACGTCACCAGTCAAGCCGACCAGACCCGCCAGGCATTCAGCCAGTTAAAAAACACGCTGGATAACACCGAAAGCACCACGCAGCCCCGCCGCAAGCTCTCCAGCGGTGGCGGAGGTGATGAGCTGCTGACTGACTGCTAAACGGTCATGAATTTATCGCCGGGCAACAGCTTTGCCCGGTCAGACAACCCGATTTAACCCAACAGGAAAGACTATGCGTCAGGAAACCCGTTTTAAATTCAATGGCTATCTGTCCCGCGTTGCTGAGCTGAACGGCATCGACCCGGACGACGTGAGTAAAAAATTCTCCGTCGAGCCGTCCGTCACGCAAACCATGATGAACACCGTGCAGATGTCCTCGGCCTTTTTGCAGAAAATTAATATCGTGCCGGTGGATGAGCTGAAGGGTGAAAAAATTGGCGTCGGCGTCAATGGCACCATCGCCAGCACCACGGACACCAACAGCGGCCTGGAGCGTAAAACTGCCGACTTCGCTGCGCTGGAATCCAAAAAATACGAATGCGACCAGGTCAACTTTGACTTCCATTTCAAATATAAAAAGCTGGATTTGTGGGCGCGCTTCCAGGACTTCCAGCGCCGTATTCGCGATGCCATCATCCAGCGACAGGCGCTTGATTTCATCATGGCCGGGTTCAACGGCGTTGAGCGTGCCGAAACCTCTGACCGCAAAGCCCATCCGATGCTGCAGGATGTCGCCGTGGGCTGGCCGCAGAAATACCGCAATGAAGCGGCGACCCGTGTGATGAGCAAAGTTGTCGACGAGGAAGGGAACGCGGTTTCCTCTGTGATCCGTGTGGGTAAAAACGGCGATTACGTCAGCCTTGATGCACTGGTCATGGATGCCACCGACAACCTGATTGACGAAATTTATCAGGAAGATTCGGAGCTCGTGGCGATTGTGGGGCGTAAGCTGCTGGCCGACAAATATTTCCCGATTGTCAACAAAGACCAGCCCAACAGTGAAGCGCTCGCGGCTGACATCATCATCAGCCAGAAACGCATCGGCAACCTGCCTGCCGTGCGTGTGCCGTATTTCCCGCCGAACGCGATTATGGTGACGCGTCTCGATAACCTGTCCATCTATTTCATGGACGAAAGTCACCGCCGCTCCATCATCGAAAACCCGAGACTCGACCAGGTGGAAAACTACGAATCGATGAACATCGATTACGTGGTCGAAACCTACGCCGCCGGGTGCTTCATTGAAAATATCAAGCTGGGCGATTTCTCTGCCGCGCAACCGGAGGGCTAACCGATGACGAGCCCCGCACAGCGTCACATGATGCGGGTCTCGGCCATTGAAACCGCGCAGCGGGAAAATAACCCGCTGCGGCATGCCACTGCCTACGAGCAGATGCTGGTTAAGCTGGCCGCAGACCAACGCACGTTAAAAGCCATCTTTGGTAAAGAGCTGAAAGCCAGGAAAAAGCGCGAGCTGCTGCCGTTCTATCTGCCGTGGATCAGTGGCGTACTGGAACAGGGCAAAGGCGCGCAGGATGACATCGTGATGACCGTCATGCTGTGGCGTCTTGATGTCGGCGATATCGGCGGCGCGATGGACATCGCCCGCTACGCCTTCAAGTACGGTCTGACCATGCCAGGCAGGCACCGCCGCCCGCCGCAGTACATGTTCACCGAAGAGGTGGCACTCGCCGCCATGCGCGCCCATGCCGCCGGTGAACCGGTCGTCATCAGCCAGCTACTCGACACGCTGGCGCTGACCGCTGCTGCCGATATGCCGGACGAGGTGCGCGCAAAGCTGCACAAAATCACCGGACAGGTGTTGCGGGATAACAAACAGCCCGCCGATGCGCTGGCCCACCTTAAACGCGCAATGCAGCTCGACTGTCAGGCAGGCGTCAAAAAAGACATTGAACGGCTTGAGCGAGAGCTGAAGCCCAGACCGGCAATGGTCGTTAAAGCCCCGGTAAGCGCGCCGCGCGCCGTGAAAACCACGGCACCGGCTAAACGTGGCCGACCAAAAAAGACCGCCGGTTAACAGAATGCGCCCCGCGCCAGGGCGGCACGCCGGTCGATGAGGGGGGTTACCCGACCTGAGACCGGCGTCCACCGCCCACCTATTCAGAGGTAGTCATGACGACGCTGATTATTAACAAAAACAATGAGCCGCAGCCGGGTGGCGTGGTGGTCATCCCGCCGCCTGCCAGCGATGAGCCGGTGATTAAAAATACGTTTTTCTTTCCTGACATCGACCCGAAACGCGTGCGTGAAGGGATGCGCCTTGAGCAGACCGTTGCCCCGGCCCGGCTGCGTGAGGCCATCAAAACCGGTATCGCTGAAACCAATGCCGAGCTGTATCTGTGGCGCGAGCAGCAGATTGCCGGGGGTTTTAGCAAGCTGGCCAGTGTGCCGGCGGATGAGCTCGACGGCGAGAGCGTGCGTGTTTTCTACTACCTGCGCGCCGTGACCTCAATGGCAACCGCCACGCTCTACGAGCGTTATCGCGGCATGGATGCCAGCGCCAGAGGCGATAAAAAGGCCGACAGTATCGACACCACGGTCGACGAGCTGTGGCGGGACATGCGCTGGGCCGTATCACGCGTCCAGGACAA
Source organism: Klebsiella sp. K-Nf6 (assembly GCF_002806655.1). Classification (NCBI taxonomy): domain Bacteria; kingdom Pseudomonadati; phylum Pseudomonadota; class Gammaproteobacteria; order Enterobacterales; family Enterobacteriaceae; genus Klebsiella; species Klebsiella sp. K-Nf6. The sequence goes on along the minus strand of NZ_PIBN01000016.1, from coordinate 6,589 downwards.
CCCCCGCTGCATCGTGAGCCAAATCTGATGCAGGCCATCGCGCAACAGGGCGACACGCTCGACATGATTTGCGCCAGCTATTACGGGCGTACTGAGGGGGTCTTCGAGTCGGTGCTGGCCGCCAATCCGGGGCTGGCCGAACTCGGCGCTGTGCTGCCACATGGTACGGTGGTCGAATTGCCCGACGTCCGGTCATCCCCCGTAACTGAAACAATTAATCTCTGGGAGTAAACACATGACGGAAGGTGAAAAAAGCGTCCTGTCCCTCTTTGTTATCGGCGTGCTGATTGTCGTCGGTAAAGTGCTGGCCGGTGGCGAGCCCATCACCGCCCGGCTTTTTATTGGTCGCATGTTGCTGGGCGGCTTTGTCTCGATGGTGGCCGGGGTGGCCCTGGTGCAGTTTCCCGACCTGCCGCCCGCCGCCGTGTGCGGATTTGGCTCCATGCTGGGTATCGCCGGTTATCAGGCGGTGGAGATTGCGATCCAGCGCAGGATTAAAAAAGGGGAAAGCGATGGCGGTCATTAAGACACACCCCAACGTCGCGGCATTCCTCGACACGCTGGCGTTTTCAGAGGGTACGGCGACGCACCCGCTGACGAAAAACAACGGATACGACGTCATTGTCACCGGTATCGATGGTAAGCCGGAGATTTTTACCGACTATCGCGATCATCCGTTTGCCGGTGGGCGCCCGGCGAAAGTCTTCAGTCGTCGCGGGGAAAAATCCACGGCATCCGGGCGTTACCAGCAGCTTTACCTGTTCTGGCCGCATTACAAAAAGCAGCTCGTTTTGCCGGATTTCAGCCCGGCATCACAGGACAGACTCGCCATTCAGCTGATCCGTGAGCGCGGCGCGCTGGAAGACTTACAGCAGGGGCGCATTGAGCGCGCCATTTCCCGTTGTCGCAACATATGGGCCTCATTGCCGGGGGCCGGGTATGGTCAGCGTGAGCACAGCCTCGACAAACTGGTCGCCGTGTGGCGAAGGGCCGGAGGGGTATCTGCATGAAACCCGTCATTCTCCTGCTGGCGCTGGCCTGCGCGGGTCTGCTGTGGATGCGCCACGATAACAGCAATTTGCGCACCTCATTTGAGCGTGCGAACCGGGTCGCCGTTGAACACAAAACGACAATCACCATGCTGAAAAATCAGCTCAACGTGGCCGCAGAGCAGTCGCAGCGTAAAGAGCGGGCGCAGGTTGCTATGCGGGACAAGCTCACCGCCGCTAACCTGCTGGCTTTCCGCCGTGAACAAACTATCACGAGGTTACTCAATGAAAATGACGTGTTTCGCCGCTGGTACCGCGCTGATTTACCTGATGTTGTGCGCCGGTTGCACCAGCGCGCCGCCTGCACCAATGCCGCCGCCGGTGATTGTTTACAACGCCTGCCCGAAGGTCAGCCCCTGCACGATACCGGGCAGCGACCCGCTGACTAATGGCGACCTGAGTGAAGATATACGCCAGCTCGAGAACGCCCTGAAAAGCTGCGCCATTCAGGTTGATACGGTGAAACAATGCCAGGATGAAATCGATGCTAAAGCCCAACAGTCTGCGAAAAGCCTTAACTGATGCGGTGCCGGTACTGCGTAGCAACCCCGATATGCTGCGCGTCTTTATCGATAGCGGGAATAATGTGGCAACGCTGGCACGCTCCCTGTCGTATGAAAAGCGGTACACGCTTAACATCGTGGTGATGGATTTCACCGACGATATTGACCTGCTGTTTGTGCCGATTATGGCCTGGCTGCGCGTCAATCAGCCGGACATCATGACAACCGATGAAGGAAGAAAAAAGGGCTTTATCTGGTATGTCGACATTAATAACGACAGTAGCCTCGATGTCAGCATCAGCCTGTTGCTGACTGAGCGAACCCTGGTCAAAGAGGCCGACGGCGCACTGCACGTTGAGAACATCCCGGAGCCGCCACCGCCGGAGCCGGTGACACGCCCTGTTGAGATGTGGAGTAATGGCGAGCGGGTGAGTAAATGGGATGAATGACTTCAAACCCTTTGAGGACAAGCTTGCCGGATTGATAGCGGCGCTTTCCCCTGCCGGGCGGCGTCGGATGACCGCCGATATTGCGAAGAAACTGCGCCAGCGGCAACAGCAGCGTATTAAATCGCAGAAAGCGCCGGACGGCTCGCCGTACGCTCCGCGTAAGCGCCCGCCTGTCAGGGCAAAGCAAGGCCGGATTAAGCGCGAGATGTTTGCGAAGCTGCGCACCAATCGCTATATGAAAGCGAGCGGTAACGACAGCGCGGCGGTGGTGGAATTCACCGGAAAAGTACAGCGCATCGCCCGCGTGCATCAGCTCGGGCTCAAGGATAAGCCATCCCCCAAAAGCGCCGCTGTCGAGTACCCACAGCGCCAGCTCCTGAGCTTTACCGAAGATGACCGGCAGCTTGTGGAGTGCGTCATTATCGACTACCTCGCAGACTGAACTGTATCAGCTCAGATTTGAGCTGATACAGTTTTTACTGGGAGCTCATCATGAAATCTGAAAATCTGCTGTGAACAATGTGAGAATATTATATTTTACTAACTGATTAAGGTCACCGGTAAGCAGTTTGATCCTCTCCGTGTTACTCCTGCCATATACGTGGTACTGGAATGCCTTGCTTTTTCTTTGCTTCACCATAAATAAATGTTCTGGCATGTGATTAGGTGGTTGATGTTGCGTCATGTAATTGCTGTTTATATTGTTTTTTTATTTTGATGGTAAGGTTGTAGGTTGTTTTATTATCGGAATTAAGGTTGTAGGTTGTTTTATTATCGGAATATAGTATAATTAAAATTAAATGTACGCAAAATCTTGTTTTTTTGAGGTGAAATGCAGGTTCATATAAATTAGATTTATGCTAATAAATGATTGGTGGTGTGTGTATGCCTTATGAGAAAATATATATAAGTGGGCCACTCATAAATATTTAATTGAAAATCAAATTGGCGGGTGACGCCATAAATCACCCCGCCTGATTTTTTTTGCTTGGTGATTTGTTATTTTTTTGGTGGTTTTTTTTGCCTTTCATTAATGCTTATGTTAAGACTATTGGGTTGGATGCCAATTTTTTTGAGTGCGTCTTCATTATTCAAAATGGAGTCAATTAATTCTTTTGATACTATATGTCTGGAGGGGGTGATTTTAAAATCACCGAATGCTGTATGAGAACTGGATGACAAATCTTTAATGTTACCTACCAAACTGCTCGTATTTAATGATTGGAGTGCTGGGTTGTTGTAAACAGAATTCACCTTTCGTTGAAACAACTCAAGTTTTTGCTTCACTTGTTTTAATTCTTTTGTTGTTTCTGAAGTGATTTTTTGGCCATCTTTAAGATTACTAACTAATTCATCAATTTTTGCAAGATATGTTTCTTTTTCTTTTTCAATTTCGAATATTTTAATGCTTCGTTCAATCGATGCTTTAAGTTCATTTTTTAAAGAAAGAACGAATGTACCCATTTCATCTGCACCACCTGCGAATCGATTAAAAATCAATAAAAAATAATTTAATACTTCATTATTTTTAAAATTTGGATATCTTACATGATGGTCTATTTCACTCCATGCTTCTTCAAAAATTGTCCTAACCTGAATTTCGGAGTAAATATTATTTTTCAGTAATCGAGTGGAGATTATATAATGAACAGACCTATACCCGGCTGGATGTACTTTCTCAATGCTACCTGCTATATTTACATCGTGAGTATCACCGTTGCGAATATAAACTATCGGTGCTTCTTGAAATTCCCATTTTGAATCAAGGTATTCATGAATTGTCTTCCAGTCTTCTTTGAAAAGATGCAGTACTCTGATGCCAATTAAATCAGTTATTACATCTGTATAGTTATCTTTTGTTATTGAAATATACTTTTCACTGACCTCATTCTCATTTCTTTTTCTGATTATTTTACTCATTAGGTGTTCAGGGTCTTTAATTCTCCAGCGAACAGAGTGAACATTTTCCCCTTGCTGTAATATTGATGATATAAGCCCAGCGGTTTCAGATAATGCAGGTATGTTGTTGTAATGCGCCAATCCAATTTCCTTCAACTCTTCCCACGGAAAATTGGCTTTATGGAACTGTTCTTTTGTCAGGTGGTTATTATCTAGGAACACTTCTAGTGTGAGGTTGATAATATTAACTGGATCATTTTTCATTTGTATTTATCCACTGTGATATTTTATTCAAGTTACATCTTAGCAACTTAATGAGGTAAAGTTAAAACAGTATGTATATTAACCCTTAAGTCTTTACGATTATAGCTCTCTAAGTAGTTTTCCGGCTATATGGCTTGTGATGAAGTCAAACCGAATACCTAGGAACTACTCTACTTTACTCTGTGCTAGATGCCATAACAGATGTTTCTAATGTCTGTTGTTGGCACAGAGCTTTCCGTCAGATTAGGTTTGATTCTGTGCCATGGATATGCCAGCTCAAATCCGGGCTGATACAGATACCGTTGTGCCAGCCAGGGCAAAACGCCCACTGATTGCTGTCGTAACACCCCAGCGGCATCCTTTCCCCTATGAATACTCTTGCATCTATCCAGGAACTTGCCCGCGCGATACGCAACATGATCCGCACCGGCATCGTCGTCGAAACTGACCTCGAAGCCGGGCGCTGTCGCGTGCAGACCGGCGGCATTTATACCGACTGGCTTCAGTGGCTGACCCACCGTGCCGGGCGTTCGCGCACCTGGTGGGCTCCCTCTGTTGGCGAGCAGGTGATGATTCTGTCCGTGGGCGGCGAACTCGATACCGCTTTTGTGCTGCCCGGCATTTATTCCGACGACCACCCTGCGCCGTCGGCCTCGGCGGATGCCTGGCATGTTGAGTTTCCCGACGGTGCCGTCATGAGTTATGAGCCGGAAACCGGTGCGCTGACCGTCACCGGCATTAAAACCGCCGATGTGACCGCATCCGGTTCGGTTGCCGTCAGCGTGCCGGTGGTGCTGGTTAAAGCCTCCACCCGCGTCACCCTCGATACGCCGGAGGTGGTCTGCACTAACAAACTGACGACCGGTACGCTGGAGGTGAAGCAAGGCGGCAGGATGTCCGGCGATATCGAACACAGCGGCGGCGCTTTCACTTCCAACGGTGTTCAGGTGGATAAACACGGCCACGGCGGCATCAGGCGCGGTGATGAATGGACGGAGGGGACCCAATGACGGCCCGTTATCTCGGTATGAACCGCGCGACCGGCGAGCGCATTTCAGACGTGGACCATATCAGCCAGAGCATCGGGGATATTCTGCGCACGCCCGTCGGCTCCCGAGTCATGCGTCGTGAATACGGCTCGCTGTTGTCGCAGATGATTGACCAGCCTCAGACCCCGGCGCTTGAGCTGCAAATTATGGCGGCGTGCTACATGGCGATCCTGAAGTGGGAACCGCGCGTCAGGCTGACCAGTATCACCACGGCGCGGCAGTTTAACGGGCAGATGGTCGTCGAGGTGACCGGACAAATCACCGATACCGGCGAGAGCCTTTCCTTAACCATTCCTGTGAGTTGAATCTATGGCAGTTATCGACCTGAGCCAGCTCCCCGCGCCTGATGTGGTGGAAACGCTGGACTTTGAAACCATCCTCGCAGCGCGCAAGGCCACGCTGGTTTCGCTCTACCCGGAGGATGAGCAGGAGGCGGTCGCCAGAGCACTGACGCTGGAGTCAGAGCCACTTGTGAAATATCTGGAAGAGAATGCCTACCGGGAGGTGATTTTACGCCAGCGTATTAACGAGGCGGCACAGGCCGGCATGGTGGCCTATGCCATCAAAAACGACCTCGACCAGCTTGCGGCAAATAATAACGTTGAACGCCTGGTCATCACCGCCGCAGACGACACCCAAATCCCGCCGGTGGCGGCAGTCATGGAGTCCGACAGCGATTTACGTCAGCGCATCCCGGCGGCCTTTGAAGGCATGAGCGTTGCCGGGCCAGCCGGTGCCTATGAATTTCACGCCATGAGCGCCGATGGTCGTGTGGCGGATGCCTCGGCGAACAGTCCCGCCCCCGCAGAAGTCACTGTCGCGGTGTTGTCGCGGGAAGGTGACGGCACGGCATCGAATGATTTGCTGCTGGCCGTCAGTACGGCGCTGAATGATGAGACGGTACGCCCGGTCGGTGACCGCCTGACAGTCGTCTCGGCTGAGATTATCCCTTATGCGGTCGACGCCGTGCTGTACGTGTACCCCGGTCCGGCGACTGAGCCCATTCTGGCCGCCGCCAGAACGCAGTTAACCGCCTATATCACTGAGCAGCGTCGCCTCGGTCGTGACATCCGGATGTCAGCGATATACGCCGCGCTGCATGTGCAGGGTGTCCAGCGCGTTGAGCTGCTTCAGCCACGGGCGGATGTGGTGCTCGATAAAACTCAGGCCGCGTACTGCACCGACACCCGCGTGGTGATTGGGGGCTCGGATGAGTAATTCACTGATGGCGACCGGGTCATCACAGCTGGAACAGCGCGCTGCCGCCGCGTGTGCCGTCATCAGTGACCTGAATGTCCCCTTGCGTGACCTGTGGGATCCGTGGAAATGCCCGGTGAAATTCCTGCCGTATCTGGCGTGGGCGTTTTCCGTCGACC
>NZ_PIBN01000015.1:0-128689 GCF_002806655.1 Klebsiella sp. K-Nf6 | reverse complement strand
ATCCATGCGGGCTGCCCCGGCCTGCCGGGAACGTCTCAGCGATTTTGAGGCCGCCAGCACCGGCAGTTTCAGCAACAATGGTGAATAAATTAACGACAGGTCGTACGTACGTAGGCCGGGCAAGGCGTTAGCCACCGCCCGGCACAAACGCGGCTCTGCGCTGGCTGTTTTTGCTCAGCGGCGCAGCCGCCACCCGGCGGACATGCCGGTACGATATCCCTTATTTCTCAGGCTCCTGCGGCGCGACGGCTGGGGCGGCGTACCAGGCTTCCTGCGGCACCACCACCGCCGCCTTGGGCTGCATCACAAAATTCGGCGACATAATCTGCACGCCGAATTCGTTAAACACATCAATAATACTGCTATGCAACGCGTTGCGGCCCTCCGGCAACAACGTCGCGGGGAGCAAGCGCACCTGCAGCTCATACGCGGTGTACCAGTCAAGCAACCCCAGCTTGCGAACTATCGGGGCGATTTGCTGATCCACGCCGGGGGTGCGTCTTGCCGCCAGCTCCAGCAGCGCATGAACCTGACGCCATGGCGTATCGTAACCGATGGTGACGCTGGTGGTGAGGTTGAACCCGCCGTCGGTGCTCTCGGCGCTGAGATTAATAATTTTCCCGCTCACCACCACGGCGTTCGGGACGGTGACAATGTAATTCTCACGGGTGAGGATCTTGGTCGCCAGCACGCCAATCTCGCTGACCTGTCCCTCATTGTCGGCGAGGCGGATCCAGTCGCCTTTGCGCAGCGCCCGGGAGTAGATCAGCACCAGGCCGCTCATCGCATGGGTCATCACCCCGGTCGACCCGAGAGTCAGCATCAGGCCGAAGAACACGCTAATGCCTTTGAAGGCGAGGGAGTTGGCGCCGGGGAGGAACGGGTAGGCGGCGGACAGGGCAAACAGCCAGATGACCACCGAGATCAACCGGCGGGTGGCGCTGACAGTTTCCGGATGGATGCCCGGCACCTGAATGCGGCCGGCGGCGACCTGGTCGAGAGCGACTTTCACCAGGCGAATGATGAGCCAGGTGATCAGGAAAATCAGTACCACAATCATCAGCCCCGGCAGGGAGGCGACAATCGACAGGGAGAGATCGCGGATCACGCCCAGCGACCAGTCGCCCAGCGATTCACTCCACACCCGTGTCCAGGGAAACAGGCTGAAAGCCCAGTTCAGCCAGAGATAACTGGCCAGCATGCCGACGAGAATGACCAGCACAGCATAGAGTCGAACTTCAATATTGCCGAGATAGCGCCGCCAGTGCTGCGGGATGGCGCTGCGTTTTTCAAGGATCCGCAGCAGGAAAAAGCGCCGCACCCGCCGCCAGGCGCGGAAGGCGCCATAATAAAACAGTGCCAGCAGCAGCCCCCCGGCCAGCGCTTTGCCGGCGGAGAGCAGCAGATAGCGGTGGTTGAACTGTTCCTGCAGGCTGGTGCGCTGGGCCTCCATTCGCGCCAGCACCCGCTGGGCCGCCTGGTCGAGCGTTAAATCATCGCCCTCGTCGAGATCCGCCTGGCTCAGCAGCAGCACCGGTTTGCCGTTCATCAGGAACAGCCGGCCTGGCTGACCATAGCGGTTGACCGCAACGACCCGCAGCGGCTGGCGAATATCGTCTTCAGTAAAGGCGCGCAGGGCGCTGCGGGTACGCAGGACGCGCTCTTCGGGCGTAGTCTGGCCGAAAGTAGCCTGCAACATGACGACAGGTTGGTGGAAAACGGTGACCGTGCGTGCCTGCTCGCGCGCGGTTGGCTGCTGCCGCGGTTCGGCAGCCAGCGCCGGCTTTAGCACCAGCAGCGCCAGCGCCCAGACGATCACCACGCTCATCCTGTTCATAGAGGCACCTGAGAAAGAGAATTATTGTTATTTTTCAGCAAACAACGGACGGCTTGTAGTTGAGCATAGCCTGGCGCGAAATGAATTCAAGTTGGCGCGGGGTGGGCATAAAAAAAGCCGTCGCCCAAACGGCGACGGCCTGCTATCAGCGTCAGAAGTGAGCGTTAGCCGTGCTGTTTACAGCCGGCGCACTGCTTATTCTGGATCTGCTGGAAGAAGTCGTTACCTTTATCATCGACCAGAATAAACGCCGGGAAATCTTCCACTTCGATCTTCCAGATGGCTTCCATCCCCAGTTCCGGATAGGCCACGCACTCGAGGCTCTTAATGCTTTGCTGGGCAAGCACGGCTGCCGGGCCGCCGATGCTGCCGAGGTAGAAGCCGCCGTGTTTATGGCAGGCATCGGTCACCTGCTGGCTGCGGTTGCCTTTCGCCAGCATTACCATGCTCGCGCCGTGCGACTGCAGCAGACCGACATAAGAGTCCATGCGGCCTGCGGTTGTCGGACCGAGGGAGCCGGAGGCATAACCGGTCGGCGTCTTCGCCGGGCCCGCGTAGTAGATCGGGTGATCTTTGACGTACTGCGGCAGCGCCTCGCCGTTATCGATAAGTTCCTTCAGCTTAGCGTGGGCGATGTCGCGGGCCACGATAATGGTGCCGTTGAGGCTCAGGCGGGTGGAGACCGGGTGCGCCGACAGCTGCGCCAGGATCTCGCTCATCGGCTGATTCAGGTTGATGCTGACGACATTGCCTTCACCCTGCTGACGCAGATGCTCAGGGATATATTTCCCCGGATTGCTCTCCAGCTTCTCGATCCATATGCCGTCGCGGTTGATTTTCGCTTTGATGTTGCGGTCGGCGGAGCAGGAGACGCCCATGCCGATCGGGCACGAAGCGCCGTGGCGCGGCAGACGGATCACCCGGATATCGTGAGCGAAGTATTTCCCGCCGAACTGCGCGCCGAGGCCGAGGTTCTGCGCTTCCAGCAGCAGCTCTTGCTCCAGCTGCACATCGCGGAACGCCTGACCGTGCTCGTTGCCTTCGGTCGGCAGACCGTCGTAGTAGCGGGTGGACGCCAGCTTCACGGTCTTCAGCGTCGCTTCTGCCGAGGTACCGCCGATCACAAACGCGATGTGGTATGGCGGGCAGGCGGCCGTACCGAGGGTGCGCATCTTCTCAACCAGATAGTTTTTCAGCTTCGCCGGGGTGATCAGCGCTTTGGTTTCCTGATAGAGATAGGTTTTGTTGGCGGAACCGCCGCCTTTGGCCATACACAGGAACTTATACTCTTCACCGTCGACGCTGTAGAGATCGATCTGCGCCGGCAGGTTGGTGCCGGTGTTGACCTCTTTATACATATCCAGCGGCGCGTTCTGCGAGTAACGCAGGTTATCTTCGGTATAGGTGTTGTACACACCCTGCGCCAGGGCGGCTTCATCACCGCCGCCGGTCCAGACGCGCTGGCCTTTTTTACCCATGATGATGGCGGTGCCGGTATCCTGACAGGTGGGCAGAATACCTTTGGCGGCGATTTCGGAGTTGCGCAGGAACTGCAGCGCCACGTATTTGTCGTTTTCGCTGGCTTCCGGGTCGAGCAGAATCGAGGCGACCTGCTGCTGATGGGAGACGCGCAGCATAAAGGCGGCGTCGTGGAAGGCCTGCTGGGCGAGCAGGGTCAGCGCCTGCGGCTCTACTTTCAGAACCGGCTGGCCGTCAAATTCGGCGACAGAGACGTGCTCTTTGCTGAGCAGATAGTATTCGGTATCGTCGTGCGCCAGCGGGAACGGATCCTGATAAACAAACGGTTTAGTCGACATAGTCACTTACTCCATAAAGATAAAAACCGCCGGGGTGGTCCCGGCGGTTATGAATCAGAACATCATGGACATCCACGGATAGCCAATCAGCAGCAGGGCGGCCAGGAAGATGGCGCCAAAGATGGTGCCGAGGCGCCAGTAGTCTTTGGTCGGCAGGTAGCCGCTGCCGTAGTAGATTGGGCTTGGGCCAGTACCGTATGGGGTGATAATCCCCATCACGCCCAGCGAGGTGACCATCAGCAGGACGAACACTTCCATATTCATACCTGGAATGGTGGCCGCAATAGTCAGCATGGCCGGCAGCAGGGCAGTGGTGTGGGCGGTGGTGCTGGCAAACAGGTAGTGCAGCAGGTAGAACGCCAGCAGCAGGACGATGGTCGCCACGCCTGGGGAGATACCGCCCATCAGCGCGCCGCCCTCTTTACCCAGCCAGGCGATGAAACCGGTGGAGGAGAGGCCGTCGGCCAGCGCCACCAGGGTGGCAAACCAGACAAAGGTGTTCCACGCCGCTTTGTTGTTGGTGATGTCGCTCCAGGAGAGCACGCCGGTCCATAGCATCAGCACGATAACCAGCAGGGCGGCCAGCGCCGGTTCAATCCAGTCGGCGGCGAAGATCCACATCATCAGCGCGAAGCAGACGAACACCAGCAGCAGAATTTCATTGCGCGACAGTTTGCCCAGTTTTTCCAGCTCACGCGCGGCCCACAGCGGCACTTCATTATTGATTTTCACTTCCGGCGGATAGAACCAGTAAGCCAGCAGCGGCATAGTCAGGATCAGCAGGACACCGAGCGGCAGGAAGGCGATGAACCAGGTCCCCCACGAGATGTTGATGCCGACGATGCTTTTTACCAGCGCCAGGGCCAGCAGGTTCGGTGCCAGCGCCGACAGGAACATCGAGCTGGTGATACAGGCGGCGGTGATCGCTACCCACATCAGATAGGAACCGATTTTACGCGCGCTCGGGTCGTTTGGTTTTGAACCGTACAGCGGCGGCAGGTTGGCAATGATCGGGTAGATGGTACCGCCGCTGCGCGCGGTGTTAGACGGCGTAAACGGCGCCAGTAACAGGTCAGCGAAGGTGATGGCGTAGCCCAGCGTCAGGCTGCGACGGCCAAGATATTTCACCAGGATGAGAGCTAGGCGGCGGCCAAACTGGGTTTTATCGTAGCCGGCAGCGAACATAAAGGCGCCGAAGATAAGCCAGACCGTGGAGTTGCCGAAGCCGCTCACCGCCCATTTAAAGGAGGCGCCGGCCAGCTTGAAGCTCGGGGCGGCCATCTGTTCCGGGCTGAACAACAGCCACTGGCTACAGAGGGCGATCACCACCACGCCGGTGATGCCGATAACGGCGCCAGGCAGCGGTTCAAAAATTAACCCGACGATCACCCCGACGAAGATGGCGAAGTAGTGCCAGGCATACGGCGGCAGGCCATCGGGGACGGGAACAAACAGTAACAGCACAGCGACGATTATCGGCAGCGCCATCATCAGGAGACGTTTTTTAGTCGCAGTCGTTGGGTTGACTGCACCGGCAGGCGGTATGGTTGTCTTTTTCTCTTTCATAATGAGTATCTGCAAGTTGTTGAAAATAGCGTTTACGCCAGCGACATGCTCAGTGATTTCTTTAATTACAAAAGTTACTTTAGTTTTTATTTTTCGTTTCTGAGTATCATCAGGGCGATTATTTAACGCGTTTGTCTGGGCGTTAAATTAAATTTGTTGGTTATTTATATATTGCGCTTTCAATGGCCGTTGCAATTGATCGAGATCAAGAAAAGCAGGTGATTTCACTATTTTTTTATTATCAGTATAACCCTATGTGATGAGGTGTTAATTTGGCTAAAATATCGATAAATGTTAAAATAAAAATGAACAATTAATGCTTAATTTATTCATTGCTTGCACAAATATATGAAAGTAAATGGTTTTATTGGTCGTTGCAATTGTTTTTAATGTTAACATAAGTATCTAAAATGTTATCGTACATTTGTATTATGTAAATGCTATTTATTATTTTAATAATACAATAGAGGTAGCGATGTTATTGTTGGGGTTAAATAGTTTTATAACTAACGTAATTGATTTAGTAACTAAAAAACACGCTATATTATTGGCATGACAACAGGAATTAAAAAACCAAAACCATTAATGATTCCGTCACCCCATTCTGAGTTTTTAATATTTTAAAATCTGGAGCGTAACTTATGACCAGTAACGAACGAATTCTGCAGCCATTTACTTTACCAAATGGTACGGAGCTGAAAAACCGTTTGCTCATGGCGCCGATGACCACCTGCACCGGTTATTTCGATGGGACTGTCACCAGCGAGCTGGTGGAGTACTATCGCGCTCGCGCCGGCAGCATCGGTACCATTATTGTCGAGTGCTGCTTTATTGATGACTACGGCCTGGCCTTCCCGGGCGCGATCGGCATCGATAATGATGAAAAAATTGCCGGCCTGGCGAAAATCGCCGAGGCGATCAAAGCGCAAGGTTCAAAAGCGATTCTGCAGATCTATCACGGCGGACGCATGGTCGACCCGCAACTGATCGGGGGGCGTCAGCCGGTGGCGCCAAGCGCTATTGCCGCGCCGCGTGAGGGCGCCGCGATGCCGCGGGCGCTGAGCGGAGAAGAAGTGGAAGGGATGATCGCCAAGTTTGGGGACGGCGTCCGTCGCGCCATTCTCGCCGGTTTCGACGGCGTCGAAATCCATGGGGCCAACACCTATCTTATCCAGCAGTTCTATTCGCCGAACTCCAACCAGCGCGACGACGAGTGGGGCGGTAGCCGCGACAATCGCGCTCGTTTCCCGCTGGCGGTCCTCGACATCACCCACAAAATGGCCCGCCAGTACGCTGACGATGCCTTTATCATCGGCTATCGCTTCTCGCCGGAAGAGATGGAGGTCCCGGGGATCCGCTTCGACGACACCATGTATCTGCTGGAAAAGCTGGCCGCCCGCGGTGTCGATTATCTGCACTTCTCGGTGGGCGCGACGCTGCGTCCGTCTATCGTCGATACCTGCGATCCGACACCGCTGATCGAGAAATACTGTGCGATGCGCTCTGAAACCCTCGCCCAGGTGCCGGTAATGGGCGTCGGCGGTGTGGTTAACGTTGCTGATGCCGAGCTGGGTCTCGATCATGGTTATGACCTGATCGCCGTGGGTCGCGCCTGCATCGCCTATCCGGACTGGGCGGCACGTATCGCCGCCGGTGAAGAGCTGGAGCTGTTTATCGACAGCACCCAGCGTGAAGCGCTGCATATTCCGGAACCGCTGTGGCGCTTCTCGCTGGTGGAAGCGATGATCCGCGACATGAGCATGGGCGACGCCAAATTTAAGCCGGGGATGTTTGTTGAAACCGTTCAGGATGACACCAATGAACTGGTGATCAACGTCAGCCTCGAAAATGATCATATTGCCGATATCGAACTGGCGGCGAGCCCGGTGCAGACCGTCGAGTTCACCACCAGCTTCGAAGAGATCCGCGAACGTATTCTGACCGCCAATACCCCGCACGTGGACGCCATTTCCGGTGCCACCAGCCAGAGCGAAGCGGTGAAAAAAGCGGTCGCCAAAGCGATGCTGAAATCCAGCAAAGCGCTGGCAGCGGAAGAGGGCGGCAATGACGCCGCGCCGAAAAGTTATGACGTGGTGGTGGTCGGCAGCGGCGGCGCCGGCCTGGCGGCAGCTATTCAGGCTCACGACGAAGGCGCCAGCGTGCTGATCGTCGAAAAAATGCCGACCATTGGCGGCAACACCATCAAGGCTTCCGCCGGGATGAACGCCGCGGAAACTCGCTTCCAGCGGGTCAAAGGTATTCAGGACAGTAAAGAGTTGTTCTATCAGGAAACCCTGAAGGGCGGCCACAACAAAAACAACCCGCAGCTGCTGCGTCGCTTCGTGGAGAATGCGCCGCAAGCCATTGAGTGGCTGGCGGACCGCGGCATTATGCTCAACGACATCACCACCACCGGCGGGATGAGCATTGACCGTACCCACCGTCCGCGCGACGGGTCAGCGGTCGGCGGCTATCTGATTAGCGGCCTGGTGCGCAACATCACCAAACGCGGCATCGACGTCCTGCTGGATACCTCGGTGGAAGAGATCCTGATGCGCGGGGATGAGGTGAGCGGTGTACGTCTGGTCAACGACGAGAAAGAAGTCATCGAAGTGCAGACCAAAAGCATCGTAGTGGCCACCGGCGGCTTCAGTGCCAACAGCGCGATGGTGGTGAAGTATCGTCCGGACCTCGACGGTTTCGTGACCACCAACCACAAAGGGGCGACCGGGAGCGGTATCGCGCTGCTGGAACGCATCGGCGCCGGCACCGTGGATATGGGCGAAATTCAGATTCACCCCACCGTCGAACAGCAGACTTCGTACCTGATTTCCGAATCGATTCGCGGCGGCGGCGCTATTCTTGTTAACCAGCAAGGTCATCGCTTCTTCAACGAAATGGAGACCCGCGATAAAGTCTCGGCGGCGATTATCGCCCTGCCGGAACACTATGCGTACATTGTCTTTGACGAACATGTGCGGGCGAAAAACAAAGCTGCCGATGAGTACATCGCCAAAGGCTTCGTCACCAGCGCCAGCTCGCCACGTGAACTGGCGGAGAAACTGGGGATGGATTACCATGCCTTCCTCGCCACCCTCGAGTGTTACAACGGGGCAGTGGAAAAACAGCATGATGAACAGTTTGGCCGGACCACCGCGCTGCGCGCGCCGATTAACGAAGGCCCGTTCCACGCCATTCGTATTGCCCCAGGGGTGCACCACACCATGGGCGGCGTGACCATTAACACCGATGGCGAAGTGCTGAACGTTGACCAGCAGCCGATCCGCGGCGCCTACGCCGCCGGTGAAGTGGTGGGCGGGATCCACGGCGGCAACCGCATCGGCGGTAACGCGGTCGCGGATATCATCATCTTCGGTACCCTCGCGGGCCACCAGGCGGCGAAACGTGCCAGAAGATAACAGGTAATTGCTGATGCCGGGCTGGTGCTTTTGCCGCCCGGCTTAGAGCCTATCTCATTAGGGCTATTTTGCTTGCCATGTTGAACCTGGGCAGTGCTCGAAATCCTCACGTACTACGTGTACGCTCCGGTTTCTGCGCGCTGTCCGTGTTCAAACTGGCTGCGCCAATTACGCCTACTGGGATAGGTTCTTATCCCTTCTAAGGAGAGCCCGATGTCCGATAACCGCGTCTATAGCTACTCCGCCGTGTTGATGGGCTCGCCCATCCTGCTCAAACTTTATTCCCACGATGAGGCGCTGGCCTCCCGCGTATTTCAGTTAATTAAACGCTACGAAGATCTGCTTACCGTTAACCGTGCCGAGTCGCAGGTGATGGATATCAACCATGCCGCCGGGCGCCATCCGGTCACGGTCAGTCGCCCGGTCTTTCAGCTGATTCAGTGCGCCAAAGCTGCCAGCATGGTGCGCGATAGCGCCTTTAACCTTGCCATCGGCCCGCTGGTGAAGCTGTGGCGAATTGGCTTTCACGGGCACAGCGTGCCTGACGCGGCTGATATCAGGGCCCGACTGGCGCTGACCCGCCCGCAGGAGGTGGTCCTTGATGAGGCAACCTGTAGCGTGTTTCTCCAGCAGCCGGGGATGGAGCTGGATCTCGGGGCGATCGCCAAAGGCTATATCGCTGACCGCGTGCGCGATTATCTCCGTCAGCAACAGGTGGAGAAGGCGCTGATCAATCTCGGCGGCAATGTGCATACCCTCGGCGAATGGACCATTGGCCTGAAAAAACCGTTTGCCGACGCGCAGGCGCTGATCGGCTCCCTGACGATCAACGGGCAGTCGGTGGTCACTTCCGGAACCTATGAACGTTACTTTGAGCAGGACGGCAAACGCTGGCACCATATTCTCGACCCGCGCAGCGGTTATCCGCTGGATAACGAACTCGACAGCGTGACGGTGATTTCCACGGATTCTTTAGACGGCGATATCTGGACTACGCTGCTGTTCGGCCTCGGCGTAGAGAAGGGCTGCGCAGCGCTGCGTCAGCGTGAGGATATCGACGCGATTTTCGTCACCAAAAATCGCGACATCATTCTCTCATCGCCGCAGCGGCTGCGTTTTGCGCCGCTGGACAGCGGCTATCAGGTTATTGACTGTACTGCTTAAGCAAACTGTACTGTTCGGCGACCAGGCGGTAGCGATAGACCGGTCGCCCGGTAGCGCCGTAGTGGATAGTGGTGTAGAGGATATTGATCTGCGCCAGCCAAATCAGATACTTGCGGCACGAGACTCGGGAGATATTCACTGCCGCCGCCAGCTCATCGGTAGAGAATTCGACGTCCGGATGGGCGTCAATCCACTGGCAGAGTGTACGCAGCGTTTGCGCGGTTAGCCCCTTGGGCAGCTTGCGCGCGTCGCTGGCCTCCGGCGCGCCGCCGTGCAGCAGACGGTCGACGTCGGCCTGTTCGTAATACGGCTGGCCGGTCATCAGTTTACGCTTCTCCCGCCAGGTGGTGAGCGCCTCTTCAAAGCGCGGAAACTGGAAAGGTTTGATCAGGTAGTCAACCACCCCGTAATGCATCGCAGTCTGCACCGTGGCGGCGTCTGCCGCCGAGGTGATCATGATGACGTCGATGGCGCGCCCCGACTCGCGGATCGTCGGCAGTAGATCCAGCCCGCTGTCCTGTTGCATGTAGACATCCAGCAGCACCAGATCGATCTCCCGCTGCTTATCGTTAATCATCTCCTGGGCCTGACTGAGCGTCGAAGCGCTCCCGCTGCAACGAAAGCCGGGAACTCTTGCCACGTACAGGCGATTCAGTTCGGCCACCATCGCATCATCGTCAACAATCAACACATTTATCACGCACGTTTCCTTTTACTATCCCAGGGGAGATGAACAAAAAATTGGGTAAATACGCCGGGTTCCGACTCGACGGCGAGGGTGCCGCCCAGTTCGCGCAGCTGCTGGTTGGCGAGAAACAGCCCGACGCCGCGATTCTCGCCTTTGGTGGAGAAGCCTTTGTTAAAGATAGCGTCGATATTATTTTCCGGGATCCCCGGTCCGTCATCGCTCACTTCACCGCTTAGCCAGCCGTCCTGGTAGTGCAGCAGCAGGCCGATCTCACCCTCCGCCTGGCCGCTCATGGCGTCCAGCGCGTTCTCGATAAGATTGCCCAGCACCGTTACCAGCACCGTGACCTGCTTCTCATTCGGGCAATCCGGCACCAGGCTCTCTTCCGCCAGCGTTAGCGTAAAGCCGCACTCGGTGGCGCGCTGAATTTTACTTATCAGGAAGCCGGCCACCACCGGGGATTTAATGCGGTGCTGAATGTCGCCGATGTCCGCCTGATAGCGGTGGGCGGTCTGCAGCACGTATTCCTCGAGTTTGCCATAGCTTTTCATATTCAGCAGGCCGAGGATCACGTGCAGTTTATTCATAAATTCATGGGAGGTGGTGCGCAGGGCATCCACATAGCTCATCATGCCGTCCAGCCGCTGCAGCAGCTGGCTCACCTCGGTCTTATCGCGGAAGGTACATATGGCCCCGACTACCGCTTCCTGGCTGCGAATGGGCACCGTATTGCCGATCAGCAACAGGCCATTGCACCCCAGCTCGCGGTCGTACATCGGCTCGCCGCTCTGCAAGACGGTCTGCAGGTCGGCGAGCAGCGGCGTGTGGGCCAGGGTTTTGTCCGGCCCGGAAAAGAGGATCTCCTGCGCCGCCGGGTTGATCAAATTAACTTCGCCGTGGGCATCGACGGCAACGACGCCCTCCTTCAGGGCGTGAAGCATGGCCTGACGCTGTTGAAACTGGGTGGAAATCTCCTGCGGCTCCAGCCCCAGCAGGACGCGCTTCAGGCCCCGCACCAGGCTCCAGGTGCCCAGCGCGCAGACCAGAGCGCTGAACAGGATGGTCAGCAGCACGTCCCAGCGGCTGTTGGCGATCTGTTCGTCCACTTTACTCAGCGAAATGCCGACCACCACCACGCCAATTTGCTGGCGCTGGTCGTTGAACACCGGGGTGAACACCCGCAGCGCCGGGGCCAGCACGCCGTGGTTAATGGCAACGTTCTCTTTTCCCTGCAGCGTGGGCAGGATATCCCGGCCGATAAACCGCTTACCGATGATGGAGGTATCCGGATGCGAATAGCGAATACCGTGCATATCGGTGACGATAGCGTACAGCAGGTCATTGCGCCGGGTGATGGCCTGCGCCAGCGGCTGAATGATCTGCTGCTGCGGGGGCGCCTCCAGTCCGCGCTTCACCTGCGGCATATCAGCCATGGTGCGCGCCACCGCCAGCGCGGTCTCTTTCAAACCGTCGCGGGTGGCATTGCTTATCTGCATATACCACAGGGCATAGACCAGCAGGAGCACGGCGCCGATAACGCTGCCAATCATCAAGGATACGGCGGTGCTCAGCTTTAACGGTAAGGTGCGTTGACGAACGCGAGGCTGCTGCTCTGATGCCTTCATGACGATCCCGGATTGATTCAGTGAAGGCATATTATCGCCGATAGGACGGTTTTCATAAAGCCGTGTAATCAAAGCAAATCGAGGCGATCTAGCCGATGTGTAAACCGTTTCACATGCCCGGTCAGCAATCCTTCTGGCTGGCCATGCCGGCGGGCGGTGAAGATGAGGCGTAAGACAGGATTGCTCAGATAACCGGCAATCGCCCCCTGACGGGGCAGTTGGGACGGTAAACTGTGACCCCGACGGCGGTAAAGTGCGGAAGAATGCCCGTATAGTGGCGACAGAGATTAAATAGGCATGATGAATATAAGGATATGCATCAGGCCGCTGATTACGCCGAGATGCGCTTTTTCTGTTGTAAATGGAGGTTGTTATGAACAGTTCGCTAACCGCTGCAATGCAGGCCCGCCGTCACCCGGATACCACTCACATCGATCGTCTCGCCACGGCCGACATGCTGGCGATGCTGCATCAGGATGATAAGCAGATATCGGAGGCGGTCGGCGCCTGCCTGCCGGACATCGCCCGGCTGATTGATGTCGCCACCGCGACGATGGGCCGGGGAGGGCGCCTGGTCATTATCGGCGCCGGGGCGTCAGGCCGGACGGCCATCGAGGCGGTCAGTGACTATTCGCCGGAAGGCAAACACGCGCTGGTGGGACTGATTGTCGGTGGGCAGACGGCGGCGATGGCCGAGCGGGAAACCGCAGCAAATAATTATGACCTGGGCGCCTTTGAACTGCAGTCGCTGGACTTTTCCAACCACGATATGCTGCTGGCGTTGACCGTCAGCGGCAAGACGCCGTGGGTGTGGGGCGCGATGCGCCACGCCTGGTCGCTGGGGGCCCCTATCGCTGTCGTCACTCAGCAGGCGGCCAGCGAGGCGGCGCAACTGGCGGATATCATCATTGCCCCACAGACCGGGCCGGAGGCAGTGTCGGGCTTAGCCAATCCGAAGGCTCAACTGGCCCAGCGGCAGATCGTCAACATGCTGACGACCGGGCTCGCCATCCGTGACGGTCGGGTGTACAGCAATCTGCGGGTGGACGTGCAGGCTGACAATTCGCACTGGGCGGAGCGGCAGATAGCGATTGTCATGGCGGCCACCGACTGCACGCGCAGTGAAGCAAAAGCGGCACTGGCCAGCTGCCACCAGCACTGCCGCACTGCGATCCTGATGCTGCTCAGCGGGCTGGACGCCTGGCACGCGCGCGAGCTGCTGAGAGAACATCACGATCATCTGCGTCTCGCCCTGCGCGAAGCACAGCGCAGCAGCACGGCCACTCCCGCCCATTAACCCCTCTGCCAGGCGCGCGCGATTGTCGTACGCGCCTGGACTTTATTAACTAAAAAAATCTCTCTTTTTTATTTTTCTCTGCAATCAGGCTGAATTTTCGATCTTATTTTTCACCAGGTATCATTTTGATGGCTCGCTTTGCTTTTTTAAGTTAAATAATTATTTGATTAAAAATGCCAGAGTGTAAATGATATTTTAAAATAAAGTAAAAGTGCGTTAATATGCTGCCTCTTATTACCGTGTGCTACGTGATAATTCTATTATGCCTGCAATGAAAAAAACGATTATTTCCTTTACCGCATTAGCAATGTTCGTCAGCGCGGCGACGCATGCTGAAGCGGATACCTCTAAAAAAACCGACTTTCTGCTGATTGGCGGCGGGATCATGAGCGCCTCGCTCGGCACCTGGCTGCAGGCGCTGCAGCCGGACTGGAACCTGACCATGGTGGAGAAACTGGACGGCGTGGCCCTGGAATCTTCCAATGGCTGGAATAACGCTGGTACCGGCCACTCAGCGAATATGGAGCTGAACTATACGCCGGAGCGGGCGGACGGGTCGATTGACGTCAGCAAAGCGCTGGATATTAACGAACAGTTTATGATTTCCCGTCAGTTCTGGTCGACACAGGTGAAACGCGGTATTTTGCACGACCCGCACTCCTTTATTAACTCCACACCGCATATGAGTTTCGTGTGGGGCGATAATGTCGATTACCTGCAAAAACGTTATAACGCGCTGCAGCAGACCACCTTATTCCAGGGAATGAAATTCTCCACCGATCACGCGCAAATTAAACAGTGGGCGCCGCTGGTGATGGAAGGTCGCGATCCGCAGCAGAAAGTGGCCGCCACCTGGACACCGGTGGGTACCGATGTCAACTACGGCGAAATTACCCGCCAGCTGATCGGCAGCCTGAAGAAAAATAACCACTTCACCCTGCAAACCTCCTCCGAGGTGACCGATTTCAAACGCAATGCCGACAACTCCTGGCATGTGACGATCAAGAACGTGCAGAGCGGGGAAGCGCAGACTATTGACGCCAAATACGTCTTTATCGGCGCCGGCGGCGGCGCGCTGAAGCTGCTGCAGAAAACCGGTATTCCGGAAGCGGATAACTATGCCGGTTTCCCGGTGGGCGGCTCGTTCCTGATGACCGAGAACCCGGCGGTCACCGCCCAGCATCTGGAGAAAGTCTACGGTCAGGCTTCGGTCGGCGCGCCGCCGATGTCGGTGCCGCACCTTGACGCTCGTTACCTCGACGGTAAGCGCGTGGTGCTGTTCGGGCCATTCGCCACCTTCTCGACCAAGTTCCTGAAAAATGGTTCGTTCTTTGACCTGCTCAGCACCACCACCACCGATAACGTGCTGCCGATGACCCACGTCGGTCTCGACAACTTCGATCTGGTGAAATATCTCGTCAGCCAGGTGATGCTCAGTGATGATGACCGTTTTGCTGCGCTGAAAGAGTACTACCCGGACGCGCGTAAAGAAGACTGGAAATTGATCCAGGCCGGTCAGCGCGTGCAGATCATCAAGAAAGACGCGGAGAAGGGCGGCGTTCTGAAGCTGGGTACCGAAGTGGTGGTCGATCAGCAGAAAACGATTTCTGCGCTGCTCGGCGCGTCGCCGGGGGCTTCCACCGCCGCGCCGATCACCCTGAACGTACTCAAGCAGATGTTCCCGCAGCAGTTTAACTCGCCGGAGTGGCAGAGCCGTATTCACGCTATCGTGCCGAGCTACGGTCAGAAGCTGAACGGTAACGTGGCGCTGACCCAGCAGGTATGGGATGACACCGCCGCGGCGCTGCAGCTGACTAAGCCGCCGGTGATCCAGATGCCAGCGGCTGCGCCAACCGCGACCGCCAAACCGGCTGAGCCGCAGCGCGACGCCTCGCCGCAGCACGATATGGCGCTGTAAAAGCACATTCGTGCAGTGAACAAAAGGGAAGACCACGGTCTTCCCTTTTTTACATCCACATTTCCCTGCCGCTATTTATGAATGATGCTCATAACCCTGTTATGATTTCCGGGGATTATCCGTTACCCCGAAACGGCTAAAATAGCCAGGCACTTCACCGCTTTCCTCTCCTTAACGGATACCATAATGACTTCATCGCATCAGCGCGCCACCAGCGGGGCGCTTTTTATTTTGATTTTAAGCGGCCTGATGGCCTTTACTTCGCTCTCCACCGATATCTATCTGCCGGCCATGCCGATGATGGCCGCGCAACTGCACGGCGATGCCGAACTGACGATCACCGGATTTCTGATTGGCTTTGCGCTGGCGCAGCTGGTGTGGGGGCCAATAAGCGACCGGCTGGGGCGTCGCACGCCGCTGTTCATCGGCATGGTGCTATTTATTATCGGCTCCGCCGGCTGCGCACTGTCGACCACCATCGATCAGATTGTCTTTTGGCGCGTGTTTCAGGCGCTTGGCGCCTGCACTGGGCCGATGCTGGCGCGGGCGATGGTTCGCGATCTGTTTGCTCGTACCCGCGCCGCGCAGATGCTCTCGACGCTGACTATCGTGATGGCGATTGCGCCGATTGCCGGGCCGCTGATCGGCGGGCAGATGATTAAATTCACCAGCTGGCACACTATTTTCTGGCTGCTGGTGGTGATTGGCGCTCTGATGTTTATCGCCTTGTGCTGGCTGCCGGAAACTCTGCCGCCAGAGCGTCGGCAGAAAGGATCGCCGCTTAGCGCGTTTCGCAATTACGCCGCGTTGGTAAAAAACCGGACGTTTATGCGTTATACCCTCAGTCTGACTTTCTTTTACGTCGCGGCTTACGCTTTTATCACCGGTTCGCCGGATGTCTATATTCGCTATTACGGCGTTGCGCCGCAGCACTACGGCTGGCTGTTCGCGGTCAATATCGTTGGGGTTATGCTGATGAGCGTGGTCAATCGTCGTCTGGTGCAGCGCCATGCGTTAGGTTCGCTGTTGAAGGCGGCGCTGGCGGTATCGGCGATTGCCGTCGTCGTGCTGGCAGCCGGCGTGCGTCTGCATATCGGCGGCGTGGCGCTGATTGTGGTGAGTATTTTCCTGTTCTTCTCAATGAATGGGGTGATTGCCGCCACCTCAACCGCTGCGGCGCTGGATGAGGCCGGTGAATATGCCGGTTCCGCTTCGGCGCTGATCGGCTCGCTGCAGTATGGCAGCGGCATTATCTCTTCGCTACTGCTGGCATGGCTCCACGACGGTACGCCGTGGACGATGGCGTGGATCATGGCCGCTTTTACACTCGCCAGCCTGCTTTTGGCGTGGCTCCATCGGCGCGTCGATTAATGAATTGAGCTCATAGAGACAAGTTGATTTCCCGGCTGGCGAGTAAGCGAACCGACAACGCGGGGGATATTGACGATAATTAGCGGTTGCGGTCAAAACGGACGTGAGGGTTATTGTTATACTGCCTTGAATTACTGCAGAAAAACGATAACCAGGAGTGTGGAAGGGCTATGAAAGACGATATCAACCAGGAGATCACCTTCCGCAAACTGTCAGTCTTTATGATGTTTATGGCGAAGGGCAATATCGCCAGAACCGCCGAAGCCATGAAGCTCAGCAGCGTTAGCGTGCACCGCGCGCTGCATACGCTCGAAGAGGGGGTCGGCTGCCCGCTGTTTGTCCACAAAGGGCGCAACCTGCTGCCGCTGCAGGCGGCCTGGACGCTGCTCGAATACTGCCAGGATGTGATGAGTCTGATGAGCCGTGGGCTTGAGGCGACGCGTAAAGTCGCCGGCGTCGGTCAGGGACGGTTGCGCATCGGTACCCTCTATTCGCTGACGCTGGAAACTGTTCCGCGCATCATTATGGGGATGAAGCTGCGTCGCCCGGAGCTGGAGCTGGATCTGACCATGGGCTCCAACCAGATGCTGCTGGATATGCTGGAGGACGATGCCCTTGACGCTATCTTAATCGCCACCAATGAAGGCGAGTACAATCATTCGGCCTTCGACGTGGTGCCGCTGTTTGAAGATGATATCTTCCTCGCCGCGCCGGCGACGGAACAGCTGAATACCACAGAGCTTGCCGACCTGCGCGATTACGCCGATCGTAAATTTGTCTCGCTGGCGGAAGGGTTTGCGACTTATGCCGGATTTCAGGAGGCCTTTCAGGTGGCCGGTTTTGAACCGGAAATTGTGACCCGGGTGAATGATATCTTTTCGATGATAAGCCTGGTGCAGGCAGGCGTCGGGTTTGCACTGTTGCCGGGACGCATGAAGAAAGTTTACGAAAACGATGTGCAGCTGTTAAAGCTGGCGGAACCCTATCAGATGCGCCAGCTGATCTCTATCGTCTATTCGCACCACCGCGAGCGCGATGCCGACCTGCTGGCGCTGGCGGCGGAAGGGCGGATGTACGCCCGCAGTATTAATCGCTAAGCCGCTGGGCCAGATGGCGAGCGACGTCTACGCCGCTGCGCTCCAGCGAAATGGTCTCGCCGCGCCAGCCCGCCTGGCGAGTCAGGCAGGTGAGCACCCCGCCGGGCGGCATCTCGATTGCCAGCCTGGCGTCGCGTTCATCGGCGGCGATCATCGCCTCCTGCCAGTGTACGGTACGCGCCATGTTCATCGCCAGATCGTCGGCGATCCGCTGTGGATCCCACAGCACGCGCGCCGTGGAGCCGCTTAAATAGGCGCACTTAGGCCGCGTCAGTGTGACATCGGCAAAGGCTTTTGCCAGCGCTACGGCGGGTTTATCCAGCAGTGCGCAGTGCGACGGCACGCTGACCGCCAGCCGCTGGGCTTTACTGGCGCCAGCCCGCAGCGCCAGCTGCGCCACCTCGGCCATCGCCTCATCGCGCCCGGCGATCACGATCTGCGTTTCGGCGTTGAGGTTGGCGAGATAAACCTCGTGGCCCTGCATCAGCGCCTCAACCCGCGGGCGGGTCAGGCCCATAATCGCCGTCAGTCCGTAACCTTCAGGATACGCCTGCTCCATTAAATCACCGCGCAGCGCCACCAGGCGCAGCGCGCTGGCGAAATCGAGCGCGCCGGCGATCACCGCGGCGGGAAAGGCGCCGATTGACAAGCCGCTGACCATTTGCGGATTAACGCCCTGGCGCTGTAGCTCGCGCGCCCAGGCGACACCGGCGATCAGCAGACAGAGCTGTACCGCACGGGTGTGTTTTAGCGCTGCGGCGCTATCGAGGCTATCGACTTCATCTCCCAGCACTTCGCGCGCCTGCGCGAAGATATTTTCGCGGTCGGGGATGGCCGCCAGCATGGCTGGCCGCTGGCCGCCCTGACCGGGAAAAGTAAACAAAATTTTCATCATTCCTCCCTGTGCCACGGCGTCGCGGTTAAGCGTGCGCCATGGGATGTTTTCAGCAGCGCACGGCCATCGCGCAGCCACTCATTAAGGGCGAAGGCGCCATACGGTGTTTCTATCTGGGTATCGGCGCGGCACGGTAGTTGGGCCACACGGGCCTGCCATTCCAGCAATGCCTCGCGGTCCAGCGGCTGCGGCGCGCGGATCAGCAGATCCAGATCGCTTGCCCCATGCAGTACCGGGATTTCGGTTGCCAGCGCGTAGCCGGTGCTACCGGTGACGCCCCAGCGCCAGGGCCAGTTGTGCAAGGTAAGGGCGATAGCCGCCTGGACCGGCGGCTGCGAAACAAAAGGCGAATGGAGTAAGACCTCACGATCAACAAGCATCTCCGGGGTGACGCTGCGCACGATATTGTGCGCCTGTACCCAACCGGCGGCGCGCTGCTCGCGCTTCATGCCCCGCACCCCAACCGGGATGCGGGAGAGGTCATCAACGTCGCGTCTCACCACCACCGGCAGCGCGTCCCGCCACTGCTGAGCCACCCACGGCTCGGCAATAGCCTCCAGGGCGCTGGCGTGGTTTAACCAGATTAAATCGTGGGGACGCGGCGTTGATGACATGGTTTACAGTCCTGAAGTCAAAGAGATAAACAGCGGTAGCGACAGGATACACAGAACCGAGCTCAACAGCAGCACGGCTTCAGCATCCGGAGACTGGACGCCGAAACGGTTGCCGAAGACCACGCCGAAGAAACCGGCGGCCAGGGCAATCATCAGGATCGCGGTAATGGCGATGGATCCGTGCAGACCCAGCAGCATCACCAGACCCCAGGCAATAAACGGCTGCACCAGCAGTTTCACGATGGTGGAGGTGGCGATCAGCGCATTGAGCTGCAGTTTACGTGCCGACAGGATCACCCCGGTGAGGAACAGCGCGGCAGCGGTGGCGGCCAGGCCCAGCGGTTTGATGGAGGCCAGCAGCATTTCCGGCATTTTAATGCCGATAGCGGAAAGCACCACCCCAAGCAGCGGGCCCCAGACGATCGGTTTTTTCACCGAGCGCCACATCAGCACTGGCAGCATCGCCAGCGTAGAACCGCTGTTTTCACCCGCGGCGCGGGCTTTCTCACGTTCCAGAATCAGCAGGCAGAACGGGGTCATCAGTACCGAGCCGCAGGCGATAGAGACCGCTACCGACAGCGAGGTTGACGCGCCTTCACCCAGCACGCTGCCGAGGATCGGCAGACCCAGCGCGGCATAGTTTGGCAGGGCGACGGTGAGGGTCAGCACCGCGGCATCCTGTGGCGTGCGTTTGAACACGCTGGTGGCGAGGAAGTAGATCGCGGCATAGGTGATCCACATCGCGCCGGTCAGCACCAGCACCAGCGGCGACTGGGCGACGATACCGGCCCACGGCGTTTGTACCGTCGCGCTAAACAGCGTGGCGGGTAAGGCAAAATCCATTACAAAAATATTAAGCAGCGAGACGTTTTTGTTATCTACCATCCCGGCCTTTCCGGCCCAGAAACCCAGCAGCATGATAACGAAAATGGGCGCGAGAGCATGAATAATCACATAAGTCATAAATCACCTGTAAATAAAATAGAGTACTGGCGCGATTGTTATTTTTTCTAAAAGCCGTCCCTTCCCGGAGGGTTTATTCCGCGCTCCGGGGGACGACTTCCGGCAGGTTTTCTTCTACTACTTACGTACGAACGTCTTACCAGCTGGCGCGCATGCGATCGCGAACCCGTTGTGAGCTGCGGCGGTTTTCCGCGCCCAGGCGGCACTTCAGCGAGGTATCTTTGCGCGCGTCAGCGATGGCGTCGCGCAGCGTGTTGCTGACCAACGACAGATCGTGGTCGTCAGGGGCATCCGGATTATTAATATCCAGAAGGGCGGAGAGCAGGCCGAGCGTCGCATAGTTGCTAACGTCGTAGGCCATTGGCGGAATGGTTGCCGCTAATTTCTCCAACGCTTCTACGGTACGCAGCGTAATGCGCGCCGCCGATGCTTTACCCATGGCGTGAACCAGCACGCCGCTATCGTTAAAGGCGATCAGGCGGTTGGCCTGGTAGCCATGGGCCAGAAACGCCCCGGACATCGCTTTTCCGACAATCAGACCAATCACCGGGTGGCCGGCAAGACGGGCTTTGGCGTAGGCGCCCGCGGCTCCGGCCAGTGCCTGGTGGATGCCGAAAGCTTCTTCGCGGCGGCCATAGGCCTGGCTCGGGACATCAATCACTGCCACGATTGGCCGTTTGACAGGCTGGTCGGCGTCGGCAGCGATGGTTTCGTTGACCACTTTCGCCAGCGTCCAGCCTTCCAGCAGGCCGACTTCGCCGCCGGCCGCGCGCGGGTAGTGGTTGTTGGCGTCAGGCACCACGGCGATAAAGCGGACGCTTTCGCCATCAATCTGGCCATCTGCGACCTGTACCGACGGGCACAGCCCGCTCATCAGCGGCGCGTCAGGCGCCAGTTTATTCAGCCACAGCGCGGCGCGGTTTGGGAACTGACTCATTATTTATCCTCCCGGGCAAAAAGCTGTTTAATCTGCGCGGTATCCGCCTGCTGGCGGGTATCGAACTGGCTCAAGCGACGCAGATAATCGTCATAGTTGTCGCTGCGGTGCTGGGCCGGTACGCCTTTGGCGATTGCCTCATTCATTGCGGTTTTAACGGCATTAACGCCATCGTTAACCAGTGCGTCGACCAGCCCGCTGGCGGCGCGAATTTCACCCCCGGTCATGCTCCAGATAAACGGCCGGTTGCGGGAGTCGTACTCTTCAATGCCGGCTTCCTGCTCGATAACCTGCGGGCCGTTGAGGCCAAGACGGGCTTCACGGGTGACGATAAGGTAGCTGCACAGCGCCGCGGCGATGGACATGCCGCCGAAGCAGCCGACGGTACCGGTGATAATGCCGACGACCGGGGTGTAGCGGCGCAGGTCGACAATCGCGGCGTGAATATCGGCGATGGCGGCCAGACCAAGGTTGGCCTCCTGCAGACGTACGCCGCCGGTTTCGAGGCACAGTACCGCCTGGGTCGGGATACCGTTGCGGTTATCTTCCGCCGCCAGCTCCAGCGCGGCGGCCATTTTGGCGCCGGAGACTTCGCCCATGCTGCCGCCCTGGAAGGTGCCTTCGATGGCAATCACCACCGCAGGTTGGCCGTTGATAGTGCCTTTGGCGACCACCATACCGTCGTCGGACTGCGGGACGATGCCCTGTGCGCCGAGCCACGGCGACATAGTGCCTTCAAACGGATCCAGCAGTTCGCGGTAGCTGCCGTCGTCCAGCAGGGCGTGGGCGCGTTCGCGAGCGCGCAGTTCGATAAAGCTGCGATCGTTACGCATGAGCGGCCTCCTCAAAGACTTGTTCAATACGAATACGAGCGACGCCCGGCGTGGCGCCGAAGTCGTGGATAATCAACTGCCCGGCGGGCAGACCGTTGATCAGGTTCAACCTGTCGAACAGCGCCTGCCAGCGCGCCTGGCTGTTATCCACGGAGGTGGTGATCTGTACGTTGAGCGTGGCGCTCTGTGCGGCGGTATAAAGCACTTCCATATCGCCTGAACCTACGACCCCTGCCAATGCTTTGCCGCTGAGGGCGCGGTTGGCAGGAAATGACAATGTAATCTGTTCCATAACATCCTCTGAATGCGTTAGCCGGAAACCCGGTCGAGAAACAGGGTGGCGGCAAGGAGATCGGCCGCGCCACCCGGCGAGGCGTTTTGCGCCAGCATCTGCGCATCAAGGCGCGCCAGCGCGGCGCGACCGGCGACGCTGGCGCAACCGCCAGCCGCCAGAACCTCGCGAGCGCCTTGCTGCATAGCGTGCAGGCCGTTCATGCCTGCACGTGACAGCACGCAGGTATCGCTCAGCGAGGTCATGATGGCCATCAGCGCATCAAGGCGCGCCTGCGACTCGCTGGCGCCTCGCGCCCGGCTTTGCTGCAGTTGCGGCAGCGCCAGGGTGGTAACATGCGGAAATCCGCGCTGCGCTTCCTCGCGTGCGCCCGGCACCTGCCAGCGGCGGCTGGCGCGCAGCCCCTTACTAAAGCTTTTCGGCGCGAAGCCGTCAGGCAGACGGGCGAGGGCGGCGGCGGTCCCGGCGATCGCCTGTGATTGACCCTCTCCACCCAACATCGCCACCGCGCTGACCAGCAGGCCCAGCGCCCAGATGGCGCCGCGGTGGGTGTTAACCCCACCCGTCGCCATCATCATCTGCGCTTCACCTTCGCGACCGAGGCGGCCGACGGTTTCGCGCAGGGCGATATCCGCCGGACGCTGCCAGCTTTGCTGCGCCAGCGCGTGAAAGGTCGGCTGCAGGCTGCGGGCGGAGCGTTCCATCAGGTCCAGATTGAGATCCTGATGCGCGCCGTTGCCGCGACTATCGACCAGACCCGGTTTCGGGCTCAGACGGGCTTCGTCAATCAGACACGCGCTGGCGGTATGCGCCAGCCAGCTGACGCGGCTTTCTGCGAGTTGGGGAGAGAGATTTTTCATTACCAGCTCCGGAATTTTGCCGGTGGGTTGTACAGTCCGTCGGACCATTCCACCAGGTCGGCGACGCTGCCGGCCGCCAGTAGCGAGCGGGTGGCATCGCTGCGGCGAATGCCGATATCTTCCGGGTAGACCACTTTGCCGCTCTGGCGCAGGGCGGTGACACGTTTGGCGTCCACCCCGAGGCCAATATCGGTGATCCCGGCCACCGCGGCGACCATCGCCCGGCGCTCTTCAAGACTCTCCGCGCGGTACAGGTAAGCGATACCTTCTTCGGTCAGCACGTGGGTCACGTCATCGCCATAAATCATCACCGGTGCCAGCGGCATGCCGGAAGCTTTCGCCACCTCAACCGCGTCGAGGGTTTCAACGAAGGTCGGTTTCACGCCGGCCTGGAAGGTTTCGACCATCTGTACCACCAGTTTTTTCCCGCGCTGCATCGGGTCTGGTTCAGTGATCATATTGAGCCAGGCCGGGGTGGCGTGGCGGCGACCGTGCGGGTCATGGCCCATATTCGGCGCGCCGCCGAAGCCGGAAAGGCGGCCGCGGGTGACGGTGGAGGAGTTCGCCAGGCCATCAACCTGCAGGGTCGAACCGATAAACATATCTACCGCGTACTGACCTGCCAGCTGGCAGAAGGCGCGGTTAGAGCGCATCGAGCCATCCGGGCCGGTAAAGAAGATATCCGGGCGGGCGCGGATGTACTCTTCCATCCCCAGTTCGCCACCGAAGCAGTGCACGCTCTCCACCCAGCCGCTCTCGATGGCCGGGATTAAGGTCGGATGCGGGTTCAGCGTCCAGTGTTTACAGATTTTGCCTTTCAGGCCGAGCTGCTCGCCGTAAGTGGGCAGCAGCAGCTCGATGGCGGCGGTATTAAAGCCGATACCGTGGTTGAGCGACTGCACCTGGTGTTCCGCGTAGATGCCTTTGATCGCCATCATCGCCATCAGAATGTGTTCTTGCTTAATCAGGCGCGGATCGCGGGTGAACAGTGGCTCAATAAAGAACGGTTTATCGGCGACCACCACGTAATCGATCCACGAGCCGGGAATATCGACCCGCGGCAGATCGCATTCGTCGTCCACCAGTTCGTTGACCTGGGCTATCACAATGCCGTCGTGGAAGGCGGCGGCTTCGACCAGCGCCGGGGTATCTTCGGTACTTGGCCCGGTATACAGGTTGCCTTTACGGTCTGCTTTATAGCCAGCGATCAGCGCGACGTTTGGCGACAGGTCAACGTACAGGCGGGAGTAGAGCTCGATATAGGTGTGGATGGCGCCGATTTCGAGCAGGCCATCTTCCAGTAGCTGCGAAATGCGCAGGCTCTGGGTGCCGGAGAAAGAGAAATCCAGTTTACGGGCAATGCCTTTTTCAAACAGGTCCAGATGCTCGCTGCGTCCGACGCTGGGCATAATCATATGCAGGTCGTGAATTTTTTGTGGATTGACCTCGGCGAGCATGCGGGAGAGGAAATCAGCCTGTTTCTGGTTGTTGCCTTCCAGTACCACCCGATCGCCCGGGGCGAGCAGCTTTTCCAGTACGCTGACCAGCTGGTCAGTGGGGATGACTTTGCCGGCGATCTTCGCTTCGGCCAGCCGCCGCTGTTTTTCCGTCCGGCGACGGTTCCAGACCCGCGCCGTCGTTTGTTCAGCATTCATTGTTAACCTCCTGATTCGACAAATCGTTTCGTTTGTCCTGGTGGAAGTTAGTGTGCGATGCGTGGCGCTGCGCATCAATTAAGCACGGCGGCTGATTGTTAGCTTTAGAGTAACGATTGGGTCTTACCGTTTGTGATAGGGATCAATAATACGAAAGGCGTAGTGGTCTACGGGGAGAGCGCAGGTGAGGAAGCCGGCCGGTACACGGCCGGCCGTGGGAAGGGGTTACTCTTTACTGACATCACTTAATAAGAAAGCAATACTCTGACCGCCGCTGGTCTGCTCGAGGGCAATTTTGGCGATAATCGTCAGTGGCACCGACAGCAGCATGCCGACCGGGCCCAATAGCCAGCCCCAGAAGATCAAGGACAGAAACACCACCAGCGTGGAGAGCCCCAGGCCACGTCCCATCACCCGTGGCTCCAGAATGTTGCCGAACACCAGGTTGACGATCAGGTAGCCGGCCAGGACCACCAGCGCCTCGTACAGCCCGCCAAACACCAGTACCTGCAGGATCGGCGGGATGGCCGCCAGCACGGAGCCAATATTGGGAATATAGTTGAGCGCGAAGGCCAGCAGTCCCCACATAAAGGCGAAGCGCACGTCCAGCAGGACCAGCATGCCCCAGACCACCAGGCCGGTCACCAGGCTAATCGCGGTTTTCAGCACCAGATAATGCGACACGCTGTCGATGGCGCGCTGAATGGCGCCCATTCCTTCAACCGGACGGGACATCAGCTGTTGCAGCTTGGCGGGAAGCTGGGGGACCTCCAGCAGCATAAATACCACCGTCAGTAGCAGCAGAAAAATCGAGGACATCGCGTTCGACAGCTGAGTGAGCAGGCTGGTGACCAGCGTCATCACTGCGTTAGGGTCGATGTATTTATTCAGCTCCACCACCGAGACGGTGAACCCCATGCGCTGCAGCCAGGGGGCGATGGTTTGCATCGGCTCGTAGAGATAGTTGCGATACTGCGGTAAGGTACGCGCCAGTTCGTTAAGCGAGGTCCCCAGCGAGGCCAGCAGCACAATGGCCAGCATGACGATGAGGCCAATCAGCATCGAGATCGCCAGCACGCGCGGGACCCGGCAGCGGACCAGCAGTTGTACCAGCGGATTAATGATCACCGCCAGAAAGAGGGCGAGAATAAAGGGGACAATAATGTCCGCCGCAAAGCGAATGCCGGTAAGGATGATCACCAGCATGCCCAGCATGATGACCATCTTTAATCCGTTAAGTGTAATAATGGGTTTAGCCATAGGTCCCGACCTCAATCTTCCTTGCCTATTAACAGGTTGCGTTACATTAGCATAATGACGTTTTTTTGCAGAAAAAACGCATTTAAGCAAAACGGCGGCGTAAAGAACTGCAAATTCTTTGAATTAAATGTAGCACTATGCTACAAATTTACCTGTGTATAACTACTGAGGACAATTTTCATCCGCAACGGACGAGAAGCAACACCGCGGATAATTGTAATTTTATGGACAATCAGTTCAGGATGTATATTTTAAACCACCCCGCAGTCTCTCTCTCTTTTTCCCGTTTTGCCGGCGAGCAGCACTGGCATTCGGCGCTATAGTCACCTTTTCTCTGCCTGAGCTGGCGCCAAGCGCACAGCGAAATCTACGTCAGAAATTTTCCTGTTTACGCCTCGCGTAAACGGTAATGGATTATATTCTCAAGCAGGAGAAGGGATCATGTTTTATTGGATTTTATTAGCTTTAGCTATTGTTGCTGAAATTACCGGCACCTTGTCGATGAAATGGGCAAGCGTGAGTGGCGGGCACACCGGCTTTATTTTAATGCTGGCCATGATTGCTCTGTCATATATTTTTCTTGCCTTTGCGGTTAAAAAAATTGCCCTGGGTGTGGCCTACGCGCTATGGGAAGGGATCGGCATTTTGCTGATTACCCTGTTCAGCGTGCTGTTGTTTGATGAAAGCCTGTCGCCGCTGAAGATCGCCGGCCTGACCACCCTGGTGGTGGGGATCGTCTTAATTAAATCCGGCACCCAGAAAAAAGCGTCGTCAAAGCAGGAGGTGGCCCATGCAGCAGTTTGAGTGGATCCATGCCGCCTGGCTGGCGATCGCCATCGTGCTTGAAATCATTGCCAACGTCTTTTTGAAGTTTTCCGACGGCTTCCGCCGCAAGGTCTACGGTATCCTGTCGCTGGCGGCGGTGCTGGGCGCATTCAGCGCCCTGTCGCAGGCGGTCAAAGGTATCGATCTGTCGGTCGCCTATGCGCTGTGGGGCGGCTTTGGTATCGCGGCGACCATTGCCGCCGGTTGGGTGCTGTTTGGTCAGCGCCTGAATAACAAAGGCTGGGCGGGGCTCATCCTGCTGGTGGCCGGCATGGTGTTAATTAAACTCGCCTGACGTCTCGCCGCCTGCAAAGCCAGGCGGCAAAACAGGTCCTCTGTAGTATGCTTATCTCAAGACCGGCCCCGCTGAGTTTGTGTCCGGTGACGATGAGGACTGCGCATGTTCAATGCTTTCGGCTGGCGGAAAATTCCTTCCGCCAGGACGTTGTCGATAATGATTTTTCTCGCCGGCCTCGGACTCACCGCGTCGGTCATTTCCCTGCTTTATCTCTCGCAACACCTCATTGCCAGTAAATCCAATGAAATTGACCAGCAGCGGTCAGTCCTCTCGGTGGAAGGGGCCGTGCAGACCTCGGTCAATCGGGTGCTGTCGCTGGTGCTGGATAATGCCATCTGGGACGATGCGGTCACGCAGACTTACGCGCCCTCGCTGGATCAGAAATGGCTGTACGACTCGTGGGGGTCAGGCTTTAAAATCAATAATCTGTACGATGGTACCTTTGTCCTGGACGAACACTATCGCATCCTGTGGGGCGCCTTTCAGAGCCAGGTCATGCCCCGGACCGACCTCTCATTTCTTGGGGCTGGCCTGACCAGTCTGATCCACACTCATGCGCAGGCATTGCGTGAGGGAAAAAACGCCTTTGCCGGTATCACCCGCACGGAGGCCGGGATCGCCTTTGTCGGTATCGGCCTGATACGCCCGACGACAGCTCGGCTTCAGGTATTTGATGCGACGCGGCGCTATCTGGTGATTACCCGGCATATCAACCCCCAACTGCTGGAACGCCTGGGCGACACCTTCCAGATAAGCCATCTGCATCTCGCCGAGGGCCCCGGCGCCTACCGTATTCCGCTGCGAACGCAGGCGGGTGAGGTACTGGGATACCTGGCCTGGCAGCCACGCCTGCCCGGAGCCGAAGCGGCGCAGGCCTCGTCAGGCAGTATGCGACTGATCGCTGGTGTTGCGGCCAGCCTGATCCTGCTGTTTATCCTTTTTAGCAGTCTGGGCATGTATAAGCTGGCGCGCGGCGAACGTCAGGCGCGGGAGATAGCCATGATTGACTGGCTGAGCCGTCTGCCTAACCGGCGAGCGCTTCTGCTGCGGTTAAGCCAGGTATGCGAGACGGGGAAACACGACATTCAGTGCGTGGTGTTTATCGATCTGGATGGTTTTAAGGACGTCAATGATAACTATGGTCATGATGTCGGCGACGCCCTGATCCGCCATATTGCCAGCGCCCTACAGACGCGGGTACCGGCGGGGGCCATGCTGGCTCGAATGGGCGGGGATGAGTTCGCCATGGCGGTGAGCGGCGCAAAAGCGATTGACCGGGCGGCGGCGTTCGCCTGGGCAGCGCTGGAGCTGCTGAAAGCGCCGGTGACGCTCAGCAAACGCAAAATTTATATCGGCGCCAGCATTGGCATCGCCAGCGGCGCTCCGGCGGAATGCTCCAGTACCGAGCTGTTTCGCCGGGCGGACATCGCTATGTACCATGCCAAGAAGAGCGGCAAAGGTCGTACGGCCTGGTATGACGATGCGCTGGATGCCGTGCGCCGCCATCAGATGACGATTGAGAATGGCATCCGTCAGGGGCTGGAGGAGGATGAATTTGAGGTCTGGTATCAGCCGGTGGTTGATGCCGATACCCTGGCGATGATTGGCGTGGAGGCGCTGCTGCGCTGGCCGCGACGCCCGCAGGGGGCGCTGGCGCCGGACGCATTTATTAGTATTGCCGAGAGCAGCGGCCTGATCGATGCCCTCGGGCAGTTTGTCCTGCAACGCGCCTGCAGCGATCTGCAACCGATGGACGATCTCCTCCTGTCGGTGAATATCTCGCCGGCGCAATTTCGCGACCCGGCCTTTGAAAACCGGGTAATGAAGACCGTCGCTGCCTGCCGCTTTCCGCCGTCGCGCCTGCAGGTGGAGGTGACGGAGAGCTATGTGCTGGAAAATCCGGAACGTTCGCTGGCGGTGGTAGAAAATCTGAAGGCCCAGGGCATCGCCGTGGCGCTGGACGATTTCGGTACCGGCTATTCGAGCATTGGCTATTTACGCCGCTTTCGCTTCGACAGTCTTAAAATCGATAAATCTCTTGCCGGGCGAGTGGAGCGTGATGAGCAGGCGGCAGAAATGGTGCGCGGGACGGTGCGGATAGCCCGCGCGCTGGGAATGACGGTGGTCGCGGAAGGGGTCGAGGATCCGCAACAGCTGGCGCTGCTGCGGCGGGCCGGCTGCGACCGGCTTCAGGGGTACTATTTCAGTAAACCGATGCCGATCGCCGACCTGCTGCAGCGGCGTCAGCCGCAGGGGTGATTACTCTCCGGCCAGCGCTTCCAGCTTATCGCGAAAGCCGGTAACCGAAATGGCGCGGTTGTCAGCCCGCCAGCGATCCTGCGGGCCGGGAGCGGAGCTTTGCACGGCAATCACTTGCCAGCCGTCCTCCGTTTTCAACAGCAGCGGCGACCCGCTGTCACCAGGCAGCGTATTGCACTGATGCGACAGCACGCTGTTTTGCGCCCAGCCGGTCACGATGCAATCCTGATGGCTGTACAGATTATCCAGATGATCCTCCGGGTATCCCGATTGGGTCACTTTCCGGTCCGCCGCCTTCAGCGCAGCGGTGAGATCGGCCTTGCTACCCGGGAAGAGCGGGATCGGCGTGATGCCCGAGGGAGCATAGCGCAGTACGATCAAACCAAAATCTGACGGCGCCGCGGCGGAGGGCACGATCCAGCCATCGCCATCGGCCTTCAGGCGCTTACCTAAGGCCGGATCCACTCGCCCTTCAATGCCGTGAATTTCATATACCCAGCCGCCCTTGCGCGAAATAAAGCGCAGAGCAACCGCTTTGTCCGGTTTGCCGCGCGGAGGCGTCAATAGACAGTGGCCTGCGGTCAGTGCCAGGTGCGGGGAGATAAGCGTCGCTGTGCACAGATTGCCGCTGGCGGTTTCCAGCTGACCGATCGCATCCCACGGGCTTTCCTCGGGGTGACTGACCGCTTTTCGGTCATCATGGCCGAAGAACAGCGTCTTAATATCTTTGGCGCTCAGTCCGCTATCATCGGCATGTGCGCCCAGAGGTAACAGATAAAATGAACACAGCAATAACAGAACGTCTCTACGCATATCACTCTCTGGGGAGGCTATGATGTCTATTGACAGTAGCAGGAGATTTAAGTTTTTGAAAGTAAACAATAATTCTAATCAGACCAAACCGCTGCCATCAGGCGAGGCGGGCTGACGCTGCCGCTGGCAAAACCGTCTGATTTCAAACGGTTAATGCCAGCTGATTGCTTTAGCTATTTCCGCAGAAAGCGACGTCCGACGCAACAAAATTCGTGTATCAGAACGTACTGAACCCGGTGAATAATTCACCAACCGGGCATTAGGATTATTCCTGGTTTGTCAGCGATTCGCTGAAAAATAACGCGCTTGCCCGCCAAAACTTCACCAGAATTCGCACTTCTTTACGCCTCTCGTAATTATTTTCAATGCGAAACATTTTCTCACCGAAAACGTTGTTACCGTCACTCCGCCGTTGAGTAAATAGAGAGGTAATACCGGCGATGATAGCCTGAATTCTATTTCCCCGACGTTGGGAGGGTATATGTCTAAAAAAGGTATTCGCGCACTGGTTTATGTTTCCCTGGTCTCAGTCGCTATCTGGGGCGCGACCGGTTATCTGGTGATGGAAGCGGTGCGCGTACTGTGAAGCGTCTGGTCACCGCGAGGTGGCCGGCGCGCGCTAGTTTATGACTACAGTGTCTGGCGTCTTCGGGCGCCGGGCATTTTTTGTGCCGCAGGAAATTCAGGGTAATGAGAAGCGGGAAGGTGTCGTCAGCGATCGCCGTACGGTATTTATTTTTCTGCAAAGGCGGCAGAAGCAGTAAATGAGAGCGTGGTGGAAATGATTAATAGAGGAAAAAGCGGGTAGCAACCACTGCGCAAATGATTAACAGGATCAGGATGAGCTCAAAACGATAGCGCCGCAGCATAGTGCTCTCCAGAAAAAAACGGCGCTGAAACAGCGCCGATTATTAAGAAGGTTAGTTCACCGGGAGGAATTATGCTGCCGGCTGTGCAGCAGGTTTAGCGGCCTGGTGTTTAGTGGTTTTGTGGTGTTTTTTCGCAGCCTGCGCTTTCTGTGCTACCGGTTTAGCCGCAGCTTTGTGGTGCTTTTTAGCCGCCTGAGCTTTCTGCGGAGCAGCGGGTTTAGCTTCTACTTTTTTGTGTTTTTTAGCGGCCTGCGCTTTCTGGGCAGCGGCTGGTTTAGCTTCTGCTTTTTTGTGTTTTTTGGCAGCCTGAGCTTTCTGCTCTGCAGCTGGTTTTGCCGCGGCTTTGTGGTGTTTTTTATGATGGGTGGTCTTGGCAGCAGTGCTGTGGGTAGCAGCCGGTGCCTGAGTGGTGCTTACTGCGTCAGCAGCGAAAGCGGCGGAAGAGAGACCCATAGCAGCGGCAACGACCAGAGCTAATACTTTTTTCATTCTGATATCCTCGAAAAGTTTTCTTAATTTCAACCCCACTGCGGGGCCGGTGAAATCACTATATGCTTGTCTTTTCGAGCTTTCCGTGAGTGTTTGGTATCGGCGTGTAACCGAATGTACAACACGCCTGGCCGTGGGGAGTGGAAGGACGCGCCGGGCAGCCCGGCGCGCACGATCACAGATAGCGGGCGGTAAGGTGTTCGCGGAAGTAGCGGCTGTTAAGATCCTCGCCGGTGGCCTGCTGGATCAGCTGCGAGGTGGAGAAGCGGCTGCCATGCTGCCAGATATTCTGTCGCAGCCAGTCGAACAGGGCGCTGAAATCTCCCTCCGCAATATCGCGGTCTAACGTCGGCAGCGCGCGCCGGGCGGCGGCCATCAGCTGGGCGGCATACATCGCGCCCAGCGTATAGGAAGGGAAATAGCCGAATCCGCCGTCGGTCCAGTGAATATCCTGCATACAGCCGTCCCGGTAGTTGCCGGTGGTCGACAGCCCCAGCCAGTGCTGCATCTTCTCGTCCCACAGCGCCGGGATATCATCTACTTCAATCTCGCCGTCAATCAGCGCGCGTTCAATTTCATAACGCAGGATCACATGCGCCGGGTAGCTGACCTCATCGGCATCGACGCGAATAAAGCCCGGTTTCACCCGCTGATTCCAGGCGACAAAGTTGTCGCGGCTAAAGGCCGGTTGATCGCCAAAGCGCTCGCGCACCGCCGGTAACAGGCGGTTAAGGAAAGGCTCGCTACGTCCCAGCTGCATTTCAAAAAACAGACTCTGCGACTCGTGGATAGCGGTGGAGCGAGCGAGTCCTACCGGCTGGTCGACCCACGGGCGAGGCAGATTCTGCTCATAGCGGGCATGGCCGGTTTCGTGGATCACGCCGAACAGGGCGCTGAGCAGGTCGTTTTCGTTGTAGCGGGTGGTGATGCGCACATCCTGGGGGACGCCGCCGCAGAACGGGTGGGCGCTGATGTCGAGGCGCCCGCCGTCGAAGTCAAAGCCGAGGATGCGCATGGCCTGCAGGCCCAGCTCGCGCTGATCGGCAATCGGGAAAGGCCCCTGCGGGGCGAGTAATGTTTGCGTCGCTTGCTTATCGACCGCTTGCCGCAGCAGGGAAGGCAGCCAGGACTTGAGGTCGGCAAACAGACTATCCAGCCGGGCGCTGGTCATATCTGGTTCGAAAATATCGAGCAGCGCGTCGTAGCGTGAGCCGCCTCTGGCATCGGCGCGGATCTGCGCTTCCTGACGGCTCAGCTTGACCACCTCGCGAAGATTGTCGGCAAAGCCCGCCCAGTCGTTAGCGGGACGCTGGCTGCGCCAGGCATGCTCACAGCGGCTGCCGGCAAGGGATTTTGCCTCCACCAGGCTCTCCGGCAGCAGCGCGGCCTGATCGTACTGACGCTGCATTTCACGCAGGTTGACCTGCTCGACGTCGTTGAGGTCCTGCTGGCGGGCTTCCTGCAGCCATTGGCCCACTTTTTTATCGGTCAGGATCTGATGCTGCAGCACGCCGAGCTCCGCCAG
Source organism: Klebsiella sp. K-Nf6 (assembly GCF_002806655.1). NCBI lineage: Bacteria > Pseudomonadati > Pseudomonadota > Gammaproteobacteria > Enterobacterales > Enterobacteriaceae > Klebsiella > Klebsiella sp. K-Nf6. The sequence goes on along the minus strand of NZ_PIBN01000015.1, from coordinate 95,503 downwards.
CGCTTCGCCCCGGGCGGCGCTGCCACCCGGAGGCATCATCGCAAACATATCCCAGCCAGCGATGGCGGAGAGATGCGAAAAGCGCGACAGGCGCTGAAAGGTACGGGTAAGCTGCTGATAAGGCGTATTTTCAGTCATAGTGGCGTTCGGTCCGTGACAGGTGAATGAACAGATTATCGGTATGCTTCTACACTATCCTGATACGCCTGGCGGGTCGAGCATTGTGCGCTGGAGGAGCGGAAAAACGTCAGCCCCGAGCGGGAAAGAAAAAAAAGTGACTCTGTGAGCAATATTGCAGAAAACGGTAACATATCGGAACTAAACTGTGATCTATAACGCAGGTCTGGAGGTTCGGGGGTGGTTTATGAATCCGTTCACCTGGCTGTTCATTGCACTACTGTCCGTTGATGCCGTCAGAGAGCTGATGGGCTTGTCTTCCATTATGGGCATGTGGTGAAACGTGGCCCGCAGGCCACGTCACACGCGACTATTTCAGTCGTTGATGTAAGCAGGTGCCGGTCAACAGCGCGGCAAGGAGCAGCAGCGCGATAAACCCACCGACGCCATTCCAGCCGTAGTGATGCCAGAACACTCCGCCTAACGTCCCGGCAAGACTTGAACCCAAATAATAGCTGAACAGATACAGCGATGACGCCTGACCGCGGGCGCGGCGGGCGCGTGGGCCAATCCAGCTGCTGGCGACAGAATGCGCGGCGAAGAAGCCAGCGGAAAACAGCAGCATGCCGATGAAAATAAGCCACAGGGAAGAAAAGAGCGTCAGCAGCAGGCCGCAGAGCATGACAGCGGTAAAGCCGAGCATCACCGGTCCGCGGCCAAAGCGTACGGTCATGGCGCCCGCCTTCGGTGAACTCCAGGTCCCGGTGAGATAAGCTACCGACAACAGGCCTACCACCGCCTGGCTTAGCGACCACGGCGACATCATCAGCCGGTAGCCAATATAGTTAAACAGGGTGACAAAAGCGCCCATCAGCAGAAAACCTTCGACGAACAGCAGCGGCAGACCGCGGTCGCGCCAGTGCAGACGGAAGTTGATCAGCAAGTTTTTCGGTCGCAGCGAGGTCGAGCGGAAATGGCGCGACTCGGGCAGAATGCGCCAGAACATGATGGCCGCGGCCAGCGCGAAGCCACTGATCACCGCCAGCGCCACGCGCCAGCCGAAGAAATCGGTAAAGACCCCGGTCAGCAAGCGGCCGCTCATGCCGCCGATAGAGTTGCCGCTGATATATAAGCCCATCGAAAAGGCGACGAAGCTGGGGTGGATCTCCTCACTCAGGTAGGTCATGCCGACCGCCGCCACGCCGCTCAGCGACAGGCCGATCAGGGCGCGCATAATGAGGATGCCGTGCCAGCTGGTCATCATGGTCGACAGCAGCGAGCAGCAGGCGGCCAGCAGCAGGGCGGTGACCATTACCGGCTTGCGCCCGATGGCGTCGGACAGCGGGCCGGTAAACAACAGGCCCACCGCCAGCATCGCCGTGGAAATGGAGAGTGAAATACTGCTGCTGGCCGGCGATACGCCGAACTCGTTCGACAGCACCGGCAGGATCGGTTGCACGCAGTAGAGCAGAGCAAAGGTGGCCAGACCGGCGGAGAACAGCGCGAGGGTGACGCGCATAAATTGCGGGGTGCCGCGCTTAATAAACTGATCCGGGCGGGATGCACCAGCGACGCTGACCTCGCCCGCCGGCACGGTGTCAACGGTTGTTGTACGACTCACAGAGAATTCCTTGCGTAGAAGTTGCTGCTTACCAACAGAATGTTGTGACCATTCAGCTCACATTTTTAGGGTATGAAAATGTAAATATTCTGTCTAATATATTAATAATCTCAAATAAGACGTTTTAAATATGAATATCGAGTTGCGTCATCTGCGCTACTTTGTCGCCGTCGCCGAGGAATTACATTTTGGCCGCGCCGCAGCGCGACTGAATATTTCTCAACCGCCGTTAAGCCAGCAAATTCAGAGCCTCGAGCAGCAGACCGGCGCCCGCCTGTTCGCGCGCACCAATCGCAGCGTCAGCCTGACGGCGGCTGGAAAGCAGTTTCTCGCCGATAGCCGACAAATTCTTGCCCAGGTGGATGACGCGGCCGCCCGCGCTGCGCGTCTGCATCACGGTGAAACTGGCGAACTGCGTATCGGCTTTACCTCCTCGGCCCCCTTTATCAAGGCGGTATCCGATACGTTGTCGATGTTTCGTCAGCGCTACCCGGATGTGCATATTTTGACCCGCGAGACCAACACCCGCGAACAGATTGTGCCGCTGAGCGAGGGGGCTCTCGATCTGGGACTGCTGCGCAATACCCAACTGCCGGACACCCTGGCGTGGGAGCGGGTGCTGCGCGAGCCGTTGCTGGCGATGGTCCCGGCCGACCATCCGCTGGCCCGCCAGCCCTCGGTCAGTCTGGCGGCGCTGGCGCGCGAACCCTTCGTCTTTTTCGACCCGCACGTGGGTACCGGCCTGTATGACGATATCCTTGGCTTGCTGCGTCGTTACGGCCATACGCCGGTGATTGCCCAGGAGGTGGGGGAGGCGATGACCATTATTGGTCTGGTGGCCGCCGGACTGGGGGTGTCTATCCTGCCGGCCTCCTTTCAGCGCGTACAGCTCAGTGAAATGCGCTGGCTGCCGATCGACGAACAGGATGCAGTCTCGGAGATGTGGCTGGTGTGGTCGAAACATCATGAACAGGGGGCGCTGGCAAAACGCTTTCGCGAGTCGCTGCTGGCCTGGAAAACCGAGCACAATTGAGGCGAAAAGGGGCTGGAAATGTGCGGTAAATCACAAGGCTAAGTAAAAATTTGACGTTCACCATCGAAGTGCTTCACCATAGCCGAAAGTTTATTTCGAAGCGCGAAAATAAAGGGAGTCAATGGTGGTAGCGGATAGTCAACCAGGCCATATCGATCAAATTAAGCAGACCAATGCGGGCGCTGTGTATCGCCTGATTGATCAGCTCGGCCCGGTATCGCGTATCGACCTCTCCCGATTTGCGCAACTGGCTCCCGCCAGCATCACCAAGATTGTCCGCGAGATGCTGGAAGCGCATCTGGTACAGGAGACGGAGATCCAGGAGCCCGGCAGCCGTGGCCGCCCGGCGGTAGGGTTGATGGTGGAAACCGAGGCCTGGCACTATCTCGCGGTGCGCGTCAGCCGCGGCGAGATCCACCTTTCGCTGCGTGATTTAAGCAGTCAGCTGGTGGTGGAGGATCAGCTGGAGCTGGCCCTCACCGACAGCACGCCGTTTCTGACGCGCATTATTGACCACATCGATCGGTTCTTTATTCGTCACCAGAAGAAGCTGGAACGCCTCACCTCCATCGCCATGACGATGCCGGGTATTATTGATACCGAAAATGGCATTATTCATCGCATGCCGTTTTATGAGGATGTCAAAGATGTGCCGCTGGGCGATGTGCTGGCCAACCATACCGGGGTGCCGGTCTACATTCAGCATGACATCAGCGCCTGGACTATGGCGGAATCGTTGTTCGGCGCCTCGCGCGGCGCCCGGGACGTCATCCAGGTGGTTATCGATCATAACGTCGGCGCCGGGGTTATCACCGACGGGCGCCTGCTGCATGCCGGCAGCAGCAGCCTGGTGGAGATCGGCCATACTCAGGTCGATCCCTACGGCAAGCGCTGCTACTGCGGCAACCATGGCTGTCTGGAAACCATTGCCAGCGTAGAGAGCGTGCTGGAGCTGGCGCAGATGCGCATGGCCCAGTCGATGAGCTCGCTGCTGCACCAGCGTCCGCTGAGCGTGGAGTGGCTGTGCCAGGCCGCGCTGCAGGGCGATCTGCTGGCCAGAGACATTATCAGCGGCGTGGGTAACCACGTCGGGCGGATTCTGGCGATTATGGTCAATCTGTTTAACCCGCAGAAAATTCTGATTGGCTCGCCGTTTAATCTGGCGGCAGATATCCTTTTTCCGGCAATTTCCAGCTGCATTCGGCAACAATCGCTCCCGGCCTACAGCCAGCATATCGCGGTTGAAAGCACCCAGTTTTCCAATCGTGGTACGATGGCTGGCGCGGCGCTGGTCAAGGATGCGCTCTATAACGGATCCTTACTCATACGACTGTTACAGGGTTAACATTTTTTCATAGTCACACCAAAAATTGCGCTATCTCAAGCCGACCTCTGGCGGCATCACGTAGACTTTGCCCACTGTTGATTATTTCTCTCCCGTATATTTCATCGACAAAACTGTGGGGTTAGTGATGTTTAAGCGTTTCTTTATTACAGGTACAGACACCTCTGTCGGGAAGACAGTGGTTTCCCGTGCGCTGTTGCAGGCACTTGCTGCCAGAGGCAAAAGCGTGGCCGGGTACAAGCCTGTGGCGAAGGGCAGCAAAGAGACGCCAGACGGTTTGCGTAACAAAGACGCGCTGGTGCTGCAGAGCGTCTCCACGCTGGCGTTGCCGTATGAGGCTGTCAATCCCATAGCGTTAAGTGAAGACGAAAGCAGCGTGGCGCACAGCTGCCCGATCAACTACGGTTTGCTGTCGGATGGTTTGCAGCGACTGGCCGGTCAGGTCGATCACGTGGTGGTTGAAGGCACCGGCGGCTGGCGCAGCCTGATGAACGACCTGCGACCGCTCTCCGAATGGGTGGTACAGGAGCAGCTCCCGGTGCTGATGGTGGTGGGGATCCAGGAGGGGTGTATCAACCATGCGCTGCTGACGGCCCAGGCGATCGCCAATGACGGACTGCCGCTGATCGGCTGGGTGGCCAACCGCATCAACCCCGGTCTGGCGCACTACGCCGAAATCATCGATGTCCTCAGCAAGAAGCTGCCGGCGCCGCTGATTGGCGAGCTGCCATACCTGCCGCGCGCCGAACAGCGTGAGCTGAGCCGCTACGTCGACTTAGACATGCTCGGCAACGTGATGGCGATAGATCGAATCCCGGCGTAACGTCCGCGACAGCACCGACGCCACCACGCAGGTGATCAGCAGGCCGGGCAGCAGCGCATACTGCCCGGTCATCTCACATATCATCAGGGTCGACATGATTGGCGCATGGGTGGTGGCAGCCAGAAACGCCGCCATGCCGGTCAGACCGATCATCATAGCCATCTCTTCATTCCCCGGTAGCCATAGCCCGCTGACGCTGGCAAACAGCATGCCCATCGCCAGGCCGACAAACAGCGTGGGGGTAAAGACCCCGCCCGGCGCGCCGGAGCCGCTGCTGGCCAGCACCGCCAGCAGTTTGCACAGGAAAATGCCGGCCAGCAGTAGGCCAGACGGCGGCACCCGCAAATAGCTTTGCACCACGCTGTAGCCGTTACCCCACACCGCCGGGGTGATGAGCGATAAGCCGCCGACAATCAGCCCACCCAGCGCCAGCTGCCACGGCGGCGTCAGTTTCAGTTTGACGAACCCGCGGTGGCTGTAGTCCATCAGCCAGATAAACAGCGGGCCGCACAGCCCGGCCAGCAGGCCAGTCGCCAGCATTAAACCATAGTGCAGCGCGCTGAGGTTCTGCTGCAGGACGACGTGGTACAGCGGCGCGGCGCCGCCGTTGAGAAACTGCGTCAACAGCAGGGCGATCACCGCCGAGATAACGACCGGCCCGAGCGAGGCCAGCATCAGCGTGCCAAAGAGAATTTCAGCAATAAACAGGCTGCCGGCCAGCGGGGCATGATAGGCGCTGGCCATCCCGGCAGCGGCGCCGCAGGCGACCCACAGTTTCCATTCAGTCTGCGGGGTAAAGCGGCGGGCGAACAGCGACGCCGCCAGCGCGGCCAGCAGGATCATGGCGCCTTCCCGGCCAATCGCGCTGCCGGTGACCACGACCAGCAATGACGCCAGCGATTTCACCAGGCTTGCCGGAGTATCGAAGCAACCGTCGCCGGTCTCCAGGGCTTCCATATAATCGGTGGCAGCATGCGGGCGCGCGATGCTGCGTCGCTGCCACAGCCAGAGAAGTGTCCCTGCCGCCAGGCCGCCCAGCGCCGGGGTAATCAGCCGCCGCCACGCCGGCAGCGACTGCGCCGCGTTGACCAGGCTTCCGCTGTCATTGCCAAGAAACAGCGTTTCCAGCACCACCATCGCATGGCGAAACAGCGCCACCGCCAGGGCGGCGAGAAGGCCAATCAGCGTGGCGATCAACAGGCGGCGGAACATCACCTGCACATCAGGATAGGGATGAAGACGGTGCATCAGTTACGGTGAGGTTCGGAAAACATGGCCTTATTGTGATAGGGAATAACCTTAGATGCAAAAGCGATAAGTGCGGGAGAGGGGCTGGGAAGCGGCGAAATAAAACCGCGCCGGATACCGGCGCGGTGAAGGGTTAACGATAGAGCGCTTTTTCCGCCACGGCGATCGGCAGATTCTCCTGCCACTGCGCCAGCGTTGCCTGCGCCAGCTGACCCAGCGCCTCGTAGAAGGGGTGGGCGGCGTGGTCGACAAAGACGCTCAGGAAGCGCCCGGACCACGGCAGCAGGTGCCAGGCCAGCAGCTGGGAAAACAACGCATCCTGCTCCGTTTCGCACAGCCACGCCGCCAGCAGCAGCAGGGTGCCGAAATGATCTTCCGGTTCGTTACGCTCGGCGTCCAGTGCGATGCCGTTCGTGCGCATCCACTCGCGCAGGGCCAGCGTGGAATCGCCAAACAGCACCGACTCTTTATCCAGCCAGACGGATCCCCATGGCGGCGCCGGCAGGGCCCACGGGCCGATAAACAGGCGCTGCCAGGCTTCCGGTAATGACTCTTCCGTCGACGCGGCAAAGGCTGACGCCAGCGGGGCGGCTACCGGGAAGGGCCACTGTTGCTGCCAGCTGCCGTCCTGGAAGGCGGCGACCAGCGGCGCAATGTGCGCGCTATTCGGCGCATAAGAGAACAGCGCGCCCAGGGTGCGGGCGCTTAACGCGACAGCGTCGCGGTTTGGGATCGGCATCATTTTTTATTCCTTTCTGCGGCGCGCGCCAGCGCGCCGTCTCATTAACCGGCAACCGCCATACCGACGGTCATATGCAGACCATAAAACAGGCCGCGGCCAATACATTCCGCGATCAGGACCAGCAGCAGGCCGATCAGCAGCCCCGTAGCGCGCGGCGGTTGGCGGCGGATCAGCGGACACAGCCAGCAGCCAAGACCGAGAGCCAGCAGTATCAGGCGTAACGCCTGGAGTGTGCCGTAATCTGGCAGCAGGGTGGCTGCCTGCTGGACTGAACTGTGAATGGTGCTGAGCCCGGCGCTTTGCATGATGATAACGGCGGCGCTGATCGCCAGCGCGGCCACGCTAAGCCCGGCAAAAAACCAGCCGTTAAAGTCAACTTTCGCCAGCCGCAGCAGCAGGGCGGCGAACAGCGGCCCGCTGAGGAGCACCGTCAGGAAGAACGCGCTGGTAGTGTAGCCATTGTACCATGTTGGCACAGTATCGATTTGGTAAACCCGGGTCATCGCCAGAACAAACAGCAGCCCCAACAGCATGGTGAACACCAGCCAGATTTTACCCAGCGCCGCCGGCATTTTGCCTACTACCGCCAGCAGCCACCAGAATCCTCCCACGGCGAAGAACAAGGCGCCGCTGGCGATTTCATTGCTCAGCGCCGAGGCGCCGACGCGGTTCAGCGAGTTAAACGCCCGCAGCGGCGAACCGAGATGCATCACTGAAGCAAGAAAACCGATGCCCATCAGCAGCCAGATAAAAAACATGCTGCGCACCAGCCGCTGCTGCGCTTCGCGCTGGTCTGTCAGCGATAGCCAGCCCAGCCCGCTGACGATAGTCGCGCCGACCACGCATTGCCCCAGTACCGTAAACAGTACCAGCGGCCATTCATGCCATCCGCTTCCCATCTCACACCTCCTTTGGATTTGCCAGATAACCGGTGGTATCACCACACGGCCGGGCATTGGCGTTCGGTTTGATAACGATGCTCGGCCTGGTAAAGTGCGCCGACGGCAGCGGGGCCACCGCGGCCAGCTGGCCGTGCTTGGCGCGCAGCTCGGCAATCGGTCCGAAATCGAGTGCCCGCAGCGGGCAGGACTCGACGCAGATCGGCTTTTTCCCCTCGGCGACGCGCTCGTGACAGCCGTCGCACTTGGTCATATGGCCTTTGTCAGCGTTGTACTGCGGGGCGCCGTACGGGCAGGCCATATGGCAGTAGCGGCAGCCAATGCACACCGCTTCGTTGACCACCACAAAACCATCGTCGCGCTTGTGCATCGCCCCACTCGGGCAGACCTTGGTGCAGGCCGGATCTTCGCAGTGGTTACAGGCGATGGAGAGGTAGTAGGCGAACACATTCTGCTGCCAGACGCCGTTGTCCTCCTGCCAGTCGCCGCCGGCATACTCATAGATGCGACGGAAGCTGACCTCCGGGGTGAGATTCTTGTAGTCCTTACAGGCCAGTTCGCAGGTTTTACACCCGGTACAGCGAGCGGAATCGATAAAGAATCCATATTGCGTGCTCATGGTTTACTCCTTAAACCTTCTCTATGTCGACCAGGTTGGTATGCTGTGGATTCCCCTTCGCCAGCGGCGACGGGCGGTGGGTGGTCAGCGTATTCATGCAGGCGCCATGGTCGATCCGGTCTCCGTCCATATTCGCGTCGTGCCAGGCGCCCTGGCCCATCGCCGACACGCCCGGCATGATGCGTGGCGTCACTTTCGCCGGAAGACGGACTTCGCCGCGCTGATTAAAGACGCGCACCATATCGCCGTTTTTAATCCCGCGTTTTTCCGCGTCAAGCGGATTGAGCCACACCTCCTGGCGACAGGCCGCTTGTAATACATCGACGTTGCCATAGCTGGAGTGGGTGCGCGCTTTATAGTGGAAACCAAACAGCTGCAGCGGATACTGACTGCGCAGCGGATCGTCCCAACCTTCAAATGTGGAGGCGTAGACCGGCAACGGGCTGATAACTTCGTCTTTCTCCAGCTGCCAGTGGGCGGCAATCTCGGCGAGCCGGCTGGAGTAGATTTCAATTTTGCCGGACGGGGTTTTGAGCGGATGCGCTTCAGGATCGCGGCGGAAGTCGCGATAGGCGACGAAGTGGCCGTTCGGATCTTTACGCTTGTAGATGCCCATCTGCTTCAGGTCGTCGTAGCCAGGTAGCGCGGGGTCTTTCGCCACCATTTTGGCATACAGATGCTGCAGCCACTGCGCCTGCGTGCGCCCCTCGGTAAAACGTTGATGCACGTCGTCGCCGAGCCGTTTCGCGACTTCACTTAAGATCCAGTAAATCGGTTTGCGTTCGAACTTCGCCGAGGTAGCAGGCTGGATAAAAATGAGATAGCCCATATTGCCGGCATAGTCGTTGGGAATAATATCTTCCTGCTCAACGGTCATCAGATCGGGCAGCAGCAGGTCGGCGTATTTCGCCGACGAGGTCATAAAGTTGTCGATAACCACAATGGTCTCGCACTTGCTTTCGTCCTGCAGGATCTCGTGGGTCTTATTGATGTCGGAGTGCTGGTTGATGATGGTGTTGCCCGCGTAGTTCCACAGGAACTTGATCGGCACATCCAGCTTCTCTTTGCCGCGCACGCCGTCGCGGGTGGCGGTCATCTCCGGGCCTCGAGCGATGGCGTCGGTCCAGGTGAAGCAGGAGATGGCGGTCTTTACCGGATTTTCCAGCACCGGCAGACGTTCGATAGTGATGGTGTAGGTTGATTCGCGGGCGCCGCTGTTGCCGCCGTTGATGCCGACGTTGCCGGTTAAGATCGGCAGCATGGCGATCGCGCGGGCGGAGAGTTCGCCGTTGGCCTGGCGCTGCGGTCCCCAGCCCTGGCAAATATAAGCCGGTTTACTCATGCCGATTTCGCGCGCCAGCTTAATGATGCGATCGGCGGGGATGCCGGTAATACGCGAGGCCCACTGCGGTGTTTTGGCGACGCCGTCGTCGCCCTCGCCAAGAATATACGCTTTGTAGTGACCGTTTGCCGGCGCCCCGACCGGCAGCGTTTTCTCATCGTAGCCAACGCAGTATTTGTCGAGGAATGGCTGGTCGACGAGATCCTCGTTTATCAGCACCCAGGCGATACCGGCGACCAGCGCGGCGTCCGTGCCGGGACGAATAGGGATCCACTCATCTTCCCGTCCGGCGGCGGTATCGGTGTAGCGCGGGTCGATAACGATCATCCGCGCGTTAGAGCGCTCGCGAGCCTGCTCCAGATACCAGGTAATGCCGCCGCCGCTCATCCGGGTTTCCGCTGGGTTATTGCCGAACATCACCACCAGCTTGCTGTTTTCAATATCCGAAGTACTGTTGCCGTCGTTGCTGCCGTAGGTATAGGGCATCGCGCAGGCAATCTGTGCGGTGCTGTAGGTACCGTACTGGTTAAGCGAGCCGCCGTAGCAGTTCATCAGCCGCGCTACCGGCGACGCTGAAGGCGACGAACGGGTGATGTTGCCGCCGACGATCCCCGAAGAGTAGTTAATGTACACGGCTTCATTGCCATACTGGGCAACGGTGCTTTTCAGGCGGTCAGCGAGGATATCCAGCGCCTCCTGCCAGCTGATGCGTTCAAATTTGCCTTCCCCGCGTTTGCCGACGCGCTTCATGGGATAGTTAAGGCGATCCGGGTGATTGATGCGCCGACGAATCGAGCGCCCGCGCAGGCAGGCGCGGACCTGGTGGTCGCCGTAGCGGTCGTCGCCGGTGTTATCCGTTTCGACGTAAACCACTTCATCATCCCGCACGTGCAGCCGCAGGGCGCAGCGGCTGCCACAGTTGACCGAACAGGCGCCCCAGACGACGCGGGTGTTGTCGCCGGTAGCCTGTTGTACTGCTGCCGCGGCGCTACGCAGTGTAAAGGGCAGGGTAAGCCCGCCGGCGGCCAGCGCCAGAGAGCTGAGGGCTGTGGATTTGAGTAGCGCGCGTCGGGTGACGCCGCCGGGGGATTCCTGATTCGACATTGCTCACTCCATGATAGTTATGCTGTGCGGAGAAGGGCCGCCACGTCATTAACAGACGCAGGGGTGAGCGATAATACATTATGGGTAGCCAGCCGATCTTATCCCTGGTCAATGCAGGGATAAGATCTTTCATTTGAAACCGAAGAGGGCTTACTGAGCGTCGTTTTCGGCGGGACTGTCGCTGTTACGCGTATAGGTGATTTTGAAGGTGTCATTGGCGCAATGGCCGACCACCTGAACACCGGGCTGGTCTGCCTGATCGTTTGGCACAATGGCCAGGCTGAAGGCAGTTTCCGGTACGCCATTGTTGATGATCTTCTGCTGGATGTCACTTTTAACCCGTTCACAAGAGTCTGGGGCCGCCAGCACGGTCGTGGAGCACAGCAGTAGCGCGGCGCCTGTCCAGAGGGATAGTTTCATCTTACACTCCTTATCGATGTTATCCAGAATTAAGCATAGCAGAACTGGTGTAAACAATTGTATTTGCTAATATGATCTGATGTACACAAAAGGAATCGCCTGTGAAAAGATTGTATTGGCTGATCCCGGCAGCGCTGCTGCTGACGGCGTGCGACCGCAAAAGCGCCCCGGAAGCCTTCACCCCCGAGATGGCGAGTTTTTCCAATGAGTTTGAGTTCGATCCGCTGCGCGGGCCGGTGAAAGATTTTAGCCAGACGCTATTGGATGAACACGATGTGGTGGTCAAAAAGGTGAGCGCTCAGCTGTCAAAAGAGGGATGTTTTGATCTGCTGACCCTGGAAGATGTGGAGAACAATACCGGCGCCACGCTGCTGCTGGATGCCAACTATTACGTCGATGGGCGCACCCACGAGAAGCGACTGCGCCTGCAGGGCAAGTGTCAGCTGGCAGAGATGCCTGCCACCGGGGTGAGCTGGGAGACGGATGATAACGGTTTTATTATCAGTGCCCGCGGCAAAGAGACCACCGCCACCTACCGCTATGACAGCGATGGCTATCCGCTGGGAAAAACCACCACCGCCAAAGAAGAGCAATTTACCGTCGCCTCCACGCCGTCGAAGGATCCGCGCAAGAAAATGGACTATACCGCCATCAGCACCTTCAACGAACGCACGCTGGGCACGGTACGCCAGACCTGCGACTACGATCGCCACGACAATCCGCTGAGCTGTGAGCTGCAGGTGATTGATGAAAGCGTGCAGCCGCCGCTGACACGCCATTACACCATCAAGAACCGCATTGATTATTACTGAGCCGTCGGCTTCAGCAGGGCCGGTCCTGGGGTTTTGTGTTCGGCCAGATACTGGTGCTGGAACAGACACATGCGAATGGTGTTGCGGTACTCGCCGTTAATGAAAAACTCATGGATGAGTTCACCCTCGACGATAAAGCCGAGCTTGCGGTAAATATGGATCGCTTTTTCATTCTCTTTATCGACAATCAAATACAGCTTATACAGATTAAGAACCGTAAAACCGTAGTCCATGGCCAGCCGCGCCGCGCGAGTGGCAAGGCCTTTTCCCTGGAAGTCCGGTGAGATAATGATCTGGAACTCGGCCCGCCGATGAACATGGTTGATTTCAACCAGCTCTACCAGCCCGGCTTTATCGCCATTGCATTCGATGACAAAGCGACGCTCGCTTTGATCGTGGATATGTTTGTCGTACAGATCGGAGAGCTCAACGAAGGCCTCGTACGGCTCTTCAAACCAGTAGCGCATGACGCTGGCGTTGTTATCGAGCTGGTGGACAAAGCGCAAATCTTCCCGTTCGAGGGGGCGGAGTTTGACGTGTAGCGCGTCGGTCATGGGTAATCCTGTGGTTAAAGCTGAACAGCGCGTTATGAAAGGCGGCGCCCGCAGGCGCCAGCGTTGACAGGAAGCGGATCAGGGATTGATTGCCCGGCCGGTGCGGCGGTCAAGGCAGCGCAGGGTGTTCGGCTCCCAGTAGGCGTTGACGTTGGCGCTTTTCTGGCAGTTATCCTGCGCGTCGAAGGCGACATCGGTTTTGTCCCACTCTTTTTCCGCCCGCTTATTGACCTTCTGGCGCAGGCTGCGGGTGTCGTTCCATTGCTCTTTTTCCATCGACGCCTGCTGACGGCTTTGCGCGCTGTCGCCAGATTCAATCACCAGCCGGTCGGTGGCGGCGAAGGAGCTGGAGGTATAGACCACGGCGCTCAACGCCAGAATGGCGGTCAGGCACCAGCGTTTGTTCAGTGTCATGTTCATCACGATTTCCTTTAAGTGATGGGTTAACCCTCAGGTTAAGTTTACTACAGCTCTTTTGCCGGGCATAGCCGACAAAACAGCGTGGGGCAGAAGCCATTATCGCGTAGAATGGTTCAACGCTTTGTCTCATTTACGAATCTTTTAATGCTCAAAACAACGCTCCTGTTCTTTGCCACCGCCCTGTGCGAAATCATCGGCTGCTATCTGCCGTGGCTATGGTTAAAGCGCGGGGCCACGCCGCTGCTGTTGATCCCCACCGGCCTGGCGCTGGCGCTGTTCGTCTGGCTCCTGACGCTCCATCCTGCCGCCAGCGGGCGGGTCTATGCCGCCTACGGTGGGGTGTACGTCTGTACCGCCTTGCTCTGGTTGCGGGTCGTGGATGGCGTCAAGCTCAGCCATTACGACTGGGCCGGGGCGATCATCGCCTTGTGCGGCATGCTGATCATCGTGGCGGGCTGGGGGCGGGCCTGAGCTCGCCTTGTGTGATCGCTGCCACTTTTTTAAACCTTAATTCTTGTATGGTAGTCGACCTGTTGCCTTACTTATCAGACATTCTCTTTTGTTATGACTCTGTAAGGAACAACGATGGCTATCGAGACACTTGCCGCCCGGACGGGGGCGACGCCGCTGCGTATCCGTCGGGTGCAGAAGATCACCCTGACGCTGCTGTTTATCGCCGGTATCGTCAACTTTCTTGACCGCTCTTCGCTGAGCGTCGCCGGGGAGGCGATACGCGCCGACCTGGGACTCAGCGCCACCGAGTTTGGGGTGCTGCTCTCCGCCTTTTCGCTCTCCTACGGCTTCGCACAATTGCCGTCGGGAATATTGCTGGATCGCGTTGGACCGCGCATTGTGCTCGGCGCCGGACTGATTTTCTGGTCCGCAATGCAGGCCCTGACCGGGATGGTCAATTCGTTCTCGCATTTTATTCTGCTGCGCATTGGACTCGGGATTGGTGAAGCGCCATTTATGCCCGCCGGTGTGAAATCAATCAATGACTGGTATGCGCAAAGAGAGCGCGGTACGGCGGTGGGGATATTTAACTCCTCGACGGTGCTGGGGCAGGCCATTGCGCCACCGGCTCTGGTTATTATGCAACTGGCCTGGGGCTGGCGAACGATGTTTGTGGTGATTGGCTTAGCCGGTATCGTGGTCGGTCTGTGCTGGTATGTGGGCTATCGAAATCGCCGGCACTTCACCCTTCAGGAAGAGGAGCAGCAGTATCTGGCCAGCGAGGAGGTGGCCCGCCCGGCGCTGAAATTTAGCGAATGGCTGGCTCTGTTTAAACGGCGCACCACCTGGGGAATGATTCTGGGCTTTTCCGGTGTGAACTACACCGGCTGGCTGTATATCGCCTGGTTGCCCGGCTATTTGCAGGCGCAGCAAGGGTTAAGCCTGGCCCGTACCGGCTGGGTGGCGGCGATCCCGTTCCTTGCCGCGGCGGTGGGGATGTGGGTCAATGGCCTGGTGGTCGATGCCCTGGCGCGCAGAGGTTACGATCTGGCGAAAACCCGCAAAACGGCGATCGTGATCGGTCTGGTGCTGTCGGCCCTGGGCACCCTGCTGGTGGTACAATCCTCCACGCCGACCCAGGCGGTGGCTTTTATCTCCATGGCGCTGTTTTGCGTCCATTTTGCCGGGACGTCGGCCTGGGGGCTGGTGCAGGTATTGGTGGCGGAGCATAAAGTGGCTTCGGTGGCAGCGATCCAGAACTTTGGCAGCTTTGTGTTTGCCTCCTTTGCGCCGATCGTCACCGGCTGGGTGGTGGATACCACCCATTCTTTTAATCTGGCGCTGGTGATCGCCGCCGGCGTGACCTTCACCGGGGCGTTGTGTTACTTCTTTATCGTTAAAACCCGTATCGACTAACCGCCAGACCGGACTCCCGGCTAAGTGACAGGCCCGCAGGGACGCGTGGCCGGTGTGTCTTTCGTCGACTTCTTATATTTCCTCGCGGCGACTGTTTCCCATTCCATCAGCGATGATTCTGTGACGGTTCACTCCCGGCAGCGAACCGGCTGCCTCTTCTTGTATGGTAGTTGACAGAAATCAAAGATGTTATACCAATTGCGTGCGATGGTTGAGACACAAAGGCATTCTCCTCGAGAGTTCTCCCCGAGAATGGTTGATGAGACACATAACAACGAGAGTCATCATGGAAAACACCCTTTTAACCGCCAACGCCATGCTGCCAGGCTACGATCGCAGCGCGCTGATCCCCCGTATCGTGCACCTTGGTTTTGGCGCATTCCACCGCGCCCATCAGGCGGTATATGCCGATATTCTTGCCAGTGAACATGGCAGCGACTGGGGCTATACCGAAGTCAATCTTATCGGCGGCGAGCAGCAGATCGCCGACCTCCGCCAGCAGGATCGGCTGTACACTGTGGCCGAAATGTCCGCCGACGCCTGGACCGCACGCGTGGTTGGGGTGGTGAAGCAGGCGCTGCACGCCCAGGTTGATGGCCTCGAAGCGGTGCTGGCGGCGATGTGTGAGCCTCAGGTAGCCATTGTCTCCCTGACCATTACCGAGAAAGGTTATTGTCATTCGCCGGCCAGCGGCGAGCTGCAGCTCGAGCACCCGCTGATCGTCGCCGATCTGCACAACCCGCACCAGCCAAAATCGGCGCCAGGCGTGGTGGTGGAGGCTCTGGCCCGCCGTCGGGCGGCAGGCTTGCCGGCTTTTACCGTGATGTCCTGCGACAACATGCCGGAAAACGGTCACGTCATGCGCAATGTCGTCTGCGCCTACGCCCGGGCGCTGGACGCGGAGCTAGCGGCCTGGATTGAACAGAACGTCACCTTCCCATCGACCATGGTGGACCGCATTGTCCCGGCCGTTACCGCGGAAACCCTCGATAAAATTGAGCAACTGACTGGCGTGCGCGACCCGGCCGGGGTGGCCTGCGAACCTTTCCGTCAGTGGGTGATTGAGGATAACTTTGTTGCCGGACGTCCGCAGTGGGAAAAAGCGGGAGCGGAACTGGTCGCCGATGTGGTGCCTTTTGAAGAGATGAAGCTGAGGATGCTTAACGGCAGCCACTCGTTCCTTGCTTATCTGGGCTATCTGGCCGGTTATCAGCACATCAATGACTGTATGCAGGACGACAGCTACCGCCGCGCGGCGCTGGCGCTGATGCTGGACGAACAGGCGCCGACGCTGAAAGTGCAGGGGGTGGATCTACCGCGCTACGCCAGTCTGCTGATTGACCGCTACTGCAATCCGGCGTTGAAGCACCGTACCTGGCAGATAGCGATGGACGGCAGCCAGAAGTTGCCGCAGCGCATGCTGGACTCCGTACGCTGGCATCTGGCGCACCAGCAAGATTTCACGCTGCTGGCGCTCGGTGTGGCGGGCTGGATGCGCTATGTCGGTGGCGTTGACGATGCCGGCCAGCCGATTGAGATTTGCGATCCGCTGTTGCCGGTTATCCAACAGGCGGTGGCGGCCAGCGCCGAGGGTGAAGCGCGGGTGAAAGCGCTGCTGGGTATTGAGGCGATCTTCGGCCTGGCGTTGCCGCAGGAGCCCCGTTTCGTCTCGGCGGTGACCCGCGCCTATCTGGCGCTGCAGCGGCAGGGGGCTAAAGCCACCGTCGCCGCGTGGGCTGCCGAGCAATAATCTGCTTCCGGTGTCGGCCTCGTCGTCGACACCGGCTATTTTGTCATCTCTGCTACCTTCCGCTGATATTTCCTTTTTTTTGGCTGTCGATCGGTTTTGGCGCGCTGAAAAGATGATCGAACGCAATGTCTATACATAACTCTATATTTCCCTGATTTACTAAAGATAATTAGCTGTTATTTTTCCGAATAATGGCTGGTAATTTACTGCCATAATGGCATAGTTAAGTCATTGAAAAAGAACTTTCTCTGGAAAAGGAGTACGGGCCATGTATAAAAAAATTTTATTGCCTGTTGATGTCTTTGAAATGGATTTAAGCGATAAAGCTGTGCGTCACGCGGAATTCCTCGCCACTGCAGAAAACGGTGAAATCACATTGCTCAACGTTCTGCCGAACAGCAGTCGTTCACTATTACGCGGCTTTACGGCGGATATTCGTAAATTTGAAGCCTATATGAAAGAAGAGTCGGAGAAAAAGATGCGCGAGGTGGCGCGACTGTTCGACATCCCGATGTCGCGTATCCATACCCGGGTGGTCTTTGGTAACGTGCGCGACGAAATTCTGGCTATCAGTAATAACGAAGAGTTCGATGTGATAGTGGTTGGCTCCCGCAAACCGGGCATCTCCACCCATCTGCTGGGCTCCAACGCCGAGTCGATTCTGCGCTACGCCAAAACGCCGGTGCTGGTCGTCCGTTAATCCCCTCAATCACGACGGCTGCGTCAGCCACGCTGGGCAGCCGTCTGACCATTAATCTTCGCTAAACCAGTCGCGGTTCTCCTGGCGGATCAGTAACACGGACTCGCTGATTTCATGCAGATGGACATTCATTGCCTGCTCTACTGCCTCCGCGTCGCGTTTTTCCAGCGCGGTGAAAATCTCATGGTGCTGACGCAGGAGCATCTCCGGTGAGGTGATATGGTCCAGGCTCATGTAGCGCACGCGGTCGATGGCGGCTTTAATATTTTCCACCGTATCCCATGCCAGCTGACAATCGGCAATGATCGACAGCTTCTGGTGAAACTCATCATCAAGCAGGAAAAAGTCGTTTGATTGTTGTCTGTCGACGGCAATACGCTGCTGATGGAGATTCTGCTCCAGCTGATAAACCTGCTCATCGTTAATCATGCCGGCGGCGCGGCGGACCACCGCGCACTCAATCGCCTGGCGGACAAAGCAACCATTGCGCACCTGCGACAAGGAAATTTTATTGACGTAGCTGCCGCGCTGGGGACGTATCTGGATAAGCCCATTTTCCGCCAGCTTGATGAAGGCCTCGCGCACCGGCTGACGCGACACATCGAAACGCACGGAGACTTCTTTCTCGGACAGCGGTGTGCCAGGCGGGATCAGGCAGTGAACGATATCCCGGCGGAGGATGCGATAAATTTGCTGATTGACGGGTTGCGTCGGATTCAGTTGCGATTCTGCGGCCATTGATGGTTACTTTTTAAGGGATTATGCGCACTATTTTACGCGTTTTTTGCGGTTCCGCCCATACCCGGCCCGCAGGCCGGGTGGCTGACGGTTAGCCCTGACGGTGAATACTGAGTCCGGCAAAGCTCTGGCTCACCGGCATCATCTCCAGGGTGTTGATGTTGACGTGCTTCGGCAGGGTGGCCACCCACCAGACCGCCTCGGTCACATCTTCCGGCGTCAGGGCTTCGGTGTTCTCATAAGTTTTCCCGGCTTTGGCGTCATCACCTTTAAAGCGGACGTTGGAGAACTCGGTGCCTCCCACCAGACCCGGCTCGATGTCGGTGACGCGCACCGCGGTGCCGTGCAGGTCGGTACGAAGATTCAGGCTGAACTGACGGACGAAGGCTTTGGTCGCCCCATAGACGTTGCCCCCGGCATAAGGCCAGCTGCCTGCCGTGGAGCCAATGTTAATGATATGCCCGCGATTGCGCTCCACCATACCCGGCAGGACCGCGCGGGTCATGTACACCAGCCCTTTATTATTGGTGTCGATCATATCTTCCCAGTCTTCCACGCTGGCGCGGTGAGCCGGCTCCAGACCCAGCGCCAGACCGGCGTTATTCACCAGGACGTCAATCGCCTGCCACTCAGCGGGCAGATCGGCAATCAGCGTCTCAATGGCGGCGCGGTTACGGACGTCAAGCTGGGCGATATAAAGGTTATCACCGAGGTCGTCTTTCAGCGTCTTCAGGCGCTCTTCACGACGTCCGGTGGCAATCACTTTATGGCCGTTAGCGACGAAACGGCGAGTAATACTTTCACCAAAACCGGCAGTGGCACCGGTAACCATGATAATCATCTTACTGTTCCTCAACGCTTTTTGTGTTTTCATACCATAGCACGCACAGACGGCGACCGGTAACGGAAATCATTGCGACCCCTTAAGGAGAAGCCTAATCTTACAGGATTAGCCTGTGCAGGAGAGAAAGATGTCTGAACAAAATCCCTTTTTTAGCGTCAGTTTGCTGCCTTACCAGGCACCCCCGTTTGATCTCATCCAGGACTGCCACTACCGCCCGGCGTTTGATGAGGGTGTCCGGCAGCAGCGCGCGGAGATCCGCGCGATAATCGACAGCCCGGAGCCGGCGAATTTTGCCAACACTCTTGAGGCCCTTGAACAGAGCGGACAGCTGCTGGCGCGAGTGACGCGGGTCTTTTTCGCCATGGCTGGCGCCCACACCAACCCGTTCATTCAGTCTCTGGATGAAGAATTTTCCGCTGAGCTCGCCGAGCTGGGGAATGACATCTGGCTTAACGAGGCCTTGTTTCAGCGAGTGAACAGCGTCTATGAGCAGCGTGACGCGCTGGCGTTAGACAGCGAATCTCATCGTCTCCTGACCCTCACCTGGCAACGTTTTGTTCATGCCGGGGCGACCCTGGCGCCGGCGCAGAAGGCGGTGCTGCGCACGCTGAACACCGAAGCGGCGACCCTGCAAAGTCAGTTTCAGCAGCGGCTGCTGGGGGCGGCCAAAAGCGGTGGCCTGGTGGTTGATTACCGACATCAACTGGATGGCCTGGCGGATGAGGAGATAGCGGCGGCGGCCGATGCGGCGCAGGAAAAAGGGCTCAGTGACCGCTGGCTGCTGACGCTGACCAATACCACCCAGCAGCCGCCGCTGCTCTCTTTGCGCGACCGACAGACGCGGGAGAATCTCTTTGCCGCTGGCTGGACGCGCAATCAGCAGGGCGATGAGCATGATACACGTCGCCTGGTGCTGCGACTGGCGGCGATCCGCGCGCAGCAGGCGGAGCTGCTGGGCGCGGCCGATTACGCCAGCTGGGCGCTGACCGATCAAATGGCGGCCTCTCCGGCGGAGGCATTAACTTTTATGCGCCGGATCGCGCCGGCAGCGCGGGCGCGGGCGGAACGAGAGCTGGCTGACATCCAGCAGGTGATTGACAACGAGGGCGGGGCGTTTCGCGCCGCGGCATGGGACTGGCTCTATTACAGCGAACAGGTGCGGCGAGCTGCCTTTGCCATTGATGATGCGCAGCTTAAACCCTATTTTGCTCTCGAGCGCGTGCTGCAGGATGGCGTCTTCTGGACGGCCACGCAGCTCTTTGGCCTCCGCTTTGTCGAGCGCTTCGATATCCCCGTCTATCACCCGGATGTTCGGGTCTGGGAGATCTTCGATCACAACGGCGAAGGGATGGCGCTGTTTTACGGTGACTACTACGCTCGCGACTCAAAGAGCGGCGGCGCCTGGATGGATGTGTTTGTCGAACAGTCTACCCTGCGGGAGCAGCGACCGGTTATCTACAATGTCTGCAACTACGCCCGGCCGCAGGCAGGGCAGAGCGCGCTGTTGTCGTGGGATGAGGTGATCACTCTGTTCCATGAGTTTGGCCATACCCTGCATGGGCTGTTCGCCAGCCAGCGTTACGCCAGTCTCTCCGGAACCAATACCCCGCGCGATTTTGTCGAATTTCCTTCGCAGATCTTCGAACACTGGGCCAGCCAGCCGCAGGTGTTTGCCCACTACGCGAAGCACTACCAGTCCGGGGAGCCGATGCCGGAAGCGCTACGCGACAATATGTTGCGTGCGGCAACCTTCAATAAAGGGTACGACATGAGCGAGTTGTTGGCTGCTGCGTTGCTTGATATGCGCTGGCATAGCCTGTCGACCTCGGCAATACCGGCGGACGTGGATGGGTTTGAGCAGAAGATATTGCAGGAAGAACACCTGGATCTGGCGGCCGTTCCGCCGCGCTATCGCAGCAGCTATTTCTCCCATATCTTCGGCGGCGGTTATGCGGCAGGCTATTACGCCTATCTGTGGACCCAGATGCTGGCCGACGACGGCTATCAGTGGTTTGTGGAGCACGGCGGTTTGACCCGTGAGAACGGTCAGCGCTTCCGGGAAGCGATTCTGTCGCGCGGCAATAGCACTGATTTAGCTGAACTTTATCGCCAGTGGCGCGGGCACGATCCACAGATTGAGCCGATGCTGAAAAATCGCGGGTTGAATGCGTAGGGCCATTTCGGGCTGGCACGATAACCGGGCGCGATGCCCGGTTTTTTATCCAATTTTTTCGGCAAAACCGCTGCAAAAGTCTTTCCGAAAATGAATCCTTAAACCAGGTAAAATTTGCAGGAGGATAGAGCCCCATTTTTTCACGTAGCTCAAATTTATAGTGTGATGGACATATCCATGCAACGGAGATCTGTTTGGGCAAGTCTTGATGGGGATGTCGTTTCCTTGATAAACATAAAGCCATGCTTTTCGTAGAAAGTTTGCGCGTTTGGTGTTGAGGTCAGGGTTAGCTGTTTCAGCCCTCTTGTCATCGCCTCTTCTTTAATCGTTTCAATAATCAGGCTAGCAAAACCTTTACCAAAAAAATCCGGCAATGTAAAAATAGCTTCTACGCTACCCTCGGTAAGATCCAGATACCCCGTTGCCACCAATCCTGTATCTGGCAGCTCGACAACAAAGAAAGGATTTTCCGTAATTACCTCCCTGTAATGTTCAGGCATCGCTTCGGGTGTCCAGGCTTCAAGTACCTTGGCGCTATAACTTGGCTTACATCCTTCCCGGATAGAAAGGTTCCTTATATTCCAACATTCCTCTGCCTCTTCTGGTACAGCAAGTCTGATTTTCATTTGTTCTTCCTTTTCGTCTTATTATCTTTATAGATTTATCATGAAACGGGTTCGTTTCAACTCTGTTTGGCAAAAGAGTAAAGTCCGCGCCTGGTCCTGTGCAGACGGAGCGTGGAGCCAGCGCTTCGACGCAGAACACTTTCCATCTCCTGGCGGACAGCGCATGACTTCCCATACCTAAAAGGGTATAGCTGGGCATCAATATAGTATTGGAAAGGGGGTTAGACCCGTGATTAAGATTGAATCACCCGCCAGACAGGGCGAACGAATACCCAGACAGAGGTGATCATTCTATGAGTAACGCAATAACTAAAGTCCAGAACGCCAATGCACGCCGTGGCGGTGATGTATTGTTAGAAGTTCTGGAAAGTGAAGGGGTGGAATATGTATTTGGTAATCCGGGGACAACCGAACTGCCGTTTATGGATGCGCTGTTAAGAAAACCGTCAATTCAGTACGTGTTAGCTCTGCAGGAAGCGAGTGCAGTCGCCATGGCGGACGGTTATGCGCAGGCAGCAAAAAAACCAGGCTTTCTGAATCTGCATACCGCCGGTGGTTTAGGCCACGGCATGGGAAATCTGTTGAATGCAAAATGCTCACAGACACCACTGGTGGTGACGGCGGGGCAGCAGGATTCACGCCACACGACAACCGACCCATTATTGTTGGGTGATCTGGTCGGTATGGGTAAAACGTTCGCGAAATGGTCACAGGAGGTTACCCACGTTGATCAGCTACCGGTATTAGTTCGCCGGGCCTTTCACGATTCTGACGCTGCACCGAAAGGCTCCGTTTTCCTGTCGCTTCCGATGGATGTGATGGAGGCGATGAGTGCTATCGGCATCGGCGCGCCTTCTACTATCGACCGCAATGCAGTCGCGGGTTCGTTACCTTTGTTGGCGAGTAAGCTGGCGGCATTTACTCCGGGTAACGTCGCACTGATTGCCGGCGACGAAATCTATCAAAGTGAAGCGGCCAATGAGGTTGTTGCTCTTGCTGAGATGCTTGCCGCTGACGTGTACGGTTCAACATGGCCGAACCGGATCCCCTATCCAACAGCACACCCTCTCTGGCGGGGCAATCTGTCCACGAAAGCGACGGAAATTAACCGAGCATTAAGCCAGTACGATGCTATTTTTGCCCTTGGCGGTAAGTCGCTTATCACTATTCTTTATACCGAAGGTCAGGCAGTGCCGGACCAGTGTAAAGTGTTCCAGTTATCAGCTGATGCAGGCGACCTGGGACGCACCTACAGTAGTGAACTCTCCGTGGTTGGCGATATTAAATCATCGTTAATGTCACTGCTACCTGAACTGGAGAAAGCCACGGCAAACCATCGCCGTGATTATCAACGCCGTTTTGAAAAGGCGGTTAATGAGTTTGAATTAAGCAAAGAACGTCTGCTCGGACAGGTTCAGGAACAACAATCTGCTACGGTAATTACGCCGTTGGTGGCGGCATTTGAGGCAGCAAGGGCGATCGGACCAGATGTGGCCATTGTTGACGAGGCGATTGCCACCAGCGGCTCGCTTCGCAAATCTCTCAACAGTCACCGTGCGGATCAATATGCCTTTTTACGCGGCGGTGGCCTGGGATGGGGAATGCCCGCGGCTGTCGGCTATTCACTCGGTTTGGGAAAAGCGCCTGTGGTGTGCTTTGTGGGAGATGGCGCGGCGATGTACTCCCCTCAGGCTCTCTGGACGGCCGCACATGAAAAACTGCCAGTCACCTTTATTGTCATGAATAATACGGAATATAACGTATTGAAAAACTTCATGCGTTCTCAGGCAGATTATACGTCGGCCCAAACAGATCGCTTCATCGCAATGGATTTGGTTAATCCGGCAGTGGATTATCAGGCACTGGGTGCATCGATGGGGCTGGAGACCCGAAAAGTTATCCGTGCCGGCGATATCGCCCCGGCCGTTGAGGCCGCGCTGGCGAGTGGCAAGCCTAACGTGATCGAAATCATCATCAGTAAAAGTTAATCGTTAATCCGTCCGGACTGTGCCGCATCCAGTTTATCCCTGATACTGCGGCACAGGTTCACAAAACCCGGTAAAGCCGGATTCGTGTTCTTTGCCGACCACATCAGCATATTCTCCACCATATTCGGATTTTCCAGCCTCCGGTAAACCACACCGCGTAATTGAGCATTCTCCATACTGGCAGGAATAAGCGCGACACCAACACCATGGGCCACAAAATTCATCACAGTCTGCTGCACGGAGGCTTCCAGACCTATTTGCGGACTAAATCCAGCTTTGAGGCACTGATGAAGGATGGAATCATAGAGCATCGGCGCGCTCTGGCGCGGAACCGTGATGAACGGGTCATCACAGAGTGATTCAAGTCTGAAATGCTCGCGTTGAGCCTGAGAGTGGTTGGCAGGAAGGGCGGCGATGAGCGGCTCACGCAAGAGCACCAGTGAATGAATTCCCGGCGTGGCCGTCTCGGAGAAGCTAATTGCCGCGTCCAATCTGCCATCCTGTAATGCGGCATGTAAATCAGAGGGGACCCTCTCCTGAAAATGCAATTCCACGTCGGAACAGGTATTCCTGTGCTGCATCGCAACATGCGGCACAACGCTATAGCTGGCATACATTGTTGCGCCTAATTTCAGAACCCCTTTCTGCCCTGATTCTATTGCTCGTACGTTATTACAGGCCTGCTCCAGCATTGCCAGCATTGCGCGACAGTCCAGCAGAAATTGCTCACCGGCAAGGGTTAAACTGACCCCTTTAGCGGCCCGGTTAAATAGCTTTGCACCGAGGATAGTTTCCAGCTGGGCTATTTGCCGGCTTAAGGGAGGCTGCGAAATATTAAGTTTACTGGCGGCTTTGCCAATGTTTCCGGTTTCAGCAACAGTGCAAAAGTTAATCAACTGATTAAGGGTCGGTTTCATAAGCATTCCTGAAGCAGGTTCATACCTTCCAGGGTATCACTTGTTTGCCGCAGAGAGGCATATGAAATTAAGCGTTCTGGCGTTCAAGTTGAAGCAGGTGTGTGGCCACTCCCCATCTGATTGCTATGCATTTCCCATCCCGGAAATCGAACACCGAGTAACTTGCATTAGGGTGAGCGTACCGCGAAAAGTTTTCAATAGTTCCTTCTTTAAGCACCGCCAGCACGCCCTGGCTGACTTGCCCATGCGTGACAATACAGACGCGCTGATGTTCTGTGGTTTCTTGTAGGTTTTGTATGAAACCTGTCACTCGTCGGGTTGCTTGTGCTAATGACTCTCCCTCTGGCGGGCAATACTCGGCATCATGAGTGAATAACGCATGCGCATCGTGGGGACGTTGTTGCATGAGTTGTGACGTTAACATACCTTCGAACTGGCCAAAGGCCTGTTCTTTGAGGGCCGGCTCAGCTATCAATGGGCAACGAAAACGGTCAGCCAGGCGCTGTCCCATTTGCCAGGCACGACCAAGCGGAGACGTGTAAACGCAGTCTACCCGGTAATCACTCGCTGCAAACGCGGCAAGTAAAGCTAATGTTTGGCGCTCCCCCCGAGGGGTTAACGCACTATCACTCTGTCCCTGAATCATTCCTTTTATATTCCACTCTGTTTCCGCGTGTCGAACAAGTATCACTTGCATCATTAAATGGCCATGTATGGTGTTGATTTAACTGCTACAGTTTAGACAAATCCCTTTAATAGAGTGGGATTTTTAGCACTGAACGAAGACAGATTCTGCCTCCCCGCTTTCCTTGTATCTGACAGTATGTCGTGATGAGATACCGTCTCTGAAATCGAGTGAGCCATCCCATTCCCTTAATCAGTGACGCCCGGTTCGGAATGTGATGCAGACAATCCAAAAAAACGCGCCAGACAATGATCCGAGCCAGCACGCTTGTCAAATGGGATGGCTAGAATGGCAAACAGCAATTTTCTTCAGGACATTTTCGCTTCGACGTTTAATTCAGCATTTAAAATATCGCGTATATTGACGAGTGCATTGCGCACCGCGGCGCCTCCTGCATAAAACAGTAATTGCAGGACAACCTCGATGATTTCTTCCCTGGTTGCCCCTGCATTTAGCGCTGCCTGAGCGTGCGCCCTCAATTGTGGAACCGTATGACCCAGAGTGACACAGGAAGCAATGACAACCAGCTCCCGCGTTTTAGCGTCCAGCCCCGGGCGTGCAAGGATGCCTCCCATAGCCCATTCGATCGAGATATCAGTAAAATCAGGGCACAAATCGGCCATGTCCTTTCGTAGTTCTTCTCCCGCACCATTTCCATACAGCTCATTAAACAATCTCATTCCTCGCTCACGGAGCTCTGTATTGGTCATCATTTTTAACCCTCCCGCACTAAGTGAAAACAGATTAAAACCTGCTGGTGAAATTTGATAAACAGCGTTATGTTTTTATCTTTAACAAGCCAGGCTTGATAATAATGAATAAACTGGAAAGTATGGCGGTGTTTGTCCGCGTCGTGGACAGAGGCAGCTTTAGCGCTGTTGCTGAAGAGATGCGAATCAGCGGAACCATGGTTGGGCTGCATATCAAAGCGTTAGAGGAACATCTCGGCGTTCGCTTACTTAATCGCACAACGCGTCGGCAAAGTCTGACCGATTTTGGTCAGGTTTATTATCAGAGTTGCCGCCGGATATTAGCTGATATTGAAGATAGCGAGTCACAGGCATTTGCTCTTCACCAGAAGCCACGTGGAAAACTGAGAGTAGGTTGCCCAGTCTCCTTTGGTGTCCATGCGCTTTCGCCTGTTACTGCTCAGTTTCTTACTGAATGGACTGATATGGCAGTAGACCTGGTACTGAGCGATAAATCAATGGATATGGCAGATGAAGGTTTAGATGTCATGATTAAGATTGGTGAGCTCCTGCATGTTAATACACTTGTTGCCCGTCCGATAGCGCCATACCGGTCAGTCATGTGTGCCTCTCCGGCCTATATAAAACGGGCAGGGGAACCCATAACACCTGAAGAATTATGCCATCATCGATGTCTTGGGTTTGCCCATCCCATTGCAGCGAATGAATGGACACTTCAGAGGGAAGGCAAACCTGTCAGATCTCCGGTAAACATCACGATGACCTGTAACAATGGGGAAGCATTGCGAAGGGCAGCATTGAATGGATTGGGAATTATTATGCAACCCGAGATCCTGTTGGCTGAAGATTTGCAAAATGGCCGACTGCTGCCTCTGATGTCTGAATTTCAACCATTAGCTAAGCCAGTGCATATATTGACCTTTGCAAACCGTCAACAGTTACCAAAAATCCGTTTATACGTTGATTTTTTATTGAAAAATTTCAGTGCATCACTCTACGCATTGAACCTTGAATAAATAATGAATTGTACGCGGCTACGGTTGACCGAATGCCGCGTCGGTGGCAGAGAGGCACCATCTGACGTTGATAAGACGTAATAATTCGCCTCTGTTCCTGAACACTCCCGAGCGCGCGTCACTTTTTAATCTTGACTTTGCATAAGATTGCTCGGTATGTTTCTCATCGTAGTGTATTATGCCAGATGAAATAAAGCCGTCTGAGCGTGGATTATATCGTTCAAAGGATATATTCGCGCTAATGATTTTTATCCAGGGAAGCAATGAATAAGGAAGTGCGCGAGTGTCTGATTGGAATATTATTGTGCTGTCTCTATTTTCAGCGACGTACCTCCCTTTGTTCTGGTTCGTAGGCATGCGGATAGCCTCTGAGGGCATTCTCAGAAAGAGTAAATTTTACGAAGCGGATCCAAATGTTTTAGTCCCTGGATGGGCGAAGACATGCACGACGGTATTCTGTGTTTTGCACTACTGCCTATTCCTCATACCGTTGACTATGATTGACTGGTTACATGGTTTGGCTGCATTTGGCGCAGGGATTCTGTTGCTTGTGTTTCTCCCTTTATTCAGGAAAAGCTATATGCCTGTTTTTAAAGCACACGCTATGCGCGTTCACAGGAGGGACCCTTCAACAGGACGATTATTAATTCGTGTGTTGAAGGCTAAGTCTTTTGGTTGAAAATGGTCTGTTTAGCCTTTATTCATATTACGTAAGTCTTCTGGCAAACCAGGTCCATCCGGTAACCAACCTGGCTAAGTCTGGGTAGCTTTGCCTGGAGCACAAGGATCAACATGAGCCAGTGCCAAACGAACCACGATAATGTTTACCCCTTTGGCCAGCATTGAGGCAGCGGCCTCCACGAGGAAATAAGGCGGAGGAGACAGGTGCATCAGTTTCACGAGTAAGTCCATGGATGCTATTAGCTGCTGAGATAGATGGTATGGTTTGCCTTTTATTCACACATCATTCAGTGCATTTCAATATCAAGGCGTTAAGGTTGCGTTAACAAACAGACGCAATACTGATGTGGCCGATCCCCTCATAAAATGGCCAAATGATGAACGAAAAACTACGCAATGCGCTACCGCACAAAGACATCCCTTTTTTCCGCCTGCTGCATATTATTGTCGCCACCCTGATTCTATTGCAGATCATTAGCTCTAATCTCACCGAAAGTGAGGCGCTTCGCGACGTATCTCTGACCGGGGTCGTGACATGGTTCCATGTTATCTCGGGATTAGCGCTGATTGTTCTTGGTGTAGTGATGCTGGTATGGATGCTTAAACAACGTGGGTTTCGTTACTATTTTGCCTGGTTGTCCCTTGATTTTCGCGGTGTAGTTGATGACATTAAAATGCTAATGACATTTCGTCTTCCTGAAGCACATGCCGGTGGCATAGCGGCGATGATCCAGGGGCTTGGCGTACTTGCTTTGCTGGCGGTCGCACTCTGTGGAGGGCTCTGGTTTGTACTGGACATTGCGCCAGGGGCGTCATCGGCGCTGGCAGAAGCGGTCCTGCATTTGCATAAATTTCTGACGGTGTTCATTGAAACCTATTTCTGGGCACATGGTGCGATGGGATTGCTGCATATCTTCCTCACCTTTCGCAGTCAAAGGAAACATCCCGTTGTGGAGTAATCTTGTGCTCTCTCGCTAATCCCGATGAGGATGCGTATTAAAAGGAAAAAGGCATGCATCTTGAACGACACAGCATTGAAAAAGTCGGTTGGTTAAGGGCGGCGGTACTCGGGGCGAATGACGGGATTGTCTCTACCGCCAGCCTGGTGCTCGGCGTGGCGTCTGCAAATACCAGCCCTTCGGGTGTGTTGCTGGCCGGTGTCGCCGGGCTGGTTGCTGGAGCCATGTCGATGGCAACAGGGGAATATGTTTCGGTATCATCCCAGGCGGATACGGAAACCGCCGCGCTTGCCGAGGAAAAAAGTGAGCTGGACGCAGATTATCAGGGAGAGGTACGGGAACTGACGTCCCTTTATATCCAGCGCGGACTTGAGCCTGCGCTTGCCCGCCAGGTTGCAGAGCAGCTCATGGCCAAAGACGCCCTGGAGGCTCATGCCCGCGAAGAGCTGGGACTAACGGACACTCATTCTGCGCGACCTTTGCAGGCGGCCCTCTTTTCGGCCATGAGTTTTTCAGCCGGGGCGGGGTTGCCCTTGATCGTTGCAGTGCTTTCGCCAGCAAAACTGATTTTTATCGCTATTTTCCTTTCCACTCTCTTTTCACTGGCGGCTCTTGGCTATCTCTCTTCCATGGTGAGTAACGCACCGCCTGTCAGAGCTATCAGCAGAATTACGTTCTGGAGCACGCTGGCCATGCTTTTTTCGATGGGGATTGGGCGTATAGCCGGGCAGGTACTGTTGTAAAAATCGCTAAATTATCAAACACACCTTTAGAGAAAGAGCCATTTAATCTAACGTCCATATCGGGGTAGTCTTTAAATATAGCGAAATAACTTGTTATATAAGTTTCGCTACACCGATATCTTTTATTGAAAAAGTGGATGAAAAAATGGTTTTGATTGCTACTATGTTTCTGTACTCTCTGGCTCTGTCGTTTTCGCCTGGCCCGGTCAATATGGTCATTATCTCTTCCGGTGTTATACATGGCTTTAGAAAAACATTCGCCTTCGTATCCGGTGCGACGCTTGGTTTCACCTTGTTACTTATCTTTGTTAGTTTTGGGGTATACACAGTCATTGCCACGCATCCACAATTTTTCAAATACCTGAATGTTCTCGGCTCGATTTTTATACTGTATCAGGGATATAAAATTGCTACATCACACCCTGATTGGTCATTAAAAAAAGAAAATGCCCCCGGATTTGTTCAGGGAGTGTTAATGCAATGGCTCAACCCAAAAGCCTGGGCTGCCTGTACCTCTGGAACGACCTTGTTTTCTGAGCCATCAACCAGTCTGCCGCTAATACTTTTTATTATTATTTACTTTTTTATCTGTTATATCTCATTATCCATTTGGGCAATGTTTGGTGATAAAATGTCAATATTTCTTCAGGGAAGGACACAAATCCGCATCTTTAATTTATTGATGGGCGGTTTTTTATGCGTTATCGCATTCTATATGCTTTATCCACAATTATTTTAACTGTTCAAAGCTTATGTTGTTCCATGGAGTTATAAATGTAATTGATTAATTTATAGGCAGCACTGCTGGTTGATATATTGGCAGGCCAAATGGCATAAACTTTTAGCGGCTCTAATGACCAGTCAGGAAGTACTTCATGCATCTCCCCGAGTTTAACATCATTTTCGCAGAGGAAACGGGGAGGTACGGCAAATCCTATGTTTTGTTTGGCAAGAACATAGGCAGCTTCAATGTTATCAACGCATACCATAGGAGCATACTTAATGACCGCCAGTTCGCCGTTTTTGTGCCTGAACTCTCGAATGTTTTCTCTCATTGTTAACCCAATCCACGGCAGGGATCCCAGCTCAACGGGATGGTTAATGGGCTTGTGCTGCATGAGCAAGCCCTTTGACGCCACCAGTTGTCGTGGCAGAACAAATAGATGCCTTGCTTTGAGTGAACTGTCGGGAAGTTCGCCAATACGGAAGGCGACATCAATGCTATCGGCGATGATGTCCTCACGCAGATCACTATAAGAAATACTCAGGGAAATATCCGGGTTTTCTTTAATAAAATTCGCGAGATGGCGGGTGAATGGGCCGTTTAAAAAAACAGCAGGGAGGGAAATGCGCAGCTTGCCGACGGTAGAAATAGAGCGTTGTTTAAATTCAATGACGCCCTTTTCATACAACTCCAGCATCGATCTGGCGGTCTCCAGCAAACTGATGCCATCCTGGGTTAGTGAAATCTTCCGCGTATTTCTGTACAGCAAGGCGCTATTGAGGTTTTTCTCAAGTCTGGATAAATGTGTGCTTGCCGTGGCGGTCGTCAGGCCTAACGCTGCGGCGCCACCTGAGATTGAACCTCGTTCTACAATTTTGGCAAATACTATCAGGTAGCGGATGTCATCGATCATTTACAGTCCTGTGTTCACTCAGTCATGCTGTGCGTAGAGCCAGCAAAAGCTTCAATCCATCATAGAATTAACATATCTTATTTTCATCATCGGCAGCATATTTTTTCAAGCGCTTCACAACGCGGGCTAATCGGTTCCCGGGTATGTAAATTTGTGCTTAAATGAGCAGGCATAAATCCTCGAAGCATCCTCGGTAATACTTCCCGTCAGGAGGTAAGTTTGCACATTGATACCCATCGTTTGCATCTTCGCCCGGTCATGGCTTCTGATGTCGACGATCTGTACCGAATTTATGGCGATCCCGCGACCAATACCTTTAACCCCGCCGGGCCATACCCGAATGTTGACCATGCGGAAGTCGTTTTGAGGCGCTGGCTCGCGCATTGGCAAACTTACGGCTTCGGAAACTGGGCAATAGCACCGCGCTCTACCCCAGAACACATCATTGGCTTTGGCGGCGTCAGTCTTCGTAGCTATAACGATGTCATCATTAACAATCTGGGATATCGGTTTTCCACAGAGGCATGGGGAAAAGGATTGGCCACCGAGTTTGCGATTGGCGCGATAAAATATGGCTTCGAGGAGATTAAGCTTGCAGAGATGTCAGCGGTTGTCAGGGCTAACCATCTGGCTTCGCAGAAAGTCCTCGAGAAAGCAGGGATGAGGTACATCAACGATATTGCTGATGTAAAAGATGCGCCGCCGAGCCTGCTTTATTCATTGATGTTAAACGAGTGGTTAAACCAGTCTACTGACTGAACCAAACGTTCTGCTTAACCCTCGCAACGGATAATGACACCGTTGCTTTGGGGGCCTTTCCGGCAAAACACGCAGGCCTGCCCACGACGTTACTCTTTGGCTTCAGACCTTAAATTTACCGTGATTAACCGCAGACCGTCACGCCTGGCTTTATCCGGTGTAACCGCTCGCTTTTATTATCAAAATGCGCACATAATAATAAAAATGAGGTCTTCAGCATTATTCATTTTCAGAATTATCGCACAAGGTATTACCTTAATCTGAAATGGCTGTTGGATGGTTGTTTTCGAAAACTTATACCCCGTATTATTTGATAATCATCTTTATCTCTGAAAAGGTCGTGTATGAGTAATTTTCTGCTATTAGCCCTGGCGGTGGTGTTATTGTTAACATCATTATTTTGTGGTCTGTCATATGTTAAAGACAGAAGGAAACTTAAGATGCGTTTTAACAAAACCCGGCGTTAATTGATCGCTCTTGAGGATAGTGCAAGAGCGATGGCCGAGAATCGCGCCAGCTCTTGCTTTGTATCAATCTGGAATTTTTTCATGATGTTGATTTTGTGAGAAAAAACCGTCTTATGGCTGATGCCCAGCTCTTGCGCTATCTGCTGATTGTTCATTCCCGTTTTTATCGCATCGATAATATAAAGCTGCGACTTGGTCAATGTTAATCGTGGGCATTTAAGACACCGTTTGCTGCCTTTCTCCGGCCCCCCAGCAACGGGTTTGCTTAACGCTGTCAGACGGTTTGCGATTTGATTTTTTATACTGCGCAGATCGGCGTTAATACTGATAAAAGTGGCATCACGCAGACAAAGCGGCAAGCGGTCAACCCGCGCGCCGCTATCGCTGGGGACAAAAACAAAAATAGGTGTCTGCTGCGGTACCTTTTTGAAGCACGGGTGGCACAGGTAATGTTCACCGGTTTCCATTTCTGTAAAAAGCACATCAGTCTGACTAATGATCTCAGGTGAATATTCGTGAAGAGAAAAGGGCGTACGGATATTTTCTTCGATGGCGATCTCGAGAAGTAACTCGCAAATTCCCCGCTTCAGATAAATATTTTCAGTGTTAATTAAAAAATCAGTCATAGTAATGGTGAACACGAAATGGATAAAGGTTGATAGAATATTTAAAGAAAATTTTTTTGCGAATATGGGCTTAGGATATTTCTAATAACCAATAAAAGCAACAAGTCCAAAATTGGACTTTTTGGGTTGCTGTCGATATAAAAGTTTTAAAATCAGTGAGTTACAAATATTAATCGCGTGTGCGCTGTCAGCAATTTGGCACAAACTGCTTAAATTGCTTATAACGCATGCGTTAATTCTGGACTTAAATATATTAATTAAAGTTACTTATTCACAGTGTGAATTGCTATTTCAAAAAATACGGTGCGCAGGCGCTGATCCACGGTTAAATGTCACCAGAACGAGGGCTGTGGTTGTCATTGACGAGAAGGGCGCTGGGTATAGACGCGCCGCTGCGGAGGGTGAACAGCAACGGCGTACAAAAGGATCAGTTATCAGGGTTGTTGGAAATGCCTTTCCAGACCATCCCCAGGCCGATCAACATCGACGCGAAGAGGGCGAACAAGGTGGTGGAGATAAAAATGCCGGTCATGGTGATGCCTCAGAAAGTGCGTATGCAATCTATTAGGCACGGGGCTGCGAGAAAGGTTCCTTGCCGGGCTGAGTATATTTCCGTCAGTGGCTTTTCGGCTGGTGCCAGCAAGGTTAATGTCTTGTCAGCGCGCCTCGCGCGGGAGGTGATGTATGCGCTCGTCCCCACGCTGTCGCAAGGGGTAACTGTTGACAGGTGAGGTGGAGCGGTCCTGGCGTTGACATTCCTCTGAGCAACTTATATATACACGTCGCTTCTGTTTATTGCATGTTAAACAACATCAGTTATGGGACTCAGAAGCGCCACGGCCCCCGCCGTCGGGTGGGAGTCATTCTGCCACCCGGCCTGGTTATTTTTTTTTGGTGGCGAGTGATAAAAAATTTTATTTCCGCTCTTGAAAAATGCGCTGCAGATATTATTTTATATAGCGGACAAGCCATGCTTGCCTTTATGTTGAGCTTTTGAATGGATATTCAGGAGGTTAATTATGGCACTCAAAACCTTGTCAGCACTCCCCGTTTTCGCTGATTCTCTTTTTGCCGATCGTTTCAACCGCATTGACCGTCTTTTCAGCCAGTTAACTGGCGATACGCCGGTGGGCGCCTTGCCGGCCTATGATTTGCAGAAAATAGATGACAGTAATTTCCTGCTCAGCGTCAGCGTGCCCGGCTGGAAAGATGAGGAACTGGAAATAGAGACCGTCGGCGGTAATCTGCATATTACCGGCAAACGTGCAGAAACTGATGCCGGGACCGACGGTAGCCAGCGCTGGATATATAAAGGCATCCGCCGCGCTGATTTCCAGCTGAGTTTCTCGCTTCCTGAACATGCCCAGATTAATCAGGCACAGCTGGATAGTGGGATCTTAAAGGTGACTATCCATCAGGAGATCCCGGAAAGCGAAAAACCGCGCAAAATTGCCATTGAGAGTCACGGCCGGGTGATTGAACACAAGGTCTGATTCGGCGACAGTTCAGACGAGTATTCGTTAAGGCCCGTGCTGCGGGCCTTTATTTTTCCACCCGAACTGACGCAATCGGCCTACGGCCGACGAGAGAAATCGATATGCTATTCTTTTAACTGGCGCGATGCTGCTGTTATTCCTTTGATATTTTGTGAGGGGTCTGAATGACAGACGAGATGAGTTACGATGCAAAACCGACCTCAGCGCTAACGGCTGAAGTGGCTCAGATGCTGGTTGCGCGTGGCTGGCGGCTAACCACGGCAGAGTCCTGCACCGGGGGCAATCTGGCGGCGGCGCTCTGTGCTCAGGCGGATACCGCGGCGTTTTATGATACTGGCGTCGTTACTTTCAGCGATGAAGCCAAACGAAACGTGCTGCAGGTTGGTGCGGAAACCCTGGCGGTACATAGCGCCGTCAGCGAAGCGTGCGTCCAGGAGATGTCGGCCGGTATTCTGGCAATGGCTGACGCCGATATCGCCATCGCCATCAGCGGCTACGCGGGACCGGAGGGCGGGGAAGATGGTACCCCCGCCGGCACGGTATGGTTTGCCTGGAATTTTCGCGGCCAAACCGAAACCAAACGGATGTGTTTTGCCGGCGACTGTGAGACCGTGGTGGCGAAAGCGGTACGATATGCCCTGGCGGCGTTGAGCGAAAAGCTTGCCCACTGGCAGTGACGATGCCCGGGTGCGTGGCCCTACAGGTCCGTTGCCTGGCGTGCTACCGGCCAGCAGATCTCCCCAATGCCGTTAAGGCACGGTCGGGAAAAGAGAAACCCCTGAAACAGACGAATGCCTACCGACTGCAGCCAGCACCACTCCTCAATGGTTTCGACGCCCTCGGCGACAACGGTGATGCCGAGATCTTCACAGCAGCGGACGACCGAGGCGACAATCGCCTGTTTGGTGCCGCTAATATGAATATCGCGCACCAGCTCTGCATCCACTTTGATTTTATCAGGCTGAAAGCGGGTCAGGAGCGACAGACCGGAGTAACCGGCGCCAAAATCGTCGATGGCCAGCTTCATGCCGGCCACGCGCAGCGCTTTGAGAACTTTGCGGAACTGGTCGAAACAGGAGATAACCTCCGTCTCAGTCACCTCGATCAAGACCTGTTCTGGCCTGAGACCTGCCGCCAGCAGATTGTCCATCAGCCAGCCTACGGCGTCAGGATGGTTATACAGCGAACCCGGCAGCAGGTTGATCGCCAGCTGCTGTTTGCCGAGCGAAAGGCGGGCGGCAAGAGAGAAGGCGAACGCTTTGCTCTCGAGGTCGAAACGGTAGCGATCTTCCGCCGCAATGGCGGCAAACATTTCCACGGGTGAGCCGCCGGTCGGGCTGCGGATCAAGGCTTCAAAGGAAGAGACCCGCCTTTTAGCCGGCTCGACGATGGCCTGCAGGGCGAACTGGCAGGGCTGGTCCGCGAGGTTGCGCGGCGAGGCGTTGCCCATTGCGGGAGTCATCGTCCAGCGAGAGGGTTGCAGAGACTCGGGCAGGCAATAGCGTCCGCCGTCGGCGATAAAGGCGCTAATCAGCCTGAACATGCGGTCGTTGATCGGCTCGGTTTCACCGAAGGTGCTGAAACGCAGTATCGCTTCTACCGCGGCGTCGCCCTCATAATGGCGGAGATCCAGCATGCGCATCCCGACATCCCGGAAGCGGCGAAAGGCCGAGTAGTCGCGCATCAGCTCCACCACGTCACGATGGCGGGGGTCGCATTGTATTGCGCTGAATAACGATTCGAGGATTTCCTCATTTCCTTCCAGCACCTGGAAGAACTGCTGGCCATTAAACAGCAGAATGCCGGTTATCCCGAGGGGCATATTTTTCCCGCTGGCGCGATGAATAAGGGCGTCAAGATCGATCAGTGGCCAGGCAGGATCAACCTGGCTGCGGTAAATCAAGGTGGTTAGCATAGTCATTCCGTTCTCTGTAACAGAGCCCGATGGCCTGTACAGATCGAAAATAGGGAGGTTGGGCCATACCCTCAAGGAGGAGGCCAGCATTTTCTGACATTCAACCAACCGTGATGTCCGCTACGCGGAACGGGAGATTCACATGGTGATTCCCTCCACTCTACAGGGAATCGGATGTTTAGCTATCTTTTTCTCAATATCGTTGCTAAAAGACAATAACAGACCATACATTTTTTTTAAAAATCGGGGGCGGAGACTTAACTTAGCGATTAAAAAATGGCTGTCAGGAATTATCCTACCACTCTATGACGTGTTCTGGAAAAGAAGAAATGAGCTTGCATGGATAATATGAGGTCAATATTATCTATGCCAATCAAATTCTTCTTATTTTTTCGAGGTTGTCATGGGTGATTTGCTTATTGTTTTATGTTTGATTTTTTGCCCCGTTATTTCTTTGTGGAGCGGTATCTCCTATATTAAAAAGAGGCGCAAAAGACGTTATGTCTTCCGTTCCAGAAGATAATGAGTTAGCATAATAATATTTTATGAGGTTAACGTCTGGCGAGTATCTGGACAAGATTGTTGAATTGCTGTCGACTCTTTAAATGGAACTTATTCATAATGTTCTTTTTATGCGAATGGATCGTTTTGTGACTAATTTTTAGTACAGTGGCCACTTCATGCGGGCTCAGGCCAGTGCTGAACGCGTAGATGACTTTGGTTTGCGCGTCGCTCAATGACTTACAGGGGCAATTTATGCAGCGACGCAGACGATTAAAGGGAGAGCCATGCTGTTCCGTTAAGGGGCGTTGGATTACGTGACCTATCGCCTCCTTAAGAAGATGAACGGCGGTGTGCGGGTGTATAAACACCGCATGCTTAAAACAGTTGGGTAAGTGATCGATGACGGTAACCTCTTCATCATTCAGGAAAATAAAAAGTTGATAATTCTCTGTAGCGTGCTGTAAAAGTTCATGGCATAAGTACCATTCTCCCGTCACCATTTCAGTGAATATGACATCGGCTTGTGCAATCGACGCCGGCTTCCATTGCTGAGAAAACTGATAATGCGATCGCTCGCACGCCTGCATCGTTTCATTAACCAGTTCGGCAATCGCGACCCGCAGATAGTGATTTTTTATATTGAACAAAAAATTTGTCATATAACTTCCCTGTTGAGCATTAAAATGAAATCAGGATAAATTAAAACATATAATG
Organism: Klebsiella sp. K-Nf6; assembly: GCF_002806655.1. NCBI lineage: Bacteria > Pseudomonadati > Pseudomonadota > Gammaproteobacteria > Enterobacterales > Enterobacteriaceae > Klebsiella > Klebsiella sp. K-Nf6. Next base: position 57,887 of record NZ_PIBN01000015.1, on the reverse strand, counting down.
GCAATGCGCCGATTATTTTTAGACGAGATAATCTAAGGGATGTTTTACACTAATGCAATATTTGCTGGAGAAAGTGGGATAACGGCAGGTGAGCATGCGAAAGTTCCTAATAAACAAAACGTTAAACATATGTCTGTTAGGTTTTTTAACTGATAATTATTTTTTTTATTTTTGCCGTGCATAAAAAGCTTAGTGCTGTCCGCCGCCTGTTGTTAAAATTAGAGGAGGATAAGACTACAGGAAGTATGCGGTATCTATGAAGCAGATGCTCTATTTAAAAATGCTGGCGTGGCTGGAAGATAATATCTACTGTAACCCGTCTATCGATTACCTGGCGCAGTATATGGGGTATTCGCGCCGGTTTGTCTATGAGGTGTTTTATCAGTATGGTCAGTTACCCATCGGGCAGTATATCCGGCTGCGGCGGTTGACCATCGCGGCGGTGAGTCTGCGATTAACACGGCAACCGATCGCCGCCATTGCCTGGCAGTTGAGCTATGACTCGCCGCAGACCTTTTCCCGGGAGTTTAAGAAGCGCTTCTCGCTCTCGCCGCGGGAATACCGTTGCGCCGTACACTGGGACACGGCTTTGCTGTTAAAGAAATTCGACCCGGAGGGTGAGAGTCTGCCTCAGGCCCGTTTCTGTTCGCTGCCCGAGAGGGTCTATCGTGGCTCTCCAATGAAGTATGAGCTGCGCCTGTCGGATATGGTGTTGCAAAGCACGTCCAAGACGGCTATCAGACAAAAGGTTGACCGTTTTTTTACCGCCGGCGGTGGCCGTCTCTCTGTGTTATCCGATTATTATGCGGCGAGGAACAATGAGCTTAACGTCGAGGTTAACGCTTTTGTCGGTTGTCATCGGAAGCGAGGGGCGCTGCCCGCGCTGACGGCGAACAGCACGTTGACGACAAGGCCCGGGCTGTATGTTGGCGTTGAATTCTATGGCAATTGGGCGCGTTACGCCCGTTTATCCAGCGATCTGTATATGGAGTTGCTGCCAGCGCTGGGAGCAAGCCGCCGGGAGGGGGTCGACATTGAATGCTTTCTCGAGCGTCATACGGAAGGTGGGCCAGCGGCGGAAAGGCGCTATCGCGTACGCTATTTTATCCCGGTGACGCTGTCTGGTGAGGTGACAGCCTGCCAGCGTCCCGGTAACTGACAAATGACAAATAAAGGTGGCCTGGCGGCCACCTTCGCGAATATCACAGTACAAACCACAGCAGCCAGGTGATCAGAAAGCCCGTCACTCCCATGATGGTCGTCAGCACGGTCCAGGTTTTTAACCCATCCGGCACCGAGAGCCCGAGATAGCGCGTGACGACCCAGAACCCGGCATCGTTGACGTGCGATAACCCAAGCGAGCCGAAGCAGGTCGCCAGCGTCACCAGCACCAGCTGAATCGGCTCCAGCCCGATAACCGCCTGAGACAGCAGACCGGAGGTGGTGAGGATCGCCACGGTGGCCGATCCCTGCGAGGCCCGGAGTACCAGCGAGAGCAGGAAGGCGGCGGGCATCAGCGGCAGATGAATGGTCTCCAGCGCCTCGGCTAAGGCATTGCCGATGCCTGAGGCGACCAGTACGCCGCCAAAGGCACCGCCGGCGCCGGCGACGAGGATCACATCCGCCGAAGAGGGGATCGCGCTGCCAGTGACTTCGCCCAGCTTTTTCAGGCTCATCCGCCGACGGATGCCCAGCGTCCAGCTGGCCAATCCCAGCGAGATCAGGAGGGCGACCGGCGGGGTACCAATGACGGTCATCAGCTGGCGAACCGCATTTTCCGGCAGCAGCAGCGCCTGACACAGCGTCCCGGAAACAATCAGCATGATGGGCACCACGATCAGCCCACCGATAACCAGCGCATTCGGCGGCGGCAGACGGGTCTGCTGCGCGTTAACGGAGAGGTCCGGCACTTCAGCCGTTTGCTGCTGCTCCAGCACGTTAATCGACAGATGATAATGGCGCCGATTGATAAACCGGGCGACAAAATAACCCACGATACCGACGACTATCGATACCCCGATTCCCGCCAGCATCAGCCAACCGACATCGCTATGCAGAATGCCTGCCGCCGCTGCCGCGCCAGGATGGGTGGGCAGCGCGACGTGCACGGTTAACATCACTCCGGCCATCGGCAGGCCAAACTTCAGCGGCGATACGTGGGCGACTTTGCTGAAGCCGTAAATTAACGGAATGATGATGATAAAGCCGACTTCAAAAAAGACCGGCGTGCCGAGAATAAAAGCCACGATGGTTAAGGCGGCAATGGTCCGTTTTGCACCCAGTACGCCGGTCAACGTTTTCGCCAGCGATTCGGCGCCGCCGGACATTTCAATCAGCACCCCCAGCATAGACCCCAGAATAATAATGCTGGCGATGTGACCAAGCAGGCCGCCCATGCCTTTTTCAATGGTGGTAATAATTTTATCTGCCGGAATGCCGGTGGCGAATGCCACCAGCAGGCTGACGATCAGGAGCGCTACAAAAGGATGTGCTTTCGCTTTGATCACCAACAGGAGCAACAGCACTACGCTGGCTAACGCAATAAGTAACAGCGCCGATGTCGACATAGGTTTGCCTCGGGTATTAACAGGTATACAGAGAGTTATTTTTTTAGAAAACGGCGTTTATTTTTTCCGGTAGGGCGAGAACCACCCCAGCCCGGAAAACGTGTCTGCTCGGGGGATATATTCGCAGCCGATCCAGCCGTCATAACCGGTTTTATCCAGTAGCGCATAGAGCCACGGATAGTTTATTTCGCCCTCATCCGGTTCATGACGGTCGGGCAGGGAGGCAATCTGAATATGGCGATACTGGCCGGCATATTCGGTAATGAGATGGCTTAAATTGCCGTCTACCTTCTGCGCGTGAAACAGATCTAACTGCACCGCGACGTTCGGCCTGTCGACCCGTTTCACCATCTCCAGCGTTTGATATTGGCTGTGGTAGAGATAGCCCGGTTTGGTCTGAGGATTCAGCGCTTCGATGAGTATCCGCTTGTCGTGGCGGGCAAAGCACTCCGCCGCGTAGCGCAAGTTATCGATAAGCACGGCCTCGCAGGCTGCGCGATCCATCCCCGGCTGTACCACGCCGGCCATGATATGCACCTGCGGGCAATCCAACTGGCAGGCATACTCCAGCGCCAGCTGGATCTGCTGGCGGGCCTCGGCGCTTCTGCCTGGCACCGCGGCGAGCCCCCATTCACCGGCGTTGACGTCGCCGGGTGGGGTATTGAACAGCACCAGCTGCAGCTGGTTCTCCTGCAGGCGCTGTTTAATTTCCCCGGTGTCATACTCATAGGGAAACAGAAACTCCACGGCCTCAAAACCCGCGCGGGCAGCGGCGGCGAACCGGCCCAGGAACGGCAGTTCGGTAAACAGCATGGTTAAATTAGCAGCAAATTTTGGCATGGTTTTATCTCAGTTCATCCACTTCGTCAGTGGTCAGGTAGCGGATCTCACGGTTGCCGAGGGTAAATATCAGCCGCGCGGTCTCTTCCAGCTCTTCGGTATTGTTGGTGGCTTCGCGCAGCGATGAGCCGGTGACCACCGGACCGTGGTTGGCCAGTAAAAAGGCGTTATAGCGCGGCGCCAGCCCGGCCAGCGCCTGGGCAATACGGTCATCACCCGGTCGGTAGTAGGGAACCACCGGGACGTCGCCGACACGCATCACCACGTAGGGGGTAAAGGGACGAATACAGTTGTGCGGATCGAGCCCCTGCAGGCAGGAGAGCGCGGTCAGATAGTGGCTGTGCAAGTGGACGATCGCCTTACAGGCCGGGTTGTGCAAATAGACCGCCCGGTGAAAAGTGACCTCTTTCGACGGTTTGTCGCCGGAGATCCATTCACCTTGCAGCGTCACCACCGACAACCGCTGTGCCTGGAGTTCGCCGAGGCAGGAGCCGGTCGGCGTCGCCAGCAGGTTGCCGTCCGGCAGCAGCAGCGACAGATTGCCGGCGGAGCCAGTGGCATAGCCGCGGCTAAACAACGAGGCGCCAATCTGCACCATTTCATCTCGCAGTTGTTGCTCAGTCATGACGAAACTCCTGCTGGGCACGGGCAAAGAACTGGATATCGCCGAAGTTACCTGACTTCAGCGCCAGGGAGAGCGGCTGGCGGGTGTCACGCACCCAGGGCACGCCGGGGGAGATGGTCGGCCCAATATGGAACGCCTCGACTCCCAGCGTCTGCGCCACAATGCTCGATGTTTCCCCTCCGGCCACAATAAACCGGGTAAATCCTTTCGCCTTCAGGGCGGCGGCAAGGGCGGCAAACAGCTGTTCCACCCGTTCGCTGCTGGCCTTGTCGCCATACTGCGCCTGGATCCGCTGCAGCGTTTGCGGCTCGGTGGTGGCATAGATCATCGGCGCCAGCGGCGCATCGCGCTGCGCGTCCACCCAGTCAGTCAGCGTCCTGACGTAGCTCTCCAGATCGGTAAAGCAGGCGCTTAAGTCGACGGCGCGGGCGGGGGCCTGTTCACGATAGGCTGCCACCTGGCTGTTGGTCATCACCGAGCAGGAGCCCGAGAGCACCACCGCCGGGCCGGCCAGCGGCATGCCCGCCTGAGCGCTTTCACCCCTGGCGCCATGGCGCTGTGCCCAGTCGCGGGTGAGGCCGATGGCGAGACCGGAACCGCCGGAGACCAGCTTCATCTCTCGCAGCGCCACGCCCTGGGTGAGCAAATCCTGTTCACTGATGGCGTCGAGCACCACATAGCGCACCGCCGGATCGCTGATTGTCGCCAGCGCGGCGGCGACCGCCTCCGGTCCCCGGTCGACAATCGGCCAGGCAATCAGCGCGGCTTTTCCGCGCCCCTGGCGCTCAATTAAGCGGCCCAGGTGCGCATCCTCCATCGGCGTCACCGGATGGTGGCGCATCCCGGATTCATTCAGCAGTTGCTCGCCGACAAACAGATACCCCTGATAGACCGTGCGGCCGTTCACCGGCAACGCCGGGGAAATCACCGTCCGCGTCTCGCCCAGCTCGGCCAGCAGGGCATCCAGCACCGGGCCAATGTTGCCCTGCGCGGTGCTGTCGAACGTGGAACAGTACTTGAAGTAGAATTGCTGACAGCCCTGGGCCTGCAGCCAGCGCAGCGCGGCCAGCGACTGGCTGACGGCCATTTCCACCGCGCAGGAGCGGGTTTTCAGGCTGATGACCACCGCCTCGCTGGTCAGCGGAAGATCGCGGGTCGGCACGCCATTCAATTGCACCGTCGGCATGCCGTTGCGCACGAGGAAGCTGGCGATATCCGTGGCGCCGGTGAAGTCATCGGCAATGACACCAAGCTGCATGTTATCTCTCCTCACTGTTTGTGGCCCGGCAGAGTGATGCCGTTGAAAATCTTGATCACCGCGCTGTCATCTTCCCGGCCGAATCCGGCATTGCTGGCGGAGGTGAACATATTTAGCGCGGTGGTGGCGAGCGGCAGCGGGAAGGTCAGCGCCCGGGCGGTGTCATTCACCAGACCGAGATCTTTAACAAAAATATCGACGGCGGATTTTGGCGAGTAATCGCCATCCAGCACGTGCTGCATGCGATTCTCAAACATCCAGGAATTACCCGCCGCGTGCGTCACCACGTCGTACATCGTCTCCAGCGGGATCCCGGCGCGGGCGGCAAGCGCCATCGCTTCGGCGGCAACGGCGATATGCACCCCGGCCAGCAGCTGATGAATAATCTTTACCGTCGAGCCAAGGCCAATGTCGCTCCCGATGCGATAGACTTTGCCAGCCACGGCGTCCAGCACCGGCGCGAGGCGGGCAAAGGCGGCATCGCTTCCGGAGGCCATCACCGTCATGTCGCCGGCGGCCGCTTTCACTGCGCCGCCCGATACCGGCGCGTCAAGCATCAATAGCTGGTATTCCGCCAGCGCCACGGCTATCGCCTGGGCATCGGCGGAGGCGATAGTGGACGACACCATCACGACGGTGCCCGGCTTCAGGTGGGCGGCGAGGCCGGTTTCGCCGAACAGGATCCCCCGCACCTGGGCGGCATTGACCACCAACAGCACGACCGCATCCAGTTCAGCGGCGAAAGGCACCGCGCTGGGTCCCGCGCCTTTAGCGCCCGCCTCCAGCAGTGCGCGACAGTTGTCGGGGTTGATGTCAACGCCCCAGGTGTTCAGGCCCGCCTGCAGGCAGGCACGGGCGGCGCCCATGCCCATTGAACCCAGTCCAATCACGCAGACGTTAGTGTGTGCAGCCATGATGGTCTCCTTGTGAATATTCGTTAATTAATGTGATTTAATGATAGAGTAAAGCGTTATCATGTGAATTTATGTGAGAGCTATCACGAATAACCCACATGAATATAAAAAATTCACAGGCGGAAAGAGGCTGCACAACGGCGATTCTTGCCCTAAAATAGCGTAAAAACAGCGGCAAAGCGCGATAACAACACAGGGTGTCGCCAGGTCCGCAGCCCGAGTGGTGACGCCTGGTGTGAAAAAATGGTAAGGGGAGAGCGGTGATTCCAATAGAACGACATCAGCGTATTTTAGCCCTGGTGGAGCAGCGTGGGGCGGTAAGCATCAATGAGCTGACGGAGATCCTCGGCGTGTCCCATATGACCATCCGTCGGGACGTCAGTAAACTGGAGGAACAGGGGCTGCTGGTCAGCGTCTCGGGCGGTGTTCGCGCCGTCAGCCGGCTGGCCACAGAACCCAGTCATCTGGTGAAAAGTACGCTGCAGAGCGAGGAGAAACAGGCGATTGGCGCGTTGGCGGCAAGTCATATCGCCAAAAACAGCTGCATCTATCTGGATGCCGGGACCACCACCCTGGCGCTGGCGCGGGCGATCCTCGACCGGGATGATCTGCAGGTGGTGACCAATGATTTTGAGATAACCCAACTGTTGATCGATGCCAGCCAGTGCGGCGTGATCCACACCGGCGGTACCCTGTGCCGGGAGAACCGCTCCTGCGTGGGCGAATCGGCGGCGCGAACGTTACGCCACCTGGCTATCGATACGGCCTTCATCTCCGCCAGCGGCTGGGACAGTCGCGGTATTTTCACCCCTGATGAGAACAAGGTTACCGTCAAGGAGACCGTCAGCCAGGTCAGCGCAAGAAGTATCCTGTTGTGCGACAGTTCGAAATACAATCAGGTGGCCACGTTTATGGCGTTACCCTTGACCCGGTTCACCACCATCATTACTGACCGGAATCTGTCCGATGCCGCCGCCAGTCATATCGCCCGGCACGCCTGCGAGGTGCTGCGGGCCGGATAACGCGTGCCTACCGCCGGGTTAGCGTTGCCAGTGCTCGATCAGCGCTGCGCCGATCCCGGCGATATGTTGATTACGCTCGGCCATACTCGCCGGGGTATCCCGCAGATAGATCACCACAATGCGCTCCGCGTTGCCGTCCGGGCCGAGCAGGGCGACAATGCCGCGCGCACCCCGTTCGCCAGCCCCGGTTTTGTCGGCGATAAACCAGCCCGCCGGCAGCACGGCGCGGATCAGCGGGCCGGCAACCCGATCGTCCACCATCCACTGCAGGAGCTGCTGTTGCGAACGGGCGCTCAGATGCTGCGCGGTCAGTAGTTTGCGCAGCGTGGCGGCCATGCTGGCCGGGGTAGTGGTATCGCGCGCGTCGCCGGGAAGCGCCTCATTCAGTGCCGTTTCCCAGCGGTCAAGGCGGGTGACGTTGTCACCGATCTGGCGCAGAAAGGCGGTCAATCCCACGGGGCCACCGACGGTGGCCAGCAGCAGATTGCCGGCGCTGTTATCGCTCATGGTGATGGCGGCGGCGCAGAGTTCGCCGATCGTCATCCCGTCGACAAGGTGTTTGTCGCTGACCGGGGAGTAGTCCACCAGATCCTGCTGGCGGTAGTGGATCCGCCGATCCAGTTGTTCGACCCCGGCATCCACCCGCGCCAGCACCGCGCCGCACAGCAGCACTTTAAAGGTGCTCACCATGGGAAAGCGTTCATCGGCGCGCCAGGCCGCCAGCGTGCGGCCGCTGGCCAGATCCATTTCCACCATCCCCACGCGGCCCGACAGCTGGCTTTCGCTTTGTTTAATCTGCTCAAGCGGCTGTGGACCGGCGTCTACCGCCAGTGGCAGGGTGGCTAACAGGGAGATAACACACAGGCGAACATAACGCATAACCGCAATACTTCCTTGAGTGAGGGCCGATAAAGGCGAGCAAAGGAGCGACAAATAAGAATAACCCGGCGTTTTGCTGATTCACAATTCCTCTTTTTTCCTTCATCATTTGTCATCTTTTATTTCGAATAATCAATATTTAGCCCAGCCTCAGCACGCTATTTTTTGACTCAAGGCCGCGATGAACTATAAGAAAGTACGTAATGCCGCACTCAGGCTGGCGCCGTTTGTTGACGACAATGCCCGCCGGACTCCGCGGTTCGCCAATGATATACGCCATCCCGGGAGGAACTGGTGCACCCGATAATTAAGGTCATGCTGGTGGGAGGTAAGGCCGACGGGCTGTTGGTCAGCGTCGCCGATGACGCGACCGAGGTCTCGGTGACGCCTGCGCAGTACGGTGCCCCATCCGGGCAACCGCTGAGCTATCGTATTGTCAGTCAAACCATTGACAATGAACGCTATTATTTTGGCGTCTTCAGTGAAGCCCATCAGGATAACGACAAGCTGACGCGGGTGGCATTGACCCGTGGAATGAAAAAAATGTTCTGTTAAGCCATGCCCGAAAAGGGAGCATGAGAAGGTAACCCTGGCGCCGCTATGCTACTGTGGCAGCCTTCTATTTCCAGGGCAGGACCTATGATGATTCAGTACATCCGTATTCAAAACTTTCGCTCGGTCAGGGATATCGCGCTGGAGCTCGGGCCGCTGAACATTGTCTTCGGCCCCAACGGCTGCGGCAAATCCAATATTTATAACGCTATCCACCTGCTGACCGCCGCCGCTGACGGCAAGCTGTCGGGGTTTATCAGCGAAGAGGGCGGTCTGGAGAATATGATGTGGTCCGGGGAGCGTTCGCCCGTTGATCGTCATCCCCGCCGTCTGCAAATCGCCTGCCGGACCGACAGCTTCGATTATGAGCTGCAGATAGGCTTCCCGGAAAAATTGCCCTATCCGACGCAGTTCATGCTCGATCCCATCGTTAAAGAAGAGAACATCTGGCTGGCCGGCTACTCCCGCCGGCCTTCCTCCCGCGTACTGCAGCGTAAGAATCAGGCGGCGTTTCTCGTCGATGTGACGGGGGAGAAAAGTACGTTCACTGAGAGCATCTATGAAAACGAGTCGGTGTTCGGTCAGCTCGGCGAACCGCATCGTTTTCCCGAGGTGTCGCGGGTGCGGGAGACCCTGCGCCGCTGGCGGTTTTATCATGAATTCGCTATCGGCCGCCATTCGCCGCTGCGTCAGCCGGCCGTGGGATACCGTTCGCCAGTGCTCAACAGCGACGGCCATAATCTGGCGGCAGCCTTTCAGACCATTGTCGAAATTGGCGCGGAAGAGATTTTGCACGAGATCCTCGCCGACGCCTTTCCTGGCTGCCAGTTTTACTGTGAAAACGAGCAGTCACGTTTCGCCCTGAAAATGCGTCGCGAGGGGATCCGCCGCCCGCTGCTGGCGGCGGAGATGTCTGACGGTACGCTGCGCTTTCTGTGCCTCGCCGTTGCGCTGCTCAGCCCGCGCCCGCCGGCCTTTCTGGCGATCAATGAACCGGAGAACAGCCTGCATCGCGACATGTTGCCCGCGCTGGCCCGGCTGATTATCGAGGCCTCGCGCTACAGCCAGATCTGGCTGACCAGCCACTCGGCAGAGTTGGCGGAGCTGATTGCCGCCGGGGCGCCTTGTCAGCGCTATGCCCTGGAGAATCGCGGCGGTGAGACGCGGATTGTCGAGTGAGTCCCGTCGTCCCTGACGGGGGCGCCGGAGTCAGGCGGGGGTCTGCGTCCCCGCTGCAGGCAGCAGATTTTTCCCACCCCGTAAGGTAAAGAACGAGAGCAGGGTGAAGCTCAGGGTGATACACCCGAGGATCAGATAGGCCTGATGGAAGCCGACGGTGTCGTACATCCGGCCGACCCAGGCGGAAAGCACCACCCCGGAAAGCTGTTTCGACAGGTTAAAGCCGATCAGAAACAGGGTGGCCGAGAGCCGCGGGTTAAAGGCGGAGGAGATATATTTAAAGGTCCCGACCAGCAGGAAGGGGATCTCAAACATATGCAGCATCTTGAGGATCACCACCTCCACCGCCGATGAGGCAAAAGACGACCCGAGAATACGCACCGACATGATCATCCCCGCGGTCAGCAGGGCGTTTTTGGCGCCGATGCGGTTAACGATGGCCGGGGCGCAGAACATAATTAGCGCGTTGAGCAGCTCGCCGCCGGTGGTAACAAAGCCAAACACTTCGGTCCCGCGCTGCGGGCTGGCGAAAAAGCTTTTGAAAAAGTTGGCGAACTGCTGGTCAAACACGTCATAGACGCTGGCGACGCCGATCACATAGACGATAAAGCCCCAGAAGCGCGGCATACGCAGCAGCTCTGCCGCCGTGCGCAGCGAAAAGGCCTGGCGATTGGCGCCCAGCGCCTCGATAACCTCGGCGCTGTTGCTGCTTTCCGGTCGCGACAACCAGAGCAGCAGACCGAGCACCAGCGCAAAACCGGAGGCGATCCAGAAGGTGATGTTGGGATCGATGCCGAACAGCACGCCGGTTATCGAGGCGCACAGCGCCCAGCCGACGCAGCCTGCGACCCGCACTTTGCCATATTCAAAGCGGTTGGCCCGGCTGACGCGTTCGATATAGGCTTCCACCGCCCCGGAGCCGCTGGAGAAAACAATCCCCAGATAGATCCCGCCCGCCAGCGCCCCGGCGATAATATTCATTTGCAGCAGCGGTGAAAAAACAAAAATAAAGAACGGTGCGAACAGAATTAACAGCACCGTAATAGTCCACAGCAGATGTTTGCGCAGGCCGAGCTTATCCGACATCAGGCCAAACACCGGCTGAAAAATAATGGCGAATAACGAAATAGACGAGAAAACGATCCCGGTTTCCGTTTTGGTTAAATGGTTAACGTCCGCCAGCCACACCGGAAAAAACGGAAAGTAGGCCGACATAATGAAATAGTAAAAGAAAAAGAACAGCAGGAAATAGACAAAATTATGCCGTTCTCGTGGCGCCAGTTCAGAGAATTTCATCACCATGATCCCTTGTTATTCTGTTTGTAGGGTGGGGGCTGTCGCCCCCACGGATTAAAGGCAACGCAATGAGACCTCGTACTGCCAGCGCGTTTGGCTCAGGAGCCACTGCGGTAGCACGCTGGGGGTCCAGGAGTCATCGCCGCCCACCCCCATATGCAGGCCGTCGAGGGTGATCCACACGCCGTCTTCGGCCTGCATCTTGTGCCAGTGGTCGGTCTCCATCAGTTGACGGGTGCTCCATGGCTGAACGGAGAAGTGGAAATGACCGCTGACGTGCCAGCGTCCCCAGTCCAGCGCCTGGGTATCACAGCGCAGGCCGTTTTCCGTCGGGAAGATGTAGGGCGTCGTCATCGCCGCCAGCGGCAGCTCCCAGCGGGCGAAGCAGGCGCTGCTCCGCCGGTCGGGGTAGTTCTCATGTGGGCCCAGGCCCAGCCAGCTCACCGGCGCCTGCTGATCCGCCACCTGGAAGTGCAGCCCGACCCGCGGCAGCGGCGGCAGGGTTTCTGCTCGTTCGCCGTCCACCGCCAGCCGCAGCGTACCGTCCGCGGTGAAGTGCATGCGCCAGTGGCTGACAATCACTACCTCTTCGCCGCGCAGATAGTGCCAGCGGCAGTCGACGAGGGTTTCATTTGCCAGGCGCTGCGCATCGCACTGGACGCAGTGCGCCTCAAGATCGTACAGGCCGGCGCTTTTCCAGCGCTCCACCCAGGCGTTGGGGTCGATGCGCTCTACTTCGCTGACCCCGATGTCGTTGTCGAGCGGCGCGCGAATAAACTGGTCACGCAGGGGGGTCAACAGCTGCTCCTGACCGCCAACCGACCAGCGGCTCAGCAGACCCGTCCGGCGATCGATGGTCCAGCATTGCGAACCGGCGCGGATCTGCCAGACCTCGTCGCTGACGATAAGATCCGGAGCGCCGGCAGGCACCGTGGGCGCCGGCAGCACCAGCGGGGCGGGCAGGGGAAACTGTTGCCAGGCGACGCGGTGTTCCGCTTCTGACCAGGCGGTCGCCCGGGGCTGGGTCACCTCCAGTGTCAGCCACACCGCGCGGGCGCCTTCAGGCAGGATCAGGCTGTCGAGCAGCGTTATCTCGTCGCTGCCCTCAGGGGGCAGCGCCAGGGTCAGGTTGCCGTGATACAGGGTTTCACCGGCCGACTGCACCTGCCAGCGCACCACTTCGTTATCGGTTGGGCGGAACAGGTATTCGCTGGTGATGCGCACCCGCAGCGGCGAGGTCGACAGCAGCGTGAACTGAAAATACTGCTGGGCGTGCTTCGCCTCCACCAGCGACGGATGCGGCGTGCGATCGGGAAACACCAGACCATTCATACAGAACTGGCGATCGTTAGGCTTATCGCCAAAGTCACCGCCATAGGCCCAGCCGACGCTGCCGTCGTCAAAGATTTTGCGGATCGCCTGATCGGCCCAGTCCCAGATAAACCCGCCCTGCAACCGCGGATACTCGCGGAAGGCCTGCCAGTAATCGGCGAAGTTGCCGAGGCTGTTGCCCATCGCGTGGGCATATTCGCAAAGGATCAGCGGCCGCTGCTCGCCGGGCAGGCTGATCCATTTTTTGATCCCCCATTTGGGGACCGCCGGGATCGGCTGGTCGCGTTCGACGCGGGCGTACATCGGACAGATAATATCGGTGGCGGTGGTATCCGCGCCGCCGCCCTCGTACTGCACCGGACGGCTCGGGTCGTTGCGTTTCAGCCAGTGGTACAGCGCTTCGTGGTTACCGCCGCCGCCGGATTCGTTGCCCAGCGACCAGATGATAATGCACGGATGGTTGCGGTTGCTCTGTACCATCCGGGTGACGCGGGCGCTGAAGGCTGGCAGCCACGCCGGATCGTCGGACAGCCGATTCATCGGCACCATCCCGTGGGTTTCAATATTGGCTTCATCGACCACATACAGACCGTAGCGGTTGCAGAGTTCATACCAGCGCGGCGCGTTGGGGTAGTGAGAGCAGCGCACGGCGTTAAAGTTGTTCTGCTTCATCAACAGAATGTCCTGCACCATATCCGCCTCGGTGACCACCTGACCGCGCAAATGATGATGCTCATGGCGGTTAACGCCGCGGATCAGCAGCGGTTTGCCGTTGAGACGCAGCAGGCCATCGACAATCTCGATGCGGCGAAAACCGATGTCCCATGCTTCGGCCTCCAGCAGTTCGTCGCCGCGCCACAGGGTGACCACGGCGCGATAACAGTTCGGGGTTTCCGCGCTCCAGTGCGCCGGCGTCGCCACCGCCAGGGAGAAATCGACCCGTTCCGCGTAGTGGCCGCGTTCATCCACCGTCGGGGTGCCTAACGGCTGCCGCCCGGCGGCGACCTGCTCCTCGCCGCGCCACAGGCTAACCCCGACGCTGAGCCCGGCAAGGGCCGCCTCTGTCGCTTCGACGGTCGCCTGGACCTGCAGAGTGCCATCGCGGTAGAGGGCGTCGAGGGCTGGCGTCAACTGCACGTCGCATAGCCGTTGCTGCGGCTTATTCAACAGCCACACCGAGCGGAAAATGCCGCTCATCCGCCACATATCCTGGTCTTCCAGCCAGCTGCCGGCGCTCCAGCGCATGACCATCACACACAGGCGGTTGGAGCCCGGGCGCAGGAAGGGGCTGAGATCGAACGCTGCCGGCAGGCGACTGTCCTGCGAATAGCCGACCCAGACGCCATTGCACCACAGATGAAACGCCGAGTTGACGCCATCGAAAATAATCTGCGTCTGTCCATCCGCGCGCCAGGCTTCTTCGAGCTCAACGTGCAGGGAATAACAGCCGGTCGGGTTATCCTCTGGTACCCGCGGTGGCGTGGTATCGATGGGATAGCGGACGTTGGTGTAGATCGGCGCGTCATAGCCCTCCATCTGCCAGTTGGAGGGCACTGGCGTGCCGCGGCTGTCCGGCAGATCCTGCGTCAGCCACTGCGCATCGACGGCGAACGGGCTGCGGGCGTAAGCGAACTGCCACTCGCCGTCCAGCTGACGGCGGCGTGTGGAGGGATGGTTATCCCGGGCGGCAAGCTCATCGCGCCAGCTGGCGAAAGCGGGATGCGCCGGCAGGCGGTTAAGGTGGGTAATGGTTTGGTTCTGCCAGTCTTCACGGGCGAGGACGGCGTGAAAGTCGGGCATATGGCTGTGGCCGGTATCGCTAATTTGCATTTTAATCCCCGGTGAATCAGAAAATGTCGTTCGCTAAACAGGATGATTAACGTTATCGGGTAATTTGTTTTTTCCAGCAATCACGCTGAAAATGAAATGAACAGACGATCACGAAAGCGGGGGCAAAACGCTGTTTTTTGTCGCGCGTTAAACATAAAATGTTAGCGCACGACATTGTTATCACTGAGGAGAAAAGATGCCGCGTCGTACCGCAACCCTGGAGGACGTCGCCCGCGCGGCGGGGGTCTCCCAACAGACCGTCTCCCGGGTGCTGAACCGTCCTGAGGTGGTGTCAGCCCGCACCCGGGAGCAGGTGATCCGCGCGATGCAGACGCTGCACTACGTGCCTAACCGCTCGGCGCAGCTGCTTGCCGGCAAGGCGGCGCCCTCCATCGGGCTGATTACCGCCTCGCTGACGCTGCATGCTCCCTCGCAGATCGCCGCCGCGATAAAAAGCCATGCCAGCCTGCATCAGCTGGAAGTGGCGATAGCGATGCCGGCGCAGGCCGATTTTGTCGCGCTGCAGGCGCGGCTGGATGAGCTGCGCGCCCAGCATATTCGCGGGGTGATCGTCAGTCTGCCCCTGGAGAGCGCCACCGCCGAGCGGCTGGTGCAAGAGAACCCGGATATGGCCTGCCTGTTTCTTGATGTCTCTCCGGAGGCCGATGTCTGCTGTGTGCGCTTCGACCACCGCGACGGCTGCGGAGCCTGCGTGCGCCACCTGTGGGAGGTGGGGCATCGCGAATTCGGCCTGCTGGCGGGCCCGGAAAGTTCGGTTTCCGCCCGTCTGCGCCTCGCCAGCTGGCGCGAGGCGCTGCACAGTCTGAATATCGCTCGCTCAACAACAGTGTTCGGCGACTGGAGCGCCGCCAGCGGCTGGCAAAAAACGTTCGAGCTGCTGCATCTGCAGCCGCGGATCAGCGCGATTGTGGTGGCGAACGATCAAATGGCGCTCGGCGTGCTCAGCGCGCTGGCCCAGCTTAATCGCAGCGGTAGCCGGGCGGTATCGGTGACCGGCTATGACGACACCGCCGACAGCCTCTATTTCCAGCCGCCACTCACTACGGTGGCGCAGGACTTCGATCTGCTGGGCAAGCGGGCGGTGGAACGGCTGATCGCCCTGATGGCGGCGCCGCAGCTGCGGATCCGCGAGCTGCTGCCGACCCGGCTTATCGTGCGCCAGTCGGCCTGGCCTGCCGCCGTCGTGGAGGACCAGCAGCAGACCCTCGCGCAACTGAAAGCGCTGGTGGAAAAACTTTAGCGCAGGCCGTTTAGGCTTTATTGAGGTTGACTCTGTTATCCTCGGCATCAAACGTAGAGAGGTCAGGATTATCTGTCTGCGAAAAATGCAAAACACAATCTATCCATGCAAGCATTGATTTACCGCCAGTCATATGGCGGTTTTTTTTTGCCGTCGCCTGCCTCTATCGTTTTCTTCCGTTCGCCTTTCCGCCTGGCATATCCTGCCGCGGCATGCTAGATCTTGCTTCCGGGGCTCCATTCGGGAGACGACGGGAGGCAAGGTTATGATGGTGATAGAGGGTAAAGAGGCGATCGCGCGGGTGGACTGGCAGCGGGTGCGAACCATTATCGCCGAGGCCGGATTGAATGAGCGCGATGTTCAGCAACTGGAGCAGGCGTTCCGCCAGAGCACCTTCTGCTGGTTTGGCTATGAGAACGGCCAGTTGATTGCCGTGGCGCGAGCCATCAGCGACTGTACCTGGAGCAGCTATCTGGCGGATGTGGCGATCGTCCCCGCCCGTCAGGGGCAGGGTTACGGACAACAGTTGATGCTGGCCATCCGGGAGCAGTTGCTTCCCTTTGGCAAAATTTTTATCTATGCGGTCGCCGATAAAATTACGTTTTATCAGCGCTTTGGTTTTGCCATGCTGACCACCGGCATGGTCTGCGCCAGCGAGGAGGGCATGCACAACATGCAGGAGCAGGGCTATATCCGTCAGCCCTGAAAGCAGGCGCTTAGAAACGCCTGGCTTAAACGTGTAAACCAGGCGCAGGCTGTCAGAGGGGGCGTTCGAGCACGAAAAGATACGCTTCCCGCGACCAGAACAAAGCGGTGCGGCGGCGCTCCACCGACATGGTTTTCACTTCCCATCCTTCACGGGTATAGCTGCTGAGAAACTGGCTCATTTTGTCAGGGTCAGCCTTGGCTTCGCCAAAAAACAGGCTGCCCAGCAGCCCCTCTTTATAGATCACTACCCGACACTCTTTCTTCATCATCGACCCTCCTGGCGACCCGTTTACTGTGGCCGTCTATTGTCCGTTGCCGCGATGATTTTGCAATCGGAGAAGTAGCAAACTGTTTTCGGTACTGCAGCGGACTGAGCGCAAACTGTTGGCGAAAATGGTGGCGCAGGGTGCCGGCGCTGGCAAACCCGCAGCGCTCAGCGATCTCATCGATGGACATCGTGCTCTCCGTCAGATGCTGGCGGGCGCGCAGCAGCCGCTCGTCCAGCAGCCAGCGGGCGGGCGTTTTACCGGTGGCCTCCTCAAAGCGGCGCAGGAAAGTGCGTGGTCCCATGCCGGCGCGCTGGGCGAGGGAAGCGACGGTATGGCTGGCGGCAAGATGCTGGTGCAGATAGTCAAACAGCTGCCCAAGGCGCAGGCTCTCCCGGCTGCGGGCAACCGGGCGCAGGACCTGCTGCGCCTGACCGCCGTCGCGATGGGGAGAGACCACCAGGCGGCGGGCGACGACGTTGGCTGCTTCGCTGCCGAAATCCTTGCGTACCAGGTGCAGACAGAGGTCGATCCCCGCCGCGCTGCCCGCGGACGTCATCAACAAATCATCGCCCACGTAAAGCACATCTTCCACCACCTGGATCTGTGGAAAACGGGACTGCAGCGCCGCGGTGTAGCGCCAGTGGGTGGTTGCCTGGCGGCCATTGAGCAGCCCGGCGGCGGCGAGAACGAACACCCCGGAACAGATGGAAATAATCCGGCATCCGCGGGCGTGGGCGGCAGCCAGGGCGGCGCACAGCGCCTCCGGGACCGGGGCGTCGATGCCGCGCCAGCCGGGGACCACAATCGTATCCGCCTGGGCGAGAAGTTCAGGGCCGCCGTCAGTCATCAGGCGGATGCCGCCGGTGGCGCGCAGCGGACCTTCATCGACGGCGCCGACCGCGAACTGGTACCAGTTGCCGCCCATTTCCGGGCGCGGCAGGCCGAAGATCTCCACGGCTACGCCAAACTCAAAGGTGCAGAGTCCATCGTAGGCGAGGGCGATCACCTGATGACGTGACGGTGTCACAGAAGGGGTTGTCAGGATGTTAGCGTTTTCTGTCATGGTTGCCGGCAGATCAGGGTGAAGGGCGTCAGTAAAGTAGTGTTATCACAGACAAGGAGAAGACGCCATGAGTGTAGTAACCCAATTTACCCCCGCCGCTTCCGCTGAGGCTATCCGCTGGTTTCGCCATAAGCTGCATCTTGAAACCGACTGCGCCGATGTGCACAGCGCTCAGCGTGCCGGCGAGGTCGACTTTGTCCTGCTGCACGTGGTTGGCAGCGAGGAAGCCTTCGCCAGGCGTCACCTGCCTGGCGCGCTGCATCTCCCGCACCGGGAGATCACCGCCGGGAGAATGGCGGCCTGGCCGACAGATACCGTGTTTGTGGTCTACTGTGCCGGGCCGCACTGCAACGGCGCCGATATGGCCGCGCTGAAGCTGGCCGAGCTGGGACGGCCGGTGAAAATGATGCTCGGCGGGCTCACCGGCTGGGAGGATGAAGGATTTGCGTTCGCCGACGCTGAATGAATTTTTTTCATGTACCATGAAATATTCTCGTTTGCGACCCGCCAACCTGCATGCCAGTATCTGGACATATAGCCATCCAGAAGTCTAAAAATTCAAATAATGAACTATCACGGTGGGCAACTAACGCGCCCACCGCTAAGGAGACAGCATGCAACGTCAACAGGCCCCGTTCCGCGCAGACATCGTCGGCAGTTTTTTACGCCCGGACAGCATTAAACAGGCGCGTCAGCAGCTGGCTGAGGGGATTATCGACGCCGGTCAGCTACGCGAGATTGAGAATAACGCGATCCGTCATCTGGTCCAGCAGC
Source organism: Klebsiella sp. K-Nf6 (assembly GCF_002806655.1). Lineage (NCBI taxonomy): Bacteria > Pseudomonadati > Pseudomonadota > Gammaproteobacteria > Enterobacterales > Enterobacteriaceae > Klebsiella > Klebsiella sp. K-Nf6. The sequence goes on along the minus strand of NZ_PIBN01000015.1, from coordinate 39,518 downwards.
AGTGCGACTGCGGCCTGCATGTGGTCACCGACGGTGAGTTTCGTCGCGCATGGTGGCATTTCGATTTCTTCGATGGCCTGCAGGGCGTTGAACGTTACGATGCCGAACAGGGGATCCAGTTCAACGGCGTGCAGACCAAAGCGCACGGCGTTCGCGTCACCGGCAAGCTGGCCTTCGGCGATCACCCGATGCTGGAAGACTTCCGCTATCTGAAAAGCATCAGCGGCGACGCGCAGCCGAAGATGACCATTCCCAGCCCGAGCGTGCTGCACTTCCGCGGCGGGCGGAAAGATATTGATGCCACAGTCTACCCGGATCTTAGCGACTACTTCGACGATCTGGCCACCACCTGGCGCGACGCGATCCGCGCGTTTTATGACGCCGGCTGCCGCTATCTGCAGCTGGACGATACCGTGTGGGCCTATCTGTGCTCCGATGCCCAGCGTCAGCAGGTACGCGAACGCGGCGACGATCCGGATGCGCTGGCGCACATTTATGCCCGGGTGCTGAACCAGGCGCTGGAAGGTAAGCCGGCCGATCTGACGGTGGGCCTGCACGTCTGCCGGGGTAACTTCCGTTCAACCTGGATCTCGGAAGGTGGTTACGAGCCGGTTGCCGAGGTGCTGTTTGGCGGCGTCAATGTCGATGCCTTCTTCCTGGAGTACGACAACGACCGCTCCGGGGATTTCGCGCCGCTGCGCTTTATTCGTCCCGGCCATCAGCAGGTGGTCCTCGGGCTGATCACCACCAAAAATGGCGAGCTGGAAAATCCGCAGGGGGTAAAAGCGCGTCTCGCCGAGGCGGCGCAGTACGTGCCGCTCGAGCAGATCTGCCTGAGCCCGCAGTGCGGTTTTGCCTCCACTGAAGAGGGCAATGCCCTCAGCGAAGACCAGCAGTGGCAAAAAGTCCGTCTGGTGACGTCGATCGCCGCCGACGTCTGGTAATGACTTTCTTAGCGCAGCGTTGCACCGTGATGAGGCAACGCTGCCGTCCCTCCCGTCGACGCCGCCCACCTGTCCCGCATCCTGCTGTTTTCACAACCTGGCACCGTTTTTGCCTTATCACCTCTGGTTAGCTGTTAATTCTTTATTTTTGCGCTACTCAGGAGTGAATCATGCAACGTAGAACGTTATTAAAAGCTTTTGCACTCTCCGCCTCTGTTATGGCTATGGGGCTCTCATTCCAGGCCTATGCCGCCGACACCATCAAAGTCGGGATCATGCATTCGCTCTCCGGGACGATGGCGATTTCCGAAACGCCGCTGAAGGACGTCGCGCTGATGGCCATCGACGACATCAACGCCAAAGGCGGGGTACTGGGCAAGAAGCTGGAGCCGGTGGTGGTCGACCCGGCCTCCAACTGGCCGCTGTTTGCCGAGAAGGCGCGCCAGCTGCTGGCCCAGGATAAAGTGGCGGTGGTGTTTGGCTGCTGGACATCGGTCTCACGTAAATCGGTGCTGCCGGTGTTTGAGGAGCTGAACGGCCTGCTGTTCTACCCGGTGCAGTATGAAGGGGAAGAGATGTCCCCCAACGTCTTCTATACCGGCGCGGCGCCTAACCAGCAGGCTATCCCGGCGGTGGAATACCTGCTAAGTGAGGATGGCGGCGGCGCCAAACGTTTCTTCCTGCTGGGGACGGACTACGTCTATCCGCGCACCACCAACAAGATCCTCCGCGCCTTCCTGCATGCCAAAGGGATCCAGGACAAAGATATCGAGGAGGTCTACACCCCGTTCGGCTACAGCGATTACCAGACTATCGTCGCCAATATCAAAAAATTCTCCGCCGGTGGCAAAACGGCAGTGGTCTCCACCATCAATGGCGATTCCAACGTGCCGTTCTACAAAGAGCTGGCTAACCAGGGTCTGAAAGCGACCGATGTGCCGGTGGTGGCCTTCTCGGTAGGGGAAGAGGAGCTGCGCGGCATCGATACTAAACCGCTGGTCGGCAACCTCGCGGCATGGAACTACTTTGAGTCCGTCGATAATCCGACCAACAAAGCCTTCGTCGCCGACTATCGCGCGTACGCCAAAGCGCACAAGCTGCCGAATGCCGATACGGTCGTGACCAACGATCCGATGGAAGCGACCTGGGTGGGCCTGCATATGTGGGCGCAGGCGGTGACCAAAGCGGGCACCACCGATGTTGACAAAGTACGCGAGGCGATGGCCGGGCAGACCTTCAACGCGCCGTCCGGTTTTACCCTGACCATGGATGCCACCAACCATCATCTGCATAAGCCGGTGATGATCGGTGAAATTGAAGGTAACGGTCAGTTCAACGTGGTCTGGCAGACCGATAAACCCGTCCGCGCGCAGCCGTGGAGTCCGTGGATCCCCGGTAACGATAAGAAACCTGACCATCCGGTGAAAACTGTCAGCCAGTAAGCGCCAGGGCCGGCGGGGCTGGAGCATAGCGCCCGTCGGCCGCTGACCAGAGGAGAACGACATGAACGCATTGCGTCTCATGAGTGTGTTGGCGCTACTGCTGATCCTGCTGCCGTGGCGGGCGCAGGCCGCGGAGGCGGACGACTTCGTTGCCGCCAGCCGCAGCCAGCAGGCGCAGCTGTTGACCCAGTGGGCGGCAGCACCACAGGCGGATCGTCTGCCGCTGCTGCGGGCGTTGACCACCGAGAGCCTGGTGATGGACGACGGAAAACATGCTTTCCGTACCCGACAGGGCGGATTACAGCCCTTGGGCGCTGCCGCTGCGCCGCAGGGCGAAACCCGACCGGTCCGTCTGACCAACCGGCTACGCAATCTGGCTGCTGGTGCGCTGGCCAGCCACCTTATTTTAAGTGACAACGTCACGGAGAGGGCTTCTGCCGCGCGCACGCTTCAGCGGGAAGCGACCCCGGCCATGGCCGCGCTGCTGCAACAGCGGCTGCAGGCGGAAACCGATGAAAATGTGCGGGGCCTGCTGGAGGTGGCGCTGGCGCGCCTGCAGCTCACTCAGCCTGAGGCCAGCGCGCGACTGGCCGCCGTGACGCTGCTCGGCCATTCGGCGGACCCGGAGACCCAGGCGCTGCTGATCCCCTTTACCGATGCCCAGCATGAGCCGGATGCGGCGGTGCGCGAGGCGGCCAGCGACAGCCTGCAAAAGATCAAACATCGTTTGCTGCTCGGCGATCTGCTGGGCCAGGCCTTTATGGGGCTGTCGCTGGGATCGGTGCTGCTGCTGGCCGCGCTGGGGCTGGCGATCACCTATGGCCTGCTGGGGGTGATTAACATGGCCCACGGCGAGATGTTAATGATCGGCGCCTACAGCTGCTGGCTGGTACAGCAGGCGCTGGCGCAGCTCGCGCCGCAATGGCTGGCCTTTTATCCGTTAGTCGCGCTGCCGGTGGCGTTTCTGGTGACCGCCGGGATCGGCATGGCGCTGGAGCGCACCATTATTCGTCATCTGTATGGTCGGCCGCTGGAAACGCTGCTCGCCACCTGGGGGATCAGCCTGATGCTTATCCAGCTGGTGAGGATGCTGTTTGGCGCGCAGAACGTGGAGGTGGCAAACCCGGCCTGGCTCTCCGGCGGCGTGCAGGTCCTGCCGAACCTGATCCTGCCGTGGAACCGACTGGCGGTGCTGGCGTTCGTCCTGCTGGTACTGTCCTTTACCTGGCTCATCCTGAACCGCACCCGTCTGGGGATGAACGTCCGCGCCGTGACGCAGAACCGGGCGATGGCCGCCTGCTGCGGCGTGCCTACCGGGCGGGTGGATATGCTGGCTTTTGGCCTCGGCTCCGGTATTGCCGGGCTGGGCGGCGTGGCGCTGTCGCAGCTTGGCAACGTCGGGCCTGAGCTGGGTCAGGGATACATTATCGACTCGTTTCTGGTGGTGGTGCTGGGCGGCGTCGGCCAGCTGGCCGGCAGCGTGGCGGCGGCCTTTGGGCTGGGCATTTTCAACAAAATTCTCGAACCCCAGATGGGCGCGGTGCTGGGCAAGATCCTGATCCTGGTGATGATTATTCTGTTTATTCAGAAACGCCCGCAGGGTCTGTTCGCGCTGAAAGGGAGGGTTATTGACTGATGAGCCAACCAATCACCTTAACGCTGGCGCAGCGCGCGCCGCGGCCTCTGCGCTGGCTGGGGATCCTGCTGGTGCTGGGGCTGCTGAGTATGCCATTTCTGGCGCTGCTGCCGGCCTCGCATCCGCTGGCGGTGCCGAGCTGGCTGCTGACGCTGAGCGGCAAAATCCTCTGCTACGCCATTGTGGCGGTGGCGCTGGATCTGGTCTGGGGCTATGCGGGCATGCTGTCGCTGGGGCACGGCATTTTCTTTGCCCTCGGCGGGTACGCCATGGGGATGTACCTGATGCGCCAGGCGGCGGGCGACGGTCTGCCGGCGTTTATGTCTTTTCTCTCCTGGAGCGAGCTGCCCTGGTTCTGGTGGGGCACGCAGCATTTCGCCTGGGCGATGGCGCTGGTGGTGCTGGTTCCTGGTCTGCTGGCTCTGGTTTTCGGCTGGTTTGCCTTTCGCTCGAAGATCAAAGGGGTCTATTTCTCGATCATGACCCAGGCCCTGACCTATGCCGGTATGCTGCTGTTCTTTCGCAACGAGACCGGGTTTGGCGGCAACAACGGCTTCACCGGTTTTACCACGCTGCTGGGTTTTCCGGTCACCGCCACCGGCACCCGCGCCACCCTGTTTATGGCTACGGTTTTGCTGCTGTTACTGACCCTGTGGCTGGGCTCGGCGCTGGCGCAGAGTAAGTTTGGCCGGATCCTCACCGCGGTACGTGACGCCGAAAACCGGCTGATGTTCTGCGGGTACGACCCGCGCGGCTTCAAGCTGCTGGTATGGACGCTGTCGGCGGTGCTCTGCGGTCTGGCGGGGGCGTTATATGTCCCGCAGGTCGGGATCATCAACCCCAGCGAAATGTCGCCGACCAACTCCATCGAGGCCGCCATCTGGGTGGCGCTCGGCGGGCGCGGCACGCTGATCGGCCCGGTGCTTGGCGCCGGGCTGGTCAACGGCGCGAAAAGCATTTTCACCGTGGCGATGCCAGAGTACTGGCAGCTGTTTCTGGGCCTCATCTTCATCATTGTGACCCTGTTTTTACCCCGCGGGGTGATGGGCCTGCTGCGTCGAGGAGACCGCTAATGCAACCGGATGAAGGACTGTTTACCCGTCAGCTGCCCGGCGATCGTTTTCGCGAACAAACCGATCCGGTGCTGCAGCTGGAGAACATCAACGTCAGCTTTGACGGTTTCCGGGCGCTGACGGATCTGTCGCTGGCGATAGGCGTCGGCGAACTGCGCTGTGTGATCGGCCCCAACGGGGCGGGCAAGACTACCCTGATGGACGTGATCACCGGCAAGACCCGGCCGCAAAGCGGCAAAGCGCTCTATGACCAGTCGGTGGATCTGACCACCCTTGACCCGGTGGCCATCGCCCGCCAGGGCATCGGGCGCAAGTTTCAGAAGCCGACGGTCTTCGAAGCGCTGACGGTGGCGGAAAATCTCGCCCTGGCGATGAAGGGAGATAAATCGGTGTGGGCCAGCCTGCGCGCCCGGCTGAGCAGCGAACAGGACGATCGGCTGAATGAGGTGCTGCGCCTGCTGCGTCTCGATGGTGAGCGCTACCGCCAGGCCGGTCTGCTGTCCCATGGCCAGAAACAGTTTCTTGAGATCGGCATGCTGCTGGTGCAGGAGCCGCATTTGCTGCTGCTTGATGAGCCGGCGGCCGGCATGACCGATGCGGAGACGGAGTATACGGCGGAGCTGTTTCGTACCCTGGCTGGACAGCACTCTCTGATGGTGGTGGAGCACGACATGGGATTTGTCGAGACCATCGCCGACCGGGTGACGGTTCTGCATCAGGGCCAGGTGCTGGCGGAGGGATCGCTGCGGGAGGTGCAGGCCAATGAGCAGGTCATTGAAGTTTATCTGGGACGTTAAGGAGCGCCAATGTTACAGGTGAGTCAGCTACATCAATACTACGGCGGCAGCCATATTTTGCGTGGGGTGGATTTTTCCGCCCGCCAGGGCGAAGTCACCTGCCTGCTGGGGCGCAATGGCGTCGGTAAGACCACGCTGCTGAAATGCCTGATGGGGCTGATCCCGGCGCGCAGCGGTGAGGTACGCTGGCAGGATCAGAACATCACCCATCGCAAACCGCACCAGCGGGTGCAGGCCGGGGTCGCCTACGTCCCCCAGGGGCGCGAGATATTTCCGCGCCTGACGGTGGAAGAAAACCTGCTGATGGGGCTGTCGCGCTTTCCCGCCCGCGAAGCGCAGCAGGTGCCGGAGGAGATCTACCAGCTTTTCCCGGTGCTCAAGACCATGAAGCAGCGGCGAGGCGGTGACTTATCCGGCGGGCAGCAGCAGCAGCTGGCGATCGGCCGCGCGCTGGCCAGCCGTCCGCAGCTGCTGATCCTTGATGAACCCACCGAGGGGATCCAGCCTTCGGTTATCAAAGAGATTGGCGAGGTGATCCGCCAGCTGGCGAGCCGCGGGGATATGGCGATCCTGCTGGTGGAACAGTTCTATGACTTTGCCGCCGGGCTGGCGGACCACTACCTGGTGATGTCGCGCGGCGCCATCGTCCAGCAGGGCAAGGGCGGTGATATGGAGCGCGACGGCGTGCGCGCCATGGTGACCATCTGACCAGGCCGGCGGCGTGCGCGCCGCCGGTTTGCGGGCTATTTGCGCAACAGCCGCTGCAGGCGCGCCTGGCGCCAGTTTTTGATCCATTCGCCGAACACGAACAGGCGTAATCCTCTCACCACCAGCAGGGCGCCCCAGATCAGGGCGACCCAGCCGGACCAGTAGTCCTGTGGATTAGTGAAGCGGTTGAGCACCGCCAGCAGCACGCAAACCACCAGCGCCACCGACAGCGAACGGAAAAAGCGGCTCTCCTGATGCACCCGCGCTTTGGCTTCCTCTATGCGCAGATCCAGCGAGGCTTCCGGGCCCGGCGCGCCCTCCCGCGAGGCTTCGTCGCCGATCTCGGCCACCGTGACCTCAAAGACCGCGGCGAGGGCGCTGAGAGTCTCCAGCCCCGGGCGTTCGCCATTCTCAATACGCTGGATCGTGCGGACGCTGAGACCCGCCATTTCGGCCAGCTGCTCCTGGGACCAGGCGCGCTGTAGCCGTAATTGTTTGACCTGATTGTTGCTGTTCATATTCGTATGCTCCATGACGTTCTGCGGATGTAAACCTGTGATGGAGTATGGTGAACCGGGCCGCCAGCCACCACGACAGCGACCCGACAGCGGCCCGACATCAACCCGACAGCCGCATGCCAGCTGGCGTCAGGCATTAGCCAGCGGACAATCCGGCTGCCAGGGACGGGCATTCATCCCGCGGAAAATCATCAGCCAGGCGGCGACAATCGCCACGATAAGAATGACAAAAAGCGACCATTGCGGCAGATGGGTGAGGATCATCCCGGTGAACATCGGGTTGAATGCCGCGCCCAGCCACCCCAGCGACTGGGCGGAGAAGTAACTGGCCTTCATCCCCGACGGGGCAATATGGTCAATCAGCATATACTCCCCGGGGGCATAAATCACTTCCCCGAGGGTGAAGATCGCCGCCGAGATCCCCCATGCCCACAGGTTGGCGCCAGAGAACATAAAGCCCACGAGGCCGATAACAAAGCAGACGGTGCCGAAGGTCATCAGCGGGCGAATATTTCTGGCGCTCAGTCGTCGGCCAACCGCGTACTGCAAAGCGACCACCACCGCGGCGTTAACCGGCAGCACGACGGCCACCACTTTCTCGGCGAAGTCACTGCTGGCGACCACCAGTACATACTGCGAGAGACAGGAGGCGAAAGCGCCGCTGACGAAGGAGGCCAGCAGCCCGGAGCAGGTAAACCACAGCAGCGCCCGGTCATGCAGCAACACTGAGGGAGACCAGGCGGCAGCACCCGGCTGGGCCACGGCCACATCCCGCTGGAGAAACAGCTGAATAAACACCAATGGAAAGGCGGCGCAGGCGGCCGCCAGCCAGAACGGCAAATTGATGCTGTGCATCACCAGCAGTGTGCCGATGGGCGGCCCGACGGTCCAGCCGATATTGAGGATGGTATAGTTCAGCGAGAAGATACGCGCTTTTTTCTCCGGCGTCAGCCGGTCGGCGAACCAGGCTTTTAGCACGGTGGAAAACACCGAGTAGGCGCAGTTGATCAACGCAAAAAAGATCACCACCAGGATAGCGTTATTGACCAGCGGTATCGCGCTAAATCCCAGAATAAACACCAGCACTGACCACACCATATAGCGCTTTTTGTCGAACTTATCCGCGAGGATGCCAAAGCCCATACTGAACAGCACGCCGACCACCAGCGCCAGCGACAACGCGTAGCCAATCACATCGACATCCAGCTGATAACGTCGGGTGAGGTAGATAGTCATAAACGGCAGTGTGGCCCCGCGGCCAATAGTTAGCAGTAACGACGATGCCAGCAGCGCGATGGTGGAGCGCCTGAGAGTGGTGATCATGATTTCCTTGCCTGTCATGTTGTTATAATTTTATGTCTTCGATCACAAATAACATGCTCATTACGCCTTGTACAGGTCAGCCCGGTCGCCGGGCGCACTTCCTGGCCTGCCAAAAATAATGATCTATCCTGGCGGCCGCTTTTTGGTTACTTTGATTTTGTTCACAAAAATTCTAATAACGACAGAGGCAGGGTATGACGAGGAAAGATGGACTGCTGGCGCTGCTGGTAGTGGTGGTGTGGGGGCTTAACTTTGTGGTGATTAAGCTGGGATTACACAATATGCCGCCGCTGATGCTGGCGGGGCTGCGCTTTATGTTGGTCGCCTTCCCGGCGCTGCTGTTTGTGTCCCGGCCTGCCATCCCGCTACGCCTGCTGCTGGGTTATGGCCTGACCATTAGCTTTGGTCAGTTTGCCTTTCTGTTCTGCGCTATTGGCCTGGGTATGCCTGCCGGGCTGGCTTCGCTGGTACTGCAGGCGCAAGCCTTCTTTACCATTATTCTCGGCGCCTTCGTCTTTGGCGAACGTCTGCTGGGCAAGCAGCTGGCGGGGATCGCGCTGGCGATCTTTGGCGTGCTGGTGCTGGTGGAGGGCAGCCTCGGCGGGGAGCATGTGCCGCTGGTGGGCTTTATGCTGACCCTGGCGGCAGCGCTCAGCTGGGCCTGCGGTAATATCTTCAACAAGAAAATCATGTCGCATGCCGCCCGGCCGCCCATTATGTCGCTGGTGGTGTGGAGCGCGTTGATCCCGGTGCTGCCGTTTATGCTGGCCTCATGGCTGATTGATGGCCCGCAGACCATGCTGGCGAGTCTGCAACACATCGATCTGCTGACGATACTGTCGCTGCTCTATCTGGCGTTTATCGCCACTATCGTCGGCTATGGTATCTGGGGATCGCTGCTGGGGCGCTATGAGACCTGGCGGGTGGCGCCGCTGTCGCTGCTGGTGCCGGTGGTGGGGATGGCCAGCGCTGCGCTGCTTCTGGGGGAGACGCTGAGCGGGCTGCAGCTCACCGGGGCGGTACTGATTATGGCCGGGCTCTATATTAACGTCTTCGGCTTACGTCTGGTGCGGCCGGGTATAGCGCGCGGATAAAAAAAAAGCCCCGAAGAAGGGGCTACACAATTATGCGTGTAATGGCATCACAGGTCGTGCTGCTGGTAGTACGGCACGCCCAGTTCGTCGGATTTATCACTGCCAGCCGCCATATGATTGAAATCAAATGGCGAATCGTTATGTTCCGAAGGGATAATCATTGTATCACGCTGGTTTTGACGCACCGGCGTGGTGTTTTGCTCCGCATAGCTGAGGCTGGAGACCAGCGACAGGAGTACGATAGCTGCGGTAGCGAATAATTTCATGATTTCCTCAATACGTCTTTGATAATACAGGCGATTAACATCAGTTATTTAGCGGATGCAGATAGCGGGATTCGCCAGGTACATTCGTTATGCGATACTTGTGGGGCGGAACATCGAAATAGTTCTTAAACGTTCGCGTCAGGGTCTGCTGCGACTCGAAACCGTAGCGTTCCGCCAGGTACAAAATGGGCTCATTGCTCTGCTTGAGCTTTTGCGCAATCTCCGTCAGCTTGCGGCTGCGGATGTACTGGCCGAGGGAATGGCCGGTCTCTTTCTTAAACATTCGTTGCAGGTGCCACTTGGAGTAACCTGAACGCTCAGACACTTTTTCCAGCGACAGGGGCGATTCCAGGTTATCCTCGATCCACGACAAAATACTATGGATAGTGATGGCGTCATTATTACGTCTGGACATCATCTTACCTCTTCTTATTTTACGGCAGGACCTTCTTGAGTAGTTGCTCAAGCGCGACGACTTCGTCCGCCGACAGATTTTTTGTTAACTCCTGGTGTAACTTCTGACCCACAACCTGATGACACTGCTCGCAAAGGGCTGCGCCGTCCGGTGTCAACTGCACCAGCACGCCGCGCTTGTCAGCGGGGTTGGGTAACCGTTCAATCCAGCCTTTGCACGCCAGGCGGTCGAGCATACGCGTCATCGCGCCCGGGTCGACGGAAAGCACGGTTTTCAGCTCAACGGGGGTAATACATACCTCGCAACGAATGGAACAGAGCACGCGAAACTGGGTCGCGGTAATATCCATGGGTGAGAGGTAGTCGTTGAGCAGGCGATCTTTTTTCTGGTTAACCATCTGGATCAAGCGGCCCAACGGGATCATTTCATTAAACAGGTCGCTGGTACTTTTCATGATGATTGCCCAGGCAATTAATTAGTTGCAAGTGATACTATTGCCCAGGCAATCATAAGTCAACATTATGAATTGGCCGATGCCACGATTTGCTAAAATAAAAAAATCCGACGTGGGTCACTGTTTATGGTTTTTCTAACGCTTGTTAATTTTTAGCGGAAGTGGTTTATCAGCAGGCTGGCGGCGAAAGTGTCGAAGCCGGTATACTCACGGAACGAAACAATACTTAAAAAATGAATATTAACGGGACTTTAATTAACTATGTTCGATTTGTTTAAAGCAATAGGGCTTGGCCTGGCGGTGCTTTTACCGCTGGCAAACCCACTCACAACCGTGGCGCTGTTCCTCGGCCTGGCGGGCAATATGAACAACGCCGAGCGGAACAAGCAGGCGTTGATGGCATCGGTGTATGTGTTCGCCATTCTAATGGTGTCGTGGTATGCCGGTCAGGTGGTGATGAATACATTCGGCATATCAATACCTGGGTTGCGTATCGCCGGGGGATTGATTGTGGCCTTTATCGGTTTCCGCATGCTGTTCCCCCAGCAAAAAGCCCACGATTCGATGGAAGCGAAGATCAAATCGGAAGAACTGCAGGATGAACCGACCGCCAATATCGCCTTTGTGCCGCTGGCGATGCCAAGCACCGCCGGTCCGGGCACCATCGCGATGATTATTAGCTCCGCCTCGACCGTTAAGCACGGCGTGGACTTTCCGGAGTGGGTGGTACTGGCGGCGCCGCCGATCATCTTTTTGCTGTTAGGGGTGATTCTGTGGGCTTGTCTGCGCAGTTCCGGCGCGATTATGCGTCTGGTAGGCAAAGGCGGCATTGAGGCCATTTCACGACTGATGGGCTTCCTGCTGGTTTGTATGGGCGTGCAGTTTATTATTAATGGTGTGCTGGAGATCATTTCGACCTGGCACCCCTGATCGCCCCGGATGGGATGAGAGACAACAGCCTGCCGGTAGCCATGCCGGCAGGCTTTTTTATCGCGGTAACTCAGGAGTGGTGCGGTTGATGGTCTTCCAGCGATACCGGCCAGCGGCGGAAGATCATCAGAGACCATACCAGCGCGGCCAGCGCCGGGATGGCACCGATGTAACCGATGGAGGCCATCGACAGATGCAGACTCACCTGGCTGCCTACCAGCGCGCCGGCGCCAATACCAATATTAAAGATGCCCGAGAACAGGGACATGGCGACGTCGGTGGCATCCGGCGCGGAAGCCAGCACTTTTACCTGCATACCGAGACCGATAATCATGATCGCCACGCCCCAGAAGATACTGAGCAGCATCAGATGATGTGCATTGTCCGAGGCAGGCAGGAGCAACAGCAGGCAGGCCAGCAGCAGGCCGATAGCGATGCTAATCAGCCCGGAAGCGTGCTGGTTGCCGAGCTTACCGAACAGAATGCTGCCGATAATACCGGCCCCGCCGAGGATCAACAGCAGCACGGTAGCAAAGTTGCCGCTCAGGCCCGCCACCGTCTGGACAAAGGGCTCGATATAGCTGTAGGCGGTATAGTGGGCGGTCACCACCACCACGGTCAGAATATAAACACTGACCAGCGCCGGACGGCGGAACAGCACCGGCAGGCTTTTCAGCGAGCCAGAATGTTCGCTCGGTAGCGTCGGCAGCAGTTTCACCAGACAGGCAAGGGTGGCTAACGCGCCCAGGCCAATCGCCAGGAAGGTCATTCGCCAGCCAAAATACTGTCCGATGATGCGGCCAATCGGAATACCGAACACCATCGCCAGGGCTGTACCGGTGGCGATCAGGCTCAGCGCCTGTGCCCGTTTACCAGGCGGCGCCATGCGGATGGCCAGCGCTGAGGTAATCGACCAGAAAACCGCATGCGCAAAAGCGATGCCAATGCGACTAATTACCAGGACGTCAAAACTCCACGCAAAAAACGACAGAACGTGGCTGGCGATAAACAGAATAAACAGGCCGATGAGCAGACGCCGGCGCTCCATTTTGCTGGTCAGCAGCATAAACGGCAGCGACATCAGCGCCACCACCCATGCATAAATGGTGAGCATCATACCCACCTGGGCGGTTTCCATGCCGAAGCTGCCGGCAATATCGGACAGCAGACCGACAGGGGCGAATTCTGTGGTGTTAAAAATAAACGCGGCGATGGCCAACGTCACGACACGTAGCCACGCTACCTTGCGTGAGACCGTATTCGTAGTCATAAGCTCTGGATGGGTGATTCAAGGGAAGATGTGACGGTGATCTTAAAACGATTACTGGCGAAAAGACAATCATTTTGTGATCTTCATCTCATTTCGCTGCAAGTGGCTGGCAGCGGTTAAGCAATTAATTTTGCTATGGATAGTGTCAGGGGAGCGCTTTTATGTCATGTTGAAGGAAAGTAAAAAAAGTAAGGACAGTGTATGCAGGAAATTCAATTTTATCTGGTCGATGCCTTCAGCGATAAAAACTTTGGCGGTAATGCCGCGGCCGTTTGCCCGCTCAGCGAGTGGTTAGCGGACGATGTATTGCTGAAAATGGCCCAACAGCATAACCAGTCCGAAACGGCGTTTTTCGTCCACACCGACGAGGGCTATGAGCTGCGCTGGTTTACCACGCTGGGCGAGATCAACCTCTGCGGCCACGCCACCCTGGCGACGGCGCATGTTATTTTCGAGTATCTTGACCATCCCTCGGCGACGATTACCTTCAGCACCCGTTTTGTCGGTGAACTGCGGGTGACCCGCAGCGGCGACTGGCTGACGCTCGACTTCCCGGCGTGGTCGACCACCCCGGTGGACAACCCGCCGGCGGACCTGCTGGCCGGACTGGGGCTTGAGTCCGCCGTCGAGGTGCGGGAAGGGCGTGATTATCTGGTCGTGCTGGCGGATCGCCAGCAGGTTGAAGCGGTGCAGACCGATATGGCACGTCTGCAGAAGCTCGGCAAAATGATCTGTGTCAGCGCGCCGGATGAGGAGTATGACTTTGTCAGCCGCTTCTTCTGCCCGGGAGAAGGGGTGCCAGAGGATCCGGTCACCGGCTCCGCCCACAGCATGCTGATCCCCTGGTGGGGCGAAAAGCTGGGGAAAACCACCATGATGGCGCGCCAGGTCTCCGCCCGCGGCGGCGACCTGCGCTGCCAGTGGCAGGGCGACAGGGTGCTGATTGGCGGCCAGGCCACCACTTATTTGCGCGGAACGGTTTACCTGCGTTAATCATCGCCACCGCATCGCCCCGGGGAGCGGTAATCTACTTCCGCTCCCCGGGTGCGACATAGCCTCAGCCATCAGCCCAGCGATGCGCCGCCACACATCACCAACTCCTGTCCGGTCATCGCCGATGCGCCCTCGCTCAGTAACCAGCTCACCAGAGAGACCACTTCCTGCGGGGTAATGAGTCGCCCAAGCGGCGGAAGCCGCGGCGGGGAACTTTCTCTGCCTGGCTGATGGAGCATCGGTGTATCGGTTGCCCCGGGGGCCACGACGTTGACCGTCACCCCGGCAGGCGCCAGTTCTGCCGCCCAGCTCCTGGCGAGAGCGACCAGCGCGGCTTTGGTGGCCGCATACTGAGATCGACCAGCGGCGCCTCGTGACGTACGGCTTCCCAGCAGAACGATCCTCCCGCCCGATCCCATGGTCGGGGCGAAGTGATTGACCAATGTCTGAGCCGCATCGACGTGTAAACGCCACAGCGACTCGCTGCGCTGAGGGTCCAGATTGCCCAGGGTGGCTGCCGCCATTGAACCCGCGGCGTGGATGATGGCCTGAGGAGGCTCAATCTGCTCCAGCGCCGCCAGCAGCGCGCTGCGTTGGCTGACGTCGACCATCAGATGGCGAAAGTTCGGCTGTGAAAAGGGCGGCAGCGAACGGCTCAGACCGACAACCTGCCAGCCGTCCGCCAGCAACTGCCTCACCACCGCGGCGCCGATCCCGGAACTGGCCCCGGTCACCATTGCCCGCTTCATTGCGCCTCCAGCATCGCTGCCGGGATCTTGAATACCGCCTTTCTGACTGGCGCTGGCGTCGAAACCGCACACAGCGCCTGGTGCGGTTCGCCGGGGTAAAAGACCGCGAAGTCGCCGGGACGCAGCAGAATAGAAACACTCTCCGGGGCCGGCTGACATATATAGAGGTCGGGCTTAAGCTCATTATCTTCTGGCCGCATCGCGGGAGCCATGCCCGCCTGGATCCGCTCCTCGCCAGCCAGGATGACCTGAATATCCGCCCACTGGCGATGATATTCCGTGTGCCGCTCGGCCGCAGGCTGCGTTTGCGCCACACTGAGGGTGCAGAACCACGACGCGCCGTCGGGCTGGAAGCGGCCATCCTCTCTGGCGCTGAGCGCGGCCAGCGAACAGGCCTCGCTGCTCAATAGCTGCTTTAACGCCGGCGGCAGACCAGCCTGCTGCAGCGCCTGCAGATTACCGATAATCATGCGTTTTCTCCTTTTACCCACTGCGGCGAGACGCGAACATACTTGATCGCCTGGCGGTACCAGGTGTAGGCGATATGCAAATTACCGTCTTCTCCCTGTTTGATACTGGGGTAGGAGAACTCCCGATTCAGCTTCTGCTCAGAATTGTTGGTCATACAGTAACCATCGCCCTCATCGAGATTGCGCAGCCACGGCCAGGTGACACCGCCATCGGCTGATATAGCGACGGTCATCGGCGCGCGCGGTGCGCCCCAGAAGGCGCTTTTCTCGGTTGCTTCCGGCTCCTTACGGCCATCCTCGTCAGCAATTTCATCATACAGCGAGGCGCGGCGTTCCGTGGCGCCGGCGGCGCTCATATTATTGAACACCAGCGCCAGTTCGCCATTGTCCAGAGTGGTTGCCTGGATTGATGAGTTATTGTTCGGAAGCGTCGTCGGTACCGGCGCCGACCAGCTCTCTCCCTGGTCGCTGGACTGGCTGAACCAGATATGGTCCGCCCAGCGGCTGCGAAAGAAGGCCGCCAGTCTGCCGTCGGGAAGCGGAGTGATACTCATATGGACACAGCCCAGACTCTCCGGGACCGCCACGTCACGCCAGCTTTTGCCGCAGTCTGAAGAGATCTTCACCGCGCTGACGTCATTGTTACCCACCCATTTCTCGCCGGGTTCGGTTCGGCAGTAAAAGACCGGCAGCAGCCAGTTGCCGTCAGGCATAACGCTTATCGGCTGGCGAATAAAAGTACCCGGCTGATCCAGCAGCGTATCGATGGGCCCCCAGCTTCGTCCGCCATCGTGGGAGAGGCGGTAACGCACAATGGCGGTATCCTGGTTTCCGGCAAATTGCGCTGTCCACAACAGCCACAGCACGTTATCGGGCGCCTGAAACAGCACCGGGTTTTGTTCCGAGCGGTCTGGGTCATCAGATAGCTTAACCGCCTCACTCCAGCGATCACTGCCGGGGGCTAACCGCGATCCCCAGATAGAAATATCGGCTTTTCCCTCCTGGGAGCCGCCGAACCAGACGCACATCAGACTGCCATCATCCAGCGGCAGCAGATTGGCGGCATGATTTTGCGGGCAGGCGCTGGGGAGCATTGCCCATGCGATGTGTTCATCTTGCTGGTGCTGGCGAATGACGCCGTCAAAAGGAGGAATTACGGTCATATTTTATACTCCACGTTGCTCAACTGGGGCGGGGGATGGTTGTGATTTATTTGGGATCAGGCGGTCAATCACCATGATGATGGCCGGGGTCGCCAGGGCGACATACATGTTGTTGATACCGAACGGGTCGCCGAGTAAATACCAGGCGGACGTCACCACACAGGCGCCGATCAGACCTGCATTCGCGCCACGGGTGCTTTTGAAGAAGGGCGCGTAGAAGGCAATGATCGCCACCACGGTAATCGAAAGGCGAATGGCGCGAGTAAAGAAGGAGAGTTTCAGCACCTCCGGTACCAGCAGCACAAAAATCAGCGGCAGGAAGCCGATAATGAGCGACGCCCAGCGCGTGGCTCTGAACTCCTGGTCCGGGGTTGGGTTGCGCCATGGTACGTAAAAATCCTTCACTACCAGCGAGGCAATGGCCAGGGCCACGGTACTTACGCTGACGAAAATCGATGCAACAAGTGACGTTGTCACCAGACCTGCCAGCCACGGGTTCATGTCCTGCAGAAACACCGGCAGGGCGTACAAACTATTGATTTCCGGATGCAGGTATTTCGCCGCGACGCCGATAATGGCGATGGCAAAGGCGATAGGCAGGCAGAAAAAGAAGGCGATCCAGGTGGAGCGTTTCGCGGACTGGACGTTTTTGGTTGAGCTAATGGCCTGAATGACAAACTGGGTGCAAAAAATAGAGCCGACGGTACCGATGAGCCACGCAAAGATGGTGCCAGCGCCAATGTTACCATCCCACGTCCAGTAATAATCCGGCATCTTCTCAATCATCGGCGAGAAGCCGCCGGTTTTGGACAGCGCAAAACCCAGAATGATCAGCAGACCCACATATTTTAACGCGCTGTGTAACATGGTGACCCAGGCGACACCCTTCATGCCGCCGAAGGCGAAATAAAAAGTGCTGACGATAGCGGTAATAAAGGCGGCTACCGGTAAATTCACCTTTAATACGGTGGAGATGGCTGCGGCACCGCTGACGTAATTGCCCACGTTAACCAGCAGCAGCGCATAAATCATAATCAGGGAGATAATATTTTTGGTACTGGTGCCATATTTTTCAGCGATGGCGCCGGAAATGGTGATTTTTCCGGTGTTATAGATGCGTTTCACCAGGATTAAACCGAACAGCGGAAAGCCGATGGCTGCCCCCAGCACGGACCACGAGGCGGCAATCCCGCTTTCAAAGGCGGCCTGAGCGGTACCGATGGTCGATTTGGCGCCGATATATTCTGACATCAGTAATATACCGACAATAAAGGCCGGCATGGCGCGCGAGCCTTCCATAAAATCCCCGGAATTTTTACTACGAATGCGAAATGTCAGCCAGGTGGTAAACAGAATATAAGCAATGACGATGCCGACAATAATAAAGGTATCTTCAGCGGTAAAATGATTCATCTTAGCCTCTCTCTGGGCATACGAATCCTGGGTACGGCTGTACCCGGTCCGTTTTATTAACCAAGCGCAGTGGGTATTACGCTAAATAACGGGCAATGATGTCGCGTATCTGCTGCAGCTGTTCGTCGCTAAACTGCACCGCGTAGCGGCTATCGCCCACCTCATGGCCCATCAGCTGCAGGGCTTTTTTCACTGCCGCGGGTGAGAACGCGACGTTGTAAAGGTCAGTGCGCAGGCCCGTCACGCGCTCCTGCGCCTGGCGCGATCCGGCGATATCCCCGGCGTGAAACAGCGACCAGATCGCGTTGATTTCCGCGGGGGCGACGTTGGCAAGCCCTGAAATGCAGGCCGAGCAGCCATCGACATACCCCTGATGGATAAGCGAGTCCGGCCCGTTCAGCACGTCGAAACCGTCAATGTCGCGCACGGCGTCAAGAAAGCCTTTCAGGCTGTCGTAGCTGCCGGCGCTGTCCTTAATGCCGACGATATTCTCGTGCCGAGCCAGCTGGCGCGCCGTCTCCGGGGCAATGGTGTTCCCGGTGCGGGCGGGAATGTTGTAAAGAAAGAGCGGGACGCTCAGCGCGTCGGCGATCGCCGTATAGTGGTTAATCAGCTCCTCCTGCTTCAAGGGTACGAACCACGGGGTAATGGCCGATACTGCGTCAACCCCGAGTCGGGCGATCTGCTGGCCCAGCCGGCGAGTCTCGCGGGTGGATATCTCCCCGATATGCGCCACCACCGGCGCGCGTCCGGCGGCTTCTTCCACGCAGGTTCTGGCGACGGCGATCTTCTCTTCCTCATTGAGGACAAAAAACTCGCCGTTGGTGCCGCCGCAGAAAATACCGTTGCCCGCGGCGAGCTGACGCTGCACCTGCTGGCGTAGCGCTGGCAGGTCAAGGGCTCCCTCGGCGGTAAAGGGGGTGACGATGGCGGTGAGTACGCCGCTAATAGCTCTCCTCATTTTCTTTCTCCTGTTATGCATGTTCTGGAAACAGCGTTTGATAGATAGCCGCAATCTCTTCGCGGCTGACGCTGCAGGGGGCGTTATTCATCAGGCGCTTGACGTTTTGCGCCGCTGCGCTGAGAGCAGGGATGCTCTCCCTGGGCACGCCGAGCGCGCCAAGGTTGTCCGGCAGAGGCAGTCGTTTCACCAGCGCCGCCAGCCACGCGACCAGCGCATGGGATTTCTCTTCCTCGCTGAGCGTGCGATCTGCATCGGGGATCAGATCCCAGACCTGAGCGAATTTTGCCACCGCGTGGGGGCGGACCACCCGCATGCAGGGCGCCAGCAGAATGGCATTAGCCACCCCGTGCGGCAGGTGCCAGGTACCGCCAAGCGGATAGGAGAGCGCATGCACCAGATGGGTGCCGGCATGGTTGATCGCCGCGCCGCCGTACCACGAGGCCCAGAGCATCTCCAGCTTCGCCGTCAGATCCTGCGGCTGATCCACCGAACGTTCGATATGCCGCACCAGCTTGTGTAAACCGATTAACGCCGCGTTGTCGCTTACCGGGTTGGCGACGGTGGAGGTAAAGCATTCCAGCAGATGACACAGGGCATCGATGCCGGTCGACGCCGCGATGCTGGCCGGCATGCTGGTGGTCAGCTCGGGCAGCAGGGCGACATAGTCCGGCAGCAGCACCGGGGAGATGATCCCCACTTTGGTCTGCTGCTCGGGGATCGCCAGAATGGCGTTCGGCGTCGCTTCGGAGCCGGTGCCGGCGGTGGCCGGGATCAACAATGAGCTAATCCGTCGTTGCGGCAACTCGCCTGCCAGCAGGGCCGTCAGAGAGGGCGCCTCAGGATGCAGGAGCACCGAGAGCAGTTTCGCCACATCCAGCACGCTTCCCCCGCCGATGCCCACGATCATCTGGGGCTGGCTGGCACCCAGCTGGCTGACAATCTGTGCCACATCGTGATGGCTGGGCTCTGCCGGTACCGTGTCAATGACCTCAACCTGACGCCCTTCGGCCGCCAGCAGGCGATGGATCGCCTGGGTCGCTTCCAGCGCGCCAACGTTCTGGTCGGTCACCAGCAGGATGCGGGTTTTACCTGACAACAGCGGGAGCAGGGCCGTTGAGGCGCCCGCCCCGCTAATGATTGTGCTGTGTATCGTCGCCACGCGTTTCTCCTTGGTAGTAATTGATTGAATTCAATCATTCATGAATCTAGTCACTCGTCTGGTGGGGAAAAGTTATAATTTATACGGCAGTTTAATAACTTGAGCTTGCTCACATTTAATCAAATATGATTGAATATAATCAGTTTCAGGTTTTCATCGACCACAAGGCAGAACAATGAACGACGGTAATAACCAGGTGCTGGTGCTGGCAGATGACTTTACGGGAGCCAATGACGCCGGCGTCAGCCTGGCGGAGGCGGGCATGTCGGTGGAAGTGGCCTTCAGCGCCGGGCAGCCATCAACCGCTCGGGCGCTAATTCTCAACAGCGACAGCCGGGCAATGAGCGCCGCCGCCGCCGCGGACAAGGTCACCGGTCTGCTGCGCGGCGCGGCAAGATTCGTCCCGCACTGGCAGGTAAAGAAGATTGACTCCACGCTACGCGGCAACCCCGGCGGCGAACTGGAGGCAATGATGGCGGCGCAAGGCTGCCGGCTGGCGGTGGTGGCCCCGGCGTATCCGGCGGCAGGAAGGCATACCCGGGACGGGCGCTGCTATGTGCATGGGGTGGCCCTCGATCAGACCGAATTTGCCAGCGATCCGAAAACGCCCGTGAGCCGGGCGGAGATTAGCGAAATTATCGCCATGCAGAGCCATCTTCCCTGTCTGACGTTGAGCGCTGCCCAGCTTCCGGCGGCATTAGCGACGGCGGGCGAGGAGAAGCGAGTGTTGATTGTCGACGCCTGGGAAGACCGCCATCTGGACCAGGTGATCGACGCCGTCGCGCCCCATGCGCGGGAGACCCTGCTGGTCGGCTCGGCGGGACTTTGCGAGGCGCTGGCGCGCCGCCTGCGCCGCAGCGAGCAGGGGCCGCTACTGGCGCTGGTTGGTTCGATGAGCGAGATGGCGCAGCGCCAGGTCGCTGCGCTGCAGGCGCATTCCCGGGTGATGAAGATTGAAATTGATGTCGAACAGGCCTTTAGCGGATCGCCGAAGGAGGAAGCCTCGCGGATCGCCGAGGTGCTGCGTGAGGGTCATCACTGCGTGGTGACAACTCGCCCGAATAACGCCGCCCGGCACGGGATTGAAGCCCAGTGTCGCGAACATGGCCTCAGCCGTGCGGCCTACGGGGAGCACATCTGCGCCTGGCTTGCCGACGTCACGGTGCAGGCGGTGGCGCTGTGCCCACCGGGCGCCCTGTACCTCTCTGGCGGCGATGTGGCCATCGCCGTCGCGCACGCGCTCGGCGCCACCGGATTTCAGATCCGTGGGCGGGTGGCGCAGTGTGTGCCTTACGGGCACTTTCTCGGCGGTCGCTGGTCGCGACCGGTGATGACCAAAGCAGGGGGATTCGGCACCGACACTACGCTGTTAAATGTTGTGAATTTTATTGAGGAGAAACTGAGTGTCTAACATGATTGCAGTGACAATGGGCGACCCGGCAGGGATTGGTCCGGAGATTATTATCAAATCCCTCGCCGAAGGGGCGCTGAGCGGCGCGCCGGTGGTGGTGGTGGGCTGCGCGCAGACGCTGCGGCGGATCCTGGCGCTGAATATTACGCCGCGGGCGGAGCTGCGCATCATTGACCATCCCGCCGAGGCGCGTTTTTCCCCAGCGACCATCAACGTCATTGATGAACCGCTCAGCGACCCGCAGGGACTGCGCCCTGGCGAAGTTCAGGCCCAGGCGGGGGACCTCGCGTTTCGCTGCATCAGGCGGGCGACCGCGCTGGCGCTGGACGGCGCGGTCGCGGCCATCGCGACCGCACCGCTAAATAAAGAGGCGCTGCATCTCGCCGGGCACGCTTTCCCCGGCCATACCGAACTGCTGGCCCACCTGACGCAGACCACCGATTACGCCATGGTGCTCTATACCGAGAAGCTCAAGGTTATCCATATCACCACCCATATCGCCCTGCGCCAGTTCCTCGATACCCTCAACCAGCCGCGAATCGAGACGGTGATTGGCGTGGCGGATCGGTTTTTGCGCCGGGTCGGCTATCAACGTCCGCGCATTGCGGTTGCCGGTGTTAATCCGCACGCTGGGGAGAACGGCCTGTTTGGCGATGAAGAGATCCGCATCGTCGCCCCCGCGGTCGCCGCCATGCGCGCGCAGGGAGTGGAGGTCACCGGCCCCTGTCCGCCGGACACCGTATTTATGCAGTGTCACGAAGGCATGTACGACATGGTGGTGGCGATGTATCACGATCAGGGGCATATTCCGCTGAAGCTGCTCGGGTTCTATGATGGGGTGAATATTACCGCCGGGCTGCCGTTTATCCGCACCTCAGCGGATCATGGCACCGCGTTTGATATTGCCTGGACAGGTAAAGCGAAGTCTGAGAGCATGGCAACCTCCATTGAGCTCGCCATGCACATCGCGCAGGAATAACATGAAGGGATATAACCGGTTAGAGCAGATTATGGACTTCCTGAAAAGCCATAATCTGGTGACAGTCGACCAGCTGGTGGCGGCGACCAACGCCTCGCCGGCCACCATTCGCCGCGACCTGATCAAACTCGATCAGGAAGGGGTGATCAGCCGCACGCACGGCGGGGTGACGCTGAACCGGTTTATTCCTTCCCAGCCGACGACGCTGGAGAAAGCCCAGCGCAGTCCGCTGGAAAAGCAGGCTATCGCCAGCGCGGCGGCCGCGCTGGTGAAAGCCGGCGACGCGATTGTGCTTGACGCCGGCACCACCATGATTGAGCTGGCGCGGCAGATCACCCATCTGCCGCTGCGGGTGATCACCAGCGATTTACATATCGCGCTGTTTTTGTCGGAATTTAAGCAGATAGAAGTGACGATTATCGGTGGGCGCATCGATGACAGCAGCCAGTCGTGCATCGGCGATCACGGCCGCCGCCTGCTGCAGACCATCTGGCCGGACCTTGCCTTCGTCAGTTGCAACGGCTGGGACCTCGAGAAGGGGATCACCGCCCCGACGGAGGAGAAGGCTGCCCTGAAACGTGATCTGATGGCTAATGCCCGGCGGCGCATCCTGCTGGCGGACAGCTCCAAATACGGCGCCTGGTCACTGTTCAATATTGCCCCGCTGGAGTCGTTGACCGATATCGTCACCGACGCCCATCTGCCGGAGGCGACCCGCGAGGCACTGGTGACCCTTTCCCCGCAGCTGATCATTGCCGACTGACTCGCAGGCTGCCATCAGGGCAGACGGGCGATATTGGCCTTAATCACCGCCATCGACTGGCTGAACTTCGCCTGCTCCTCGGCGGCCAGCTGCAGTTCAATAATCTGCTCCACGCCACCCTGGGCCAGCACCGCCGGCACCCCAGCCGCCGCGCCGCTGACGCCGTACTCACCGTCAAGAATGCAGGAGACTGCCAGCGCACGGTGGCTGCCGGTGAAGATATTGCGGCAGATCTCGGCGATGGTGCCTGCCACGCCATATTCGGTGCAGCCTTTGCCCGCGTAGATCTCAAACCCCAGTTTTCGTACTTTTTCGGCCATTGCCTCGCGGTCGAGCGGCCGGCCGGTACGTTGCTGATAGAGGTCGGCGATCGGTGAGCCATACACCGAGGAGTGTGACCATACCGGAAACTGGGTATCGCCATGCTCGCCGAGGATAAAGGCGTCGATGCTTTGGGCGCCAATATCCAGTTCCTGCGCCAGCAGGCGACGCAGGCGGGTGGTATCCAGCCAGACGCCGGTGCCCAGCACCTGACTGCGCGGCAGGCCGGAGAGCTGCCATACCTGCCAGGTGATGATGTCGCAGGGGTTGGTGGCCACCAGAAAGATGCCGTTAAACCCGTTGGCCATCATCGTCGGCACAATACTTTTCACAATCTTCGCCGTCGTGGTCAGTTCATCCAGCCGACTCTGACCGGGGCGCAGCGCACCGCCGGAAACGGTGATCACCGCGATATCGACATCAGCGCAGTCGCTGGCTTCCCGGGTGGAGATGGTCATCATCCCTGGCAGATAGGCCGCGGCATCGCTGAGATCCTGGGCATGGGCCTCGGCGCGCTGTTGGTTAAGGTCGACGAGGATCAGTTCCTCGCAAATGCTCTGGTTGAGCAGGGCGTAGGCCGCCGACGCGCCGACATTGCCGGCGCCAATAATCATCACTTTACGGGCTTTGGTGTGCATATTCAGATCTCAAGTACGAACGGCAGGAGATAAAATTACTGTGTTTCAGTGAGTTAGCGCAAGAGGTGGGCAGCAATATAAGTTAATGCTATGGCGGAAACGGGTCGAGGCCGCGCTACAGTGGCGTAAAAAAAGGAGTTCACCTATGTATACCGTTACCGACATCGCCCCCACCGACTCCGCATTTACCGCCCTGATTGCCGCTCTCGACGCCTGGCAGGAGACACTCTATCCGGCAGAGAGCAACCATTTGCTGGACCTCAGCCAGCTGCCGCCGCAGACGGTGATCGCCCTGGTCATCCGCAGCCCGCAGGGCGAGGCCGTTGGCTGCGGGGCTATCGTCCTCAGTGAGGAAGGTTTCGGCGAGATGAAGCGGGTCTATATCGATCCGCAGCACCGCGGACAGCAGCTGGGAGAAAAGCTGCTGGCGGCGCTGGAAGCGAAAGCGCGCCAGCGCGACTGTCATACGCTGCGGCTTGAAACCGGTATCCATCAGCATGCGGCCATCACCCTCTACACGCGCAACGGCTACCAGACCCGCTGCGCGTTTGCGCCGTATCAGCCCGATCCGCTCAGCGTGTTTATGGAGAAACCGCTGTTTGCCGATCTTCGTTCAGCAGCGCTATAAACGCCTCCAGCTGGCGGGTTTTGGCGCCCCGGCGCCACACCAGCCAGGTGGTTAGCCAGCGCCACTCTTCGGCCAGCGGCCAGGCGGAAACCTGCTGATGGCCGGGCATACTCTCCAGCATACTGCGCGGGATCAACGCCAGGCCCGCGCCGGCGATCACGCAGGCCAGCATCCCGTGGTAAGACTCCATCTCGTGGATCCTGCCCGGGGTCGCTCTGTCGGCATGGAACCAGCTCTCAAAATGCCGGCGGTAAGAGCAGTTGGCGCGAAAGGCGTAAACGTTGGCCCCGTTCACTTCGCTGGCGCGGGCGATGGGCGCGTGGCCGTACGGGGCGACGATCATCATCTCTTCCGGGAACACCGGCAGCCCCTCCAGACCCGGATGCACTAGCGGGCCGTCAACGAACGCGGCGCTCAGGGCGCCCTCCAGCACGCCGTCGATCATCGTTCCGGAAGGGCCGGTGGAGAGCGCCAGGTGAATTTTCGGGTAGCGCTGATTAAAGTGGGCCAGGGTGGTGGGGATCCGTACCGCCGCGGTGCTCTCCAGCGAACCCAGGGAGAACAGCCCCTGGGGTTCGTCGCCCGCCACCACCATCCGCGCCTCGTCCACCAGGGCGAGGATCTGCTGGCTGTAGCGCAAAAAGCTGTGTCCCGCAGGCGAGAGGCGCAGGCGCTGGTTCTCGCGGATAAACAGCTCAACGCCGAGGTCTGCCTCCAGCTGGCGGATGCGGGTGGTGAGGTTGGACGGCACGCGATGCACTTTCTGCGCCGCCTGGGTAATGCTGCCGGTGCTGGCGACAGCGTTAAACATTTCTAGCTGAGTCAGGTCCATACTATTCTTCTTTTGTGAATGCGTTGCTTAATATTATTCATTTTCAATGAATGGAAAGGTAAGCCAGAATACGGTTACTTCGCAAGCAACGAGAGAGAGAATAACGATGAATTTATCTGCAACGCACGCGGTTTCCGTCAACCCGACTACCGGTGAGGTGGTCTCCTCGCTGCCCTGGGCCAGCGAACGCGAGGTCGATGCGGCTATCGCTCTCGCCGCGGCAGGCTATCGCCAGTGGCGTCAGACGCCGCTCGCCGACCGCGCTGATGCGCTGCGTCGCATCGGGGCTGCGCTGCGCGCCCGCGGGGAAGAGGTGGCCCAGATGATTACCCTCGAGATGGGCAAGCCGATCGCTCAGGCGCGCGGCGAGGTGGCGAAATCCGCCAATCTCTGCGACTGGTACGCCGAGCACGGCCCGGCGATGCTGGCGACGGAAGCCACCCAGGTGGAAAATAATCAGGCGGTGATTGAGTATCGTCCCCTGGGCGCCATTCTGGCGGTTATGCCATGGAACTTCCCGGTCTGGCAGGTGCTGCGCGGCGCGGTGCCGATCCTGCTGGCCGGCAACAGCTACCTGCTGAAGCATGCCCCGAACGTGATGGGCAGCGCCCGCCTGCTGGGCGAGATTTTTGCCGCCGCCGGCCTGCCGGATGGCGTGTTCGGTTGGGTGAATGCCACCAATGACGGTGTTTCGCAGATCATCAATGACGATCGCATCGCGGCGGTGACCGTCACCGGCAGCGTCCGTGCCGGGAAGGCGATTGGCGCCCAGGCGGGCGCGGCGCTGAAGAAATGCGTGCTTGAGCTGGGGGGATCCGATCCCTTTATCGTACTCAACGATGCCGACCTGGATGAGGCGGTGAAGGCCGCCGTCACCGGCCGCTATCAGAACAGCGGCCAGGTGTGCGCCGCGTCGAAACGCTTTATCCTCGAAGCCGGTATTGCCGACGCGTTCACCCGCAAATTCGTCGACGCCGTCGCGGCGCTGAAGATGGGCGACCCGCGCGATGAGCAAAACTACGTCGGGCCGATGGCGCGTTTCGACCTGCGCGATGAACTGCACCAGCAGGTAACGGCGACCCTTGATGAAGGGGCGACTCTGCTGCTGGGCGCGGAAAAAATCGAAGGGGCGGGCAACTACTATGCGCCAACGGTGCTGGGCAATGTTACCGCCGGGATGACCGGCTTTCGCCAGGAGCTATTTGGTCCGGTAGCGACCCTGACCACCGCTCGCGACGCTGACCATGCGCTGGCCCTCGCCAACGACAGCGAGTTTGGCCTGTCGGCAACGGTCTATACCACCGACGAGGCGCAGGCCCAGCGCTTCGCCCGCGAGCTGGAGTGCGGCGGCGTCTTTCTCAACGGCTACTGCGCCAGCGACGCCCGCGTGGCCTTCGGCGGCGTGAAGAAGAGCGGTTTTGGTCGCGAGCTGTCGCATTTTGGTCTGCACGAGTTCTGTAATGCGCAGACCGTCTGGAAAGACCGTCGCTAATCAACGTTAGCCCCTGACGACCGTCGCCCACCTCTGCTATACTCGCCCACCAAATTTCGATGGTGGGCAAGGAGCTGCATGTGGCGGCGGTGATCAATAACGCAATGCTGGAAGCCATTCTGGCAGAAATCAGGCCGCTGATTGGCCGCGGTAAAGTGGCGGATTACATTCCGGCGCTGGCCAGCGTCAGCGGCGATAAGCTTGGCATCGCGATCAGCACGGTGGACGGGCAGCATTTTGCCGCCGGCGATGCGCATGAACGTTTTTCCATCCAGTCTATCTCCAAGGTATTGAGCCTGGTGGTGGCCATGAACCACTATCAGGAAGAGGAGATCTGGCAGCGGGTGGGCAAAGATCCCTCCGGCCAGCCCTTTAACTCCCTTCTGCAGCTGGAGATCGAGCAGGGCAAACCGCGTAACCCGTTTATCAACGCCGGGGCACTGGTGGTCTGCGACATGCTACAGAGCCGGCTTAGCGCCCCGCGTCAGCGGATGCTGGAGATTGTCCGCCGCCTGAGCGGCGTGCCCGATATCGCCTACGATCCGGTGGTGGCCCGCTCTGAATTCGAGCATTCGGCGCGCAACGCCGCCATCGCCTGGCTGATGAAATCCTTCGGTAACTTCCATAACGACGTCGCCACCGTGTTGCAGAACTATTTCCACTACTGTTCGCTGGAGATGAGCTGCGTTGAGCTGGCGCGGACCTTCCTGTTCCTCGCCGATCGCGGTATCGCCCCGCACCTGGAGGCACCGGTTATCGCGCCCATTCAGTCCCGTCAGGTGAATGCCCTGATGATGACCAGTGGCATGTACCAGAACGCCGGTGAATTCGCCTGGCGCGTTGGCCTGCCGGCGAAATCGGGCGTCGGCGGCGGAGTTGTGGCGATTGTGCCGCAGGAGATGGCGATCGCCGTGTGGAGCCCGGAGCTTGACGACGCCGGGAACTCGCTGGCCGGCGTGGCGCTGCTGGAAAAACTGACTCAGCGGATGGGGAGGTCGGTGTTCTGATGGTTGAGCAGGATCGGTTGTTTGCCCGCCTGGCGCGCTCGACGTTTCGTTCACGCTTTCGACTCGGGGTCAAAGAGCGGCAATACTGTCTCGATAAGGGGCCGGAGATCATCGACCAGCACGCTGCGGATTTTATCCGCCAGCGGCTGGCGCCCGCCGAACCGATGAACGACGGTAAGCAGACGCCGATGCGCGGCCATCCGGTATTTATCGCCCAGCATGCGACCGCCACCTGCTGCCGCGGCTGTCTGGAAAAATGGCACGCCATTCCCCACGGCCGCGCGCTGAGCGAGCAGGAGCAGCGCTATGTGGTGCAGGTGATCCATCACTGGCTGGTGCTGCAGATGAACGGCCCGTCTGTGCGGTAATCTGCATTTGATCGGCGCCGGAGTATGCCTGATAAATATTCTCATGTTATGATAATCCGCTAACTAATTATTAACATAATAATTGCCTGAAACAATTAGACGGATAATTACTGAATGTCTTCACTGTCGATTCGGTCATTTACGCTGTTTCGTGAAGAGCAGCCCGTGCGCGACGCACTGGTATTATTCACGTTAACGCTACTACTGCATTTTCTGGGGGCTATGCTGCGCCTGGTGCAGGAGCTCTCATTCTTCTGGCCGCTCAATGCCGTGATGGCCGGGATCTTTGCGCGCTATGTCTGGCTTAATCGCAGCTATTTTTATGCCGTCTGTTTTGCGGCAATGCTGGTTTATGACGGACTCACTTCGCGCTGGGGGATGGGCTTTGCCTCATTGCTGATTAATTTCTCCAATATTGTCTTTATTGTGGTGCTGGCGCAGCTGGTGCTGTGGGATAAGCGACGCGCCGACTCCATGCCCGGCCCGATTAATGCGCTTAATTTATTCTGTTTTTGCTTGTTTGCCGCCTTATTGTGCGCCGCCGTCGGCGCCCTGGGGTCGGTGGATGTTGAACGCGCCACCTTTATTCCCCAACTGGCAGACTGGTTTAGCGAACAGTTCTCGACAGCGGTGCTGATCCTGCCGTTTATTCTGACCCTGACGTTGCCTTCGGCATTAAGCGGTTTTCGTTTTCGCCAGCTGCTGCCCGCGCTGGCGCTGGTGCTGTCGATAGCCCTCGGCGTGGCGGTGGGCGGCGCCGGCAGCATTACCTTCCCGTTGCCGGCCCTGATCTGGTGCGCCGTTCGTTATCCGCTGCCGCTGACCTGCCTGTTAACCTTTCTCACCGGTATCAGCGAGATATTGCTGGTCGCCAACTCGTTAATTCACTTTTCGCCGGATGCGCGAATGCAGCCGTGGCAGCTGTTCTCCACCCGTCTCGGCATTGCCGCTATGCTGATTAGCCCGGTGATTGTCGCTTCCAGTGTCGAAGCGATTAACACGCTGGTGAAACAGCTGGCCCTGCGCGCTGATTTTGATTTTCAGACCCGGGTGTATTCCCGTTCCGGACTGAGCGAGGCGCTGAAGCGTCAGGCATTGCCCGCCGATAAGCTGCTGACGGTGATGGTGCTGGATATCGATGGCTTCAAACGGGTGAATGATGCTCTGGGCCATGAAGGTGGCGATTGCGTATTGACCCAGTTTGCCCAACAGGTTCGGCAACTGGTGGACGAGCAGGGGATGGTTGCCCGCATTGGCGGTGAAGAGTTTGCGGTGGCGGCGGTTGTCGACAGTACCCAGCAGGGCTATTTACTGGCGGAAAAAATCCGCCACGGGGTGGAGTCGCAACCCTTCGGCCTCGGGCAGAATCCAATCCATCTGACCATCAGTATGGGGCTGGAGACGCGCGAGGTGGGGCACGCTCGCATCACCGAGCTGTTTAACCAATTGCTGATGGCGGCAGACGAGGAGATGGTCAAAGCCAAACAGACCGGTCGCAACCGCATCTGTATGCCAGCGCTAACCGAAAGCGCACCATAAGAAAATCCTATACGGAATCCGCTTGTGTTAATTTTTGGTTAAAAACATAGTGATGTGGTCAATTACAGGGAGCTTCCATGACCACATCCTTTTCACTGCGCACGCTGTCGCGTGACGATATTCTGCACCACCTCCCGGCATTAAGCGATATCCTGGCAAGCTGCGTCAACGGCGGCGCCTCGGTAAGTTTTATGCTGCCCTTTAGCGCGCAGACGGCCACCACTTTCTGGCAACACACCGCCGACAGCGTGGCCGCCGGGGAGCGCATCGTACTGGTGGCCCTCGACGCGGATGAACGACCCGTCGGTACCGTGCAACTTATCACCCGCCAACCGGAAAACCAGCCCCATCGCGCGGATGTCGCCAAACTTTTGGTTCACCAAAATGCCCGCCGCCAGGGGATTGCCAACGCGCTGATGGCCGAGCTGGAGCAAACCGCCCGGCGGCAAGGGAAGTCGGTGCTGGTGCTGGACACGGCAACCGGTAGCGGGGCGGAGCAGTTCTATGTCCGCTGTGGCTGGGAAAAAGTGGGGGAAATCCCGCGCTATGCGCTGATGCCTGACGGAGAGATGACCGCCACCTCACTGTTCTATAAGTTTTTGCCCTGACGGCCGCTATTGCAGAATGCTTTGATCAAAACGGGGTTTCACTGGTAGAAAAACCTGATAACTTATTGGACCAATTACTCAGGTTGTATGACTACTATTAGAGGGAACCCATTGTGAAAACATTAAACCGTCGTGATTTCCCCGGCGCGCAGTACCCTGACCGTATCATCCAGTTTGGTGAAGGCAACTTCCTGCGCGCATTCGTTGACTGGCAGATAGATCTCCTCAACGAGCATACCGACCTGAATGCGGGCATTGTGGTCGTCCGTCCTATTGCGACGGATTTCCCGCCTTCACTGAGCACCCAGGACGGCCTTTACACCACCATTATTCGCGGTCTGAACGAGAAGGGTGAGGCGGTGAGCGACGCGCGTCTGATCCGCTCGGTCAACCGGGAGATCAGCGCTTACGCTGACTTCGACGCTTTTTTACGTCTGGCGCATAACCCGGAGATGCGGTTTGTCTTCTCCAATACCACTGAGGCGGGCATCAGCTACCATGCAGGGGATCGTTTTGACGACGCGCCGCCGGTCAGTTATCCGGCGAAACTGACGCGCCTGTTGTTTGAGCGCTACCAACATTTCGCCGGTGCGGCCGACAAGGGATGGGTGATTATTCCCTGCGAACTGATCGATTATAACGGCGAGGCGCTGCAGGCGCTGGTGCTGCGCTATGCTGCCGATTGGCAGCTGCCGCAGGCGTTTATCCGCTGGCTGACCTCAGCGAACACCTTCTGTTCGACGCTGGTGGATCGCATCGTAACCGGCTATCCGCGTGATGAAGTGGCGGCCCTTGAGGCACAGACTGGCTATAAAGATGCCTTCCTTGATACCGCCGAGCATTTCTACCTGTTTGTGATCCAGGGGCCTGCCTCGCTGGCGGCCGAGCTGCGTCTCGATAAACTGCCGCTGAATGTGCGCATTGTGGACGATATCAAGCCGTATAAAGAGCGCAAAGTGGCGATCCTCAATGGGGCGCATACCGCGCTGGTGCCGGTGGCCTTCCAGGCCGGGATCGACACCGTGGGTGAGGCGATGAACGATGCGGAGATTTGCGCGTTTGTCGAAAAAGCGATTTATGACGAGATTATTCCGGTGCTGGATCTGCCGCGCGATGAGCTTGAATCATTTGCCAGCGCCGTGACCGGGCGCTTCCGTAACCCGTATATTAAACATCAGCTGCTCTCGATTGCGCTCAACGGTATGACCAAATACCGCACCCGCATTCTGCCGCAGCTGCTGGCAGGGCAGCAAAAGAGTGGGCAACTGCCGCCGCGGCTGACTTTTGCGCTGG
This sequence comes from Klebsiella sp. K-Nf6, assembly GCF_002806655.1. Taxonomy (NCBI): domain Bacteria; kingdom Pseudomonadati; phylum Pseudomonadota; class Gammaproteobacteria; order Enterobacterales; family Enterobacteriaceae; genus Klebsiella; species Klebsiella sp. K-Nf6. Next base: position 7,858 of record NZ_PIBN01000015.1, on the reverse strand, counting down.
CAGCACTGATCGCCTTCTACCGGGGAGAGCGGGAGGGTGAACGCTATCCGGTACAGGATGATGCCGAATGGTTGACGCGATACCAGACGCTGTGGGCCCGGCATCGGGATCGCCAGATGAGCACCCGCGAGCTGGTGAGTGCGGTACTCAGCGTAGAGGCTCACTGGGAACAGGACTTGAGCCAGATCCCGGGGCTGGTGGAGCAGGTGACTGCCGACCTCGATGCTATCCTGTCCCGCGGTATGCGTGATGCTGTACAGCCCTTGTGCTGATAGCGGACGTCATTGACCCGGCTGCGGCCGGGTTTTAAAGCCCCTTCATTAGTTACAACATGCTTTTTTATCACGGCTATCGAGCCGGTCGGTCACTCCGCTGCAAAAAAGCCTTTTAGTGCCAAATCGCCCCCTGCAAGGAGAGAATTGCCGCTATGCCGCTTGAACATGTGGCTGCACAGGAAAATAATGGTTTGAACCCATTTTCCCTGCCAATGTTCGCAGGCTAATACATTCATCTGTAAGGAAACTCGCATGGTCATCGATATCCGGGAAATACGGCCGCACGACAAAGCCGAATGGCTTAATCTCTGGGAAGGCTATACCCGCTTCTATGGCAGCCCGCAGCCGGAAGAGGTGACCGAATGCACCTGGCAGCGAATGCTGGACATGAACTCCCCGGTGCTGGGCAGGGTGGCTGTGGTCGATGATACGGTGGTGGGGTTCGCCATCTGCATTCTTCACGAGGGAACCTGGGTCACCACGCCAATCTGCTATCTGGAGGATCTGTTTGTCGATCCTGCCTTCCGTGGACAAGGCATTGCCAGAACAATCATTAAGTCGCTGCAAACCGAAGGGGCAGACAAAGGCTGGTCGCGGTTGTACTGGCATACGCGCCATGATAATCCAGCCCGTCATCTGTATGATGAGTTTACCCCGGCTGACGATTATGTGCGCTACAGGATCACGCTTGGGTCCTGAAGCGGTAAGAGGTTGTTAAGCTTTTCCCGCTATAACAGGGGAAACCGGCTCAGGAGAAGCAACGATGGAAAAACGTCTCGACACAGTGGTCAATCTGATTATGTTTCTTTCACTATTGGCTACGGCCTGGGATCTCTCACTGGTGCATCATCTCGCCTGGTAGCCTGAAACGCGGCGCCTCTTGCGGCGCCGCTGGCGTTATTCATCCGCCATCTTCCCTGCGCTAAAACTCCAGTCCTCCCGCTGGTTAAACTGGATAACCACCATCACGTCCTGCGGGCTGACCGCCATCTCATCGTCTAACCGCGCACAGAGTCGACGATAAAGCCCCTGTTTCTGCGCCCGGCTGCGCGGTTTCCCGGCGAAAATATGAAACAGCACGAAGTAATAGCTAACTGAGATATTTTTAACCGGGCAGGGTGCGAGTGAATTTAAACAAAAAAGAGTAAAGTCAATAATACTATCAAGGCCATCATTTTATAAGTATATTGAAAGGCCAAATGATCATAAGAAATATGTGCAGGAACAATGAATGATCTAATAAAGGAAGGATCTGATTATGTATTATAGGGATTTCATTATTACCTCTATCGAGGCAGAGCGTATTCTGGCCATGAAATTTGATGAAGCATTTTCTGGAGTGAAAAAGAATGTTATTGATACACTGAATCAAATGGGAAATGGTATAACCCGTGCTTCGTATTATACTTCCTGCTTAATGGATAATTATCAGGATGTTTGCTCTAAGTTAAAGCAAGAGGACACAAGATTTATTGCAGGGCTGGCGCAGTTAGTTAAAAACCGTGATATCATTTTCCAAATGGTTAAAATATATATAGAAACCTACTTTCAAAATAAAAAAGAAGAAAAAGCTCAATATATTCTCAAGAAGCTTGTCGGGGCGGGAGTTTACATATCATCAGCAGGATTAACTAATCGGATTTTAATCATGGCAGTAGCAACCATGATTTGCCAGACTTCCAGGTTTAATACTGTTGTATATGGGCGTATCAACAGGGCAAGGTCATTAGTCCTTAAAGGGAGTGTAACTGCTACCGCAGTGGTATTGAACGTGTATGGATTGATTCAGGATGCCGCAAAGAGCGCTGACAATTTGAAAATGCATAATTCATTTTATTACAATGCCTTATATGTCAACCATCTGGAGATGATGTACTTTCTCATCGAACCTGTCCTCACAGGAGTTCCTTATTTAAATCCGATGATTATTTCTGATGATGAACTTGCTGAATTACTTATTAAATTAATGAGGTGAATGAATGGGTTTCTTGAAAAGATGGTTAAAGGAAGAGTTCATTCTTTTTTTATGGGGGTGGGGTATTGTATTATTAATCATTGTATTTAGCATGATTGCAGTCTCTCTTTTTCCTGACATTGCCATTAACTTAATAGGACTTTTTATTTTATTAATCATTGGGTTTCACGTTGTTGTTTGGTTTAAAGTTAAAAACTGATATGAAAGAGGAGGGGTAATGTCAAATCCAGCATATTTATGGTTAACTGATGAGAATGATTCGCCTATTATAGGTTCTTGCCTGATGCCCACACGCACAGGTTCCATCGAATTGCGCGCAGTGAATCATCATGTTTGGTTACCTACCGATAATAATACAGGAAAGCTGACGGGAACCCGTCTTCATACACCGGTTAAAATTCAAAAAGAGTTTGACAGAACAACACCTTTGTTATTTAGGGCTCTTTGTGAAGGTCGAACATTAAAATCGGCAACGCTAAAAATGTACAGAATAAATGAGGCGGGACTGGAAATTGAATATTTTAACATAGCGATGGCGAATATTAAGATTACGGCAATCACACCAAATTTACATCCGGCCGGAATGACAAGTACTCACCTTGAAGACATTGATTTCCGTTATGAGACGATCACCTGGAGATACACAGAAGGGAACATCATGTATCGTGATTCATGGAACGATCGCTGTTGTGCCTGGTAGCAAATGATATAGTCCTGAAACGCGGTGCCTCTTGCGGCGCCGCCGGCGTTATTCATCCGCCATCTTCCCTGCGCTAAAACTCCAGTCCTCCTGCTGGTTAAACTGGATAACCACCATCACGTCCTGCGGGCTGACCGCCATCTCATCGTCTAACCGCGCACAGAGTCGACGATAAAGCCCCTGTTTCTGCGCCCGGCTGCGCGGTTTCCCGGCGAAAATATGAAACAGCACGAAGCGGGCGCTGCGTCCATCGCTGAGGTAGTACCGGTCATAAATGCGCTGCTCGTCGGCGGTCTGTTCTATAAACTGAAATTTATCTGCTGACGGCACGTCGAACTCCGCCACCAGACACTCATGAAAGAGCGCCGACAATTGAGCAAACTCCGTGGGACGCCAGGCCGTGCCAAGCGATATGCGGGTCAGGGGCATGGTGTCTCCTGCTCATTCAGACAGGTCAGGGCGCTGGCCGCCGCCGGCCAGCCGGCATAGAACGCCAGATGGGTAAACAGCTCGACGATTTCGGCCTGGCTCAGACCATTTTGATAGCCGAGAGCGATATGCCACGGCAGCTGCTGGGTTTTACCCAACGCCGTCAGGGCAGAAAGGGTGATCAGGCTCCGTTCGCGGGGCGACAGATCGCGGCGTGCCCAGATATCACCAAACAGTACCGTTTCGGTCAGTTCGGCCAGTTTTGGCGCAATGGCGGCCAGGGTGTTGCGATTAACAGCGTTATTTTCCACAGTGACTCCCGTTATTGGGTGTTGAGATGGCAATCACTGTCGCATGCCGGGAAAGAGGTTGAATATCGCAATGTTCAGGATGTTTCATCCTGATAAGCAGGACGATTTTTCGCCCTGTTTTCCATACCCATTACCACGCTTAAGCGCTCATTCCGCTCAGACGACTATTTTTCGCGCCACGATAAACAGTCTGGGGAATCGCAGGAGCACCTTTCCGTTACACTGTAACGGATAGTGTTCAGCCAGTAGTTCGACATAGCGTGTCAGAAACGCGTTTCTGGACTGCTCGTCCAGGCCGGCCAGATAGGGACGCAATCCGGTCCCCTGCAGCCAGTCGCTTATCGCCTGATGGGAAGCGAGGGGATGAAAATAGGTGGTGCGCCAGATATCAACTTCGCAACCCTGGCGCGTCAGCATATCGTACCAGGCGTCCGGCGGGAGTAAGGGCTGGCGTCCGCGGTCCGGTAATCCTTGTTCGTTGGCGACCTGGCGCATCAGGGTATGCGAGGGTTCCTGCCAGTTATCCGGCATTTGCACGGCCAGCGTTCCGTTGTCTGCCAGCTGCGCCACCAGATGCGGAAACAGCGTCTCATGATCCGCCAGCCACTGCAGAGAGGCGTTCGCATAGATCACGTCTACCGGTTGCGCAGGCCGCCAGCGGGCAATATCGGCGTCGATGAACTCACAGTCGGGTAAGGCCTGTGCCGCCTGCGCCAGCATGGCCGGGGAGTTATCGATACCGGTGATTGCCGCCAGCGGCCAGGCGGCGCGCAGCAGGCGGGTGCTGTTTCCCGGCCCGCAGCCAAGGTCGACGACGTGTTCAACCTGCAGATGGGCAATACGCGAGAGCAGATCGGCCGCGGGGCGGGTACGTTCAGCGTCAAATTGCAAATACAAAGAAGGGTTCCAGTCAGCCATAGCGCGTTCCTGTGTGAGGGAAGACTGGGCAAAGCATAGAACGCCACAGGCCGACTGTCAGCCGCCGAATGTGACCAGCGGTAACCCATTTCGTGACAGTGTCACAAAAAGAATAAACATCAGTGGGGTTTTCGCGTCTGGTCGGTACGCTCAGGGAGGCGGTGGGATGGACAGTCACTGCGCCCGTTGCGGGCGCAGTGACTTATTCGGCGTTCTTGAGCGCTTCAGCGCGGCTGGCGGTGGCGTAAACAAAATCCAGCATCGGTTCGAGATCGGTGTCGTAACCGGCCTGAATGATTTTTCCCCGCAGCCATTCAATTTCGCTGGTGATATCGGGTGGGAAAATGTTGTTATCCTGCGCCCTGCGCAGCCATTTCAGCAGAAAGTTATTCTTTCCTCTGATACCGCCCGATTTTTTCGACTTTCCGTGCATCTTCAGCGCGACCAGGACGCAGTAATAGAAATGAACGCGCTGATTAAAACTTTGGTGCATGTCTGTGTTTCCCGCCAGAATCAGGAATTCACCGTGTGGGTCAGTGATTCGGATTGGACTACGGCGCCGGGCTGGATCGTTGTGCGATCTCTGTTGTTCTCCGCTACCGTCCTTGCATCTGTTGTCAGACGCTGAGGAGGATGTTTGCACGGAAGCCGAATCGTCGTCAATTGCCGATTCGTTTTTTGCCCGCGGCGACCCGCGGGCCAGGCCTGATTACGTCCTTGAGACGGCTCGCTGTTGTCGCTGGACGCGTAAAATGAGCAGGAAAGCGAACACCACGACAATCGCCGCCAACAGATATAGCGTGGCAAGGTCGTAGAAGCCGGCGACCCATCCGGCCAGCGGCCCGGTGAGTCCCAGCGCCAGGTCAAGAAACGCCGAGTAGGTGCCGAGGGCGGTTCCCTGGTTTTGCTCTTCCACCTGTTTGACTGCCTCGACCCCTAACGCCGGGAAGACCAGGGAAAAACCCGAACCGGTGAGAAAGGCGCCGACGCCGGCCACCCAGGCTGACGGCGCCAGCCAGATCAGCTGCAGGCCAAGACACTCGATCACAAAGCAGACCAGCGAGACCGGGACCCCGCCATAGCGGGTAATGGTATTTCCCAGCACCAGGCGGACGCAGATAAAGCCGACGCTGAACAGGGAGAGGGTAAACGCCGCGCCCTGCCAGCTGTGCGCCGCAAAATAGAGGGTGATGAAGGTGGCGATAACGCCGAAGCCAACGGTACCAAAGGCCAGCCCCAGGCCATAAGGCCAAATTTTTCGTACCACCGCGTGAAAGGGCGCTCTGACCCCAGCGGTCACGCTGACATCCTGGCGGGTGCGGGCGAACAGCAGGCCGATGGCGGCCACCACCACCACCACCGTGGCAAATCCGCTAATGCCGAAATAGTGGTTAAGGGTGACCCCCAGCGGCGCCCCGATCGCCATGGCGACATAGGTCGCCACGCCATTCCAGGAGATCACCCGCGAGGTATGGATCGCGCCGACGGTTTTGATCCCCCAGAGCGTGGCGCCGGTCGCGGTAAAGCTCTCCCCGACGCCAAGAAACACCCGGCCCGCCAGCAGCGCGGCGATGGCCATCATCGGCGTCGCCTGCAGCAGCACCGCCAGCAGGGTAAATGCGCCGCTCAGCAGACAGCAGATGATCCCGAGACTGACCACTTTTTTCGGGCCCCAGATATCGGTATAGCGCCCGGCGTGCGGTCGACTGATCAGCGTTGAAATGTATTGCAGGCTGATCACAATCCCGGCAACAAAGGTGCTGTAGCCCAGCTGATAGTGAATGTACCCCGGCAGTACGGCCAGCGGCAGGCCGATGGAGAGATAGCAGATACAGGTGAAGACAACAATCGAAATGATGCGCAAATTGAGTTGCGTGGTGCTGACGGAAGTGCTCATAGGGATAAGTGTTTAATACAAGGGATGTTTAGCATAGCGCGCCGCGAGGGCGCTGGCGAGTCGCGATGGCGTTTTATCCGTTACGGATGTTCGTGCATGCGCCCGCCATTAATAGGGTTTGCCGCTGGCGCCTGCGTACGGGCATGATGGCGTTATCTTACCGCCGCGTTCAGGAGAGAACATGTCCCACGATTTCGCTGATAATTTCGCTGATATTGACGTTTTGTTCATTGCGGGCTTCGGTCCCATCACCCGCAGCACGTCGCAAAGCCGTGACTTCTATTGTCAGGCGTTGGGGTTGCCGCTGAAGCCGATGCCGGGTAACGAGGCGTATCTCCTCAGCGAGCAGGATGCCATCGGTGGGGTGAAACATTTCGCGCTGTGGCCGCTGGCGCAGGCGGCGCAGTCCTGCTTTGGTCAGGACCAGTGGCCGGAGACGGAGCCGGTGCCGCAGGCATGGATTGAGTTTGAGGTCCGCGACCTGGCTGCGGCGACGGCGCGGCTACAGCAGCAAGGATACCGCCTGCTCGTCGCTGCGCGCGACGAACCGTGGGGACAGACGGTCACCCGATTGCTCAGTCCGGAAGGGCTGCTGGCCGGGCTCACGGTGACGCCGTGGCTGCGGGCGGAAGAGCGTTAACGTCCACGCCGGGCACTGCGCAGGACACACAGGAGAGGTTATTGATTCTCCTCGTGATCGGAAGCGCTTCGCACTTCTCCCCAGGCGCGGTTTTGCAATACGGTGCGATAGCCGTCCCGGTCGACGAAAGTGACGCCATTGACCTCCCAGTAAGGGTTAAACGCCGTGACGCGCAGAAATCCGGCGGCGTCCATGGCGGCGCACTGTGCTTCCCATTCCGCCTGCTGTGGGTAATACAGCACCAGCAAATCTTCATCTCCTGGCGAGGGAGTGACGGGATGGTGGCGACAGTGGGTGAATTCCAGATGCCAGTCCGCGGCGGGCGCGCCGAGCATTATCCCGCTGAATCCTTCATGATCGGTAAAACTGCCGAGCTGCTGAAGCCCCAGCCCGGCGCAATACATGCTGGCGGCGGCGTCCAGTTCACTGACCGGTCTGGCGATGCGCATATGACAGAACGACATAATGACTCCCGTAAGGCGTGGGCCGGGTCAGGCGTAGCCGCCACCCGGCAAAAAAGCGGCATCATAGCCGCGACCTGGCGCCCGGCGGCGCTGCGCTTGCGCGGGCCTACGGACCGAAGAATCGCTTTAGCGCTGAAAGCGCAGCCCTGTAGGCCGGGTCAGGCGTAGCCGCCACCCGGCAAAAAAACGGCATCATAGCCGCGACCTGGCGCCCGGCGGCGCTGCGCTTGCGCGGGCCTACGGACCGAA